>CAZUPA010000237.1:0-3836 GCA_964622205.1 uncultured Sphaerobacteraceae bacterium
CAGACAAGCAATTCTCCTGGTACGACGTCCACCCCGTCACGCTCGAAGCCCGCCACCGCGCCATCTTCGAAAGTCAGGAGGGCGATACCCCGCCTCACGACTTCTGGCACTACCGGCGCATTCTCGACCGCGCCAAGTACCCCGAAGGCACGTTCGACAGCGACATCACGCTGGTCAACTGGCCCCAGATCGACTACTGGCTCGGCCCCCTGCTGGGCGTCAGCGAGGAAGACAAGGCGAAGCACCTCGAAGCCTCGCACCAGCTCAGCCTGTCATTCCTCTATTGGATGCAAACCGAAGCCCCCACCATTGACGGAGGCTCCGGCTATCCCGGTCTCCGACTTCGCAGCGATGTGACCGGCACGAACCACGGTCTCGCGATGGCGGCCTACATTCGCGAGGCTCGCCGCATCGAAGCCGAGTTCACCGTGCTGGAGGAGCATGTCGGCGTCGAGCAACGCCCGGATGGCCCCGCCAAGTTCCACGACAGCGTTGGCGTCGGCAGCTACCGGATCGATCTCCACCCCTCGACCGCGCTGCGCACCTACGTCGACATCAGCTCCTGGCCGTTCCAGATCCCGCTCGGCTCACTGATCCCGAAGCGTGTCGAAAACCTGCTGCCGGCCAACAAGAACCTTGGCGTCACCCACATCACCAATGGCTGTTACCGCCTGCACCCGGTGGAGTGGAATATCGGCGAAGCGGCCGGAGCGCTCGCCGCCTGGAGCCTCGAAACGGGAGACTCGCCTCGCGCCATCCGCAACGACGAAACCAACCTCGCCAGCTTTCAGTCCGCGCTCACCACCAACCTCGGCTTCGAGCTCGACTGGCCCTCCATCCGCCCCCGGTAACACTCGACCGCGAACGCAGGGAACTCGCCTGCGTTCGCGCCCCCGGTTACCTCGTTTCCTCCTCTTGAACCGGCCCGCCACTCCCTGTACCATCCGGCGACACTCGGCACTCAATGGAGCGAACGATGCCCGTCCCTTCACTTCTCATGGATGATCTGGAAACCGCCCAGTACACCTTCACGAACCTGCTCGACAACCTCAGCCCCGCCGATCTCGGCAAACCAACCGTCAACGATGGTTGGACCGTCAAAGACGTCATCAACCACGTCATCGACGGCGACCATTGGGCGGCAACCTACCTGCGAACCGGCGAGGACGAATTCACCGGTACCGACTACATCGCGGATCGTCCCGTCGTCAATGCCGCGCGAACCGCCCAGAACGACTTCCTGGCCGCCCTGGCGGAAACCAGCGAAACCCCAGCTCCAAAAGGACGCATCCCGGCGTCTGAAGTAGTGATCATTCGCATCGACGAACTCATCGGGCACGGCTGGGACATCGCCCAGGCAACAGGTCAGAGTACGGATCTCTGTCCAGACGTGGCGGCCCGAAGCCTGGAGCGCCTCCGGATCACGCTCGCCACTCCTGAAAGCCGCGGCGACTTCTTCAAACCCGCCCAGCCAGCCAATTCCGACGCGCCGATGGCCGATCAGCTCGCGGCGTTCGCCGGTAAAACCGCCGCCTCCCCAACCAACCGTACCGGCACATAGGCCCGGAATTTCCACGCCCCCGGCGACTTGACAGCATCCTCGTTAACATATATACATGATGTATGTATGTTACTGGAGCGAAGCGTCGTTCCCAGGCCGAACGACTCGCCACCACCCGAACCGCCCTCATCAACGCCGGACTCGCCCTCTTCAGCGAACACGGCTATTCCGACTCCACCGCCGCGCAAATCGTTGCCGCCGCCGGGGTCACCCGCGGCGCCCTGTACCACCACTTCCCCGATGGCAAGGCTGGCCTCTTCCGCGCCGTCTTCGAAACCCTCGAGCAGGACCTCGACGGCCGCGTCCGCGAGGCCGGCAACCAGGCGGTCGCCAACTCCGGCAATGTCATCGACGGCCTCATCGCCGGTTTCGCGGAGTTCTTCGCCTCCTGCGCCGAACCCGGTGTCAGGCGCATCTACTACCAGGACGCGCCAACCGTCCTGGGTTGGGATACCTGGCGGCGCATCGACCGCGACTACGCCGTCGCCGGCATCGAATACGGCCTCGAACACCTCATCAAGGCCGGCATCCTCGCCCCCCAGCCACTCGCCCCGCTCACAACCATCCTCTATGGCGCATCCCTCGAAGCTGGACGCCTCGTGGTCGACGCCAACGGCGATCCCGCCTTCGTCGCCGGCATGACGACCACCATGGAGCGCCTCATACGCATGGTTGTGCGGGAATCATCAGGAAACGCCCCATGATCGTCGCCATCATCTTCGCCTGCGAATTCCTCTTCTGGATCCTCATCGCCGCCGGTCTTGTCGCCCGCTATGCCCTCAAACGCGAACAGCTTGGCGGCCTCCTCCTCGCCGCCACCCCGGTCGTCGATGTCATCCTGCTCGTCTTCGTCAGCATCGATATTCGCCGCGGCGCGGAATTCCAGGGCCAGCATGCCCTCGCCGCCCTCTATCTCGGCTGCTCCCTCGCCTTTGGGCCCGATATCCTGCGATGGGCCGATCGCAAGGTCGCCGAACGCTTCGCCGGCCAACCTCGCGCGCCCAAACGCATTGGCGCCGGTCACGCCGCGCAGGAACGCCAGGGCTGGCTGAAACACGCCCTCGCCTGGACAATCGCGACGATCGTCCTCGGCTTCCTCTACCTGCTCGCCGGTCGTCCCGATGATCCCGGCCAGTTCTTCGAACTCTCGTATCTCTGGCTCTTCATCCTCGGAATTGACTTCATCTGGAGCTTCTCCTACACGATCAAGCCCCGCGAGAGCTAAATCCACATTCCCTGCCCACCGGCTCCCCAACGTCGATCTCCCCATGCAGGTTGCCGGGAGAGATGCCCGACAAAAGTCCGGTGAGGTCATATTCATCCGGGAGAACTGGCTCGACAATAACGCGGCCACCCTCTTCACGCACGTCGACTACCTGATCCAGTTCGAGCTTTGCCGCCCGCATGACAGAACCCGGGATTCGCACCGACACACCGTCTCCCCACTTCCTGACCGTAACCTTCACATCGCGCCTCCCATGTATCTACATCATGGTCCTCGCCGGGTGGCCCGGCAGGAAATGCAACAGACTAACTGGCGAGGGCTCGAACTGCTTTGTAGGCGCGTTCCAAGATCGCCCTATCCGATGGAGAGAGAACGAGCGTGTTCCCATTGGCGGAGGACTGTTCAACCGGAACGATGCGAAGGGAGCCATCGGGACCATGCAAGGCCAGGTCATCCGGATCAGGAGCCTGGCTCAACGCGGCAACACCAAGCTTGCCGGTAATCGCGCTGAGTATCTGGTTGATTCGATCCAGATCCGCTACCTCGGTGTGCAGATAGTACCAAACCGGAAACTCTCCCCGCATGTCTTCACCGTCGCGGAGCCAGCGAACAGCCGGCTCTGGCCCGATATGGGCCGGGCCGTCCAGGCACTCAACCACGATCGTTTCGGGACGTACGCCAAACGCCGCCGCCGATGCCGTCCGGAGCGCGTCCACCGCTGGCTCACGATCGAAATAGGCTTCCTCGATACGTGCTTTGGTCATGCTGTCCTCTCCCGCTATATCAGCCCCACGTCCACCAGCACCTCGCGAATCCGGGCCGTCTCGGCCTCGTTCAAGCGCGTCATCGGCCGTCCCGTCACATTCGTCGAAATCACGCCCATCAATTGCAACGCCGTCTTGAAGCCGCCCAGCGCGCTCGCCGTGTGCCCCATCCGTCCCGGCTCCGCCTGCCGCGTGATGTCGAACAGCCGGAACAACCGGTCCTGCTCCGTTCGCGCGCCGTCCAGGTCCCCGGACCGCACGGCGTCGTAAATCCGCACGAACCCCG
>CAZUPA010000238.1:0-3734 GCA_964622205.1 uncultured Sphaerobacteraceae bacterium
TACTCCATGCCCAACACGCGGAACACGAAGTCGATCACCGAGGTCGCGAGCTTGATATTCGGGTGGCCCGAAACCATGCCCTGCGGCTCGAACCGCACGAACGTATACGTATCTACGTATTCCTCCAACGGCACACCGTATTGCAGACCCTTTGACACCGAGATCGCGAACGAGTTGATCATCGAGCGGAAGGCCGCGCCCTCCTTGTGCATGTCGATGAAGATCTCGCCGAGCGTTCCGTCCTCGTACTCGCCAGTTCGCAGGTAGATCTTGTGCCCCGCGATCCGTGCTTCCTGGGTGAAGCCGTGCCGCTTGGCCGGCAACATCCGCCGCACCGGCTTGAACGGCATCCCCGGCAGTTGCGCCTGGCCGTTCACGAGGCTGCCCTGCGACGGGGCCGGAGCGGCCGCGAAATTCGCGGCCGCGAGTCGCGCCTTCAGGGAGGCGATCTCCGCGTCCCTGGCCGCTGTTGCCTTCGCGACCGCCTCCTCGACCTCGGTGGCCACGAGCGCCTTCACCGCCTCATCGTCCTCCACCTTCATGTCGCTCTTGTTGGATAGCGGCTGGCTCATCTTCGAACCGTCGCGGTAGATCGCCATCGCCTTGATGCCAAGTTCCCACGACGATTGGTATGCGTCCTCGACATCCTCGATCGTCGCCTCGTGCGGCATGTTGATCGTCTTGGAAATCGCGCCGGAAAGGAAGCTCTGCGCCGCCGCCATCATCTTGATGTGGCCCGAGTAGTGGATAAGTCGCGTGCCCTTCTTGCCGCTCTTGTTCGCGGTGTCGAACACCGGCAGGTGTTCGTCCTTCAGGTGCGGCGCGCCCTCAACCGTCATCGTGCCGCAGATGACCTCGTTGGCCTCGTTGATCTGATCCCGCGTGAACCCGATCGCCCGCAACAGATCGAAGCCCGGCTTCGTCGCCTGGTCCATCGTCAGGCCAAGGCGCTCGATCGCGCCCTCGCCCAGCGACCAGGCATTGAAGGCGAACGGCAACTCGAACACGCCCGGCAACGACGCCTCCAGCGTGCGGATGTCGTTGTCATTGAGCCCCTTCTCCTTCAGGCTCTCGCGGTTGATATGCGGCGCGCCATCGAGCGACAGCGTGCCGAGCACGTAGGTCAGCATCTCCGTGCGCTGCTCGGGGGTGTAGCCAAGGGTCCGCAGCGCCGGGGCCAGTGAGCCGTTGGCGATCTTGAAATACCCGCCGCCCGCCAGCTTCTTGAACTTCACCAGCGCGAAATCGGGTTCGACGCCGGTCGTATCGCAGTCCATCAGCAGGCCAATCGTGCCGGTCGGCGCCAGCAAGGTCGTCTGGGCGTTCCGGAAACCGTGCTTCACGCCTCGCTCCAGCGCCGTATCCCATGCCGACCGGGCCGCGTCCAGGATGCCGGTCGGCGCCAGATCCCTCGATACCGCCATTGGCGGCACCGTCAGTCCCTCATACTCCGACGCCGGGGCATCGTAGGCGGCCCGCCGGTGATTCCGGATCACGCGCAGCATACTGGAGGCGTTCGCCTCGTAATCCGGGAACGGTCCCAGCACCCTCGCCAGTTCGGCCGATGCCGCGTAGCTCTCGCCCGTCATCAGCGCCGTCACCGCGCCGGTGTAGGCTCGCGCCTCATCGGAGTCGTACGGCATGCCCTTGATCATCAGGACCGTGCCGATATTGGCATAGCCAAGACCCAGCGTCCGGTAATCGTACGAGAGCCGGGCGATTTCCTCACTCGGGAACTGCGCCATGAGCACGCTGATCTCAAGCACGATGGTCCACAGCCGCACCGCGTGCCGGAACTCGTCGATCTGGAACTCGCCCGTCTCGACATCCACGAACCGGAGCAGGTTCAGGCTCGCCAGGTTGCACGCCGTGTTGTCCAGGAACATGTATTCCGAACACGGATTCGAGGCGTTGATCCGTCCCCCGGCCGGGCTCGTGTGCCACTCGTTGATCGTCGTGTCGAACTGCACGCCCGGGTCGGCGCTCTGCCACGCCGCTTCCGCGATCCGGTTCCACAGGTCCCGCGCCTTCACCGTCCGCATTGTCGAACCATCGATCCGGGCCGTCAGGTCCCAGTCGGCATCGTCCTGTACGGCCTGGATGAAGTCGTTGGTCAATCGCACCGAGTTGTTGGAGTTCTGCCCGGAAACGGTCTCGTAGGCCTCGCCGTTGTAATCGTAGGTGAGCGAAAGGCCCAGTTCCCCGGCCCGCGCCTGCTGCTCCGGCGTGAGGTGTCGCATGCCCTCCACCATCGCCGCCACCTTCAGCTCCTCGCGGGGCTTCCAGTCGATGAACGCCTCGATATCGGGGTGGTCGGCATCGAGCACGACCATCTTGGCCGCTCGGCGGGTCGTGCCGCCGCTCTTGATCGCGCCCGCCGCCCTGTCTCCCACCCGGAGGAAGCTCATCAGGCCGGACGAAGTGCCGCCTCCGCTGAGCGGCTCTCCCAATCCGCGCAGGGACGAGAAGTTGGTGCCCGTGCCCGAGCCGTACTTGAACAGCCGCGCTTCCTGCACCCACAGGTCCATGATCCCGCCGTCGTTGACGAGATCGTCCCTCACGCTCTGGATGAAACAGGCGTGCGGCTGCGGGCGGGTGTAGGCGTCTTCGCTCTCCTTCACCGTTTCCGGATCGGCCGGATCGACGTAGAAGTGCCCCTGCGCCGGACCAGTGATGCCGTAGGCATGCGCCAGCCCGGTGTTGAACCACTGCGGCGAGTTCGGCGCGGCCATCTGGTTTGCCAGCATATACGACAGTTCGTCCTCGAACGCGCTGGCGTCATCGGCGCTCGCGAAGTACCCGTTCGTCTCGCCCCACCACCGCCATGTAGACGTCAGCCGCGAGATCACCTGCCTGGCCGACCGCTCGGGTCCCAGCACCGGATTGCCCTGCTCGTCGAGGAGAGGCTTTCCATCCGCGTCAACCTGCGGTACACCGGCCTTGCGGAAGTACTTGCTGACCATGATGTCGGCCGCCACCTGCGACCACGACGACGGGATTTCGGCGTCGACCATCTCGAACACCACCGTCCCGTCCGGGTTCGTGATGCGCGATGTCCGCAACGACCACTCAAGCGTCGAAAACGGATCCTGGCCGCCCGTGGTGAATACCCGGGTGACTCCCAGGCCCGTGGATGCTGTATCGCGCTTGCGACTTCTGGAGCGTGCGGACTGCTTGGTGGCTGCCATCGAACTACCTCTGCGCTATTGACTCGCTGCTGGTTCCGATTGCCTTCTGTCTGTTACCGGGAAAAACCCGGCCATCCATGTGCGTCAAGAATCATATGATAACTGTGAACGGACACCATAGCAATGTCTTCACATTTCTGGATGGTACCACAGCATATAGTATCCGTGAACCCCATAAACTACCATATGTACATTATTGTGGAAATTCTGGCGGCAATGACCCCCGACCCGGAAACCAGATTGCCTCCGGAGCGCCATGCTTCGCGGACGAACGGCCCAGCCTGGGGAAAACCGGCGAGGCCGTCCGGTCTCTCCCGGACGGCCCCGCGCTGGCTCCTGATCGTCGATCGATGCTCGGCCGTTGGGGCCGACGCTCCGGCTACGTCCTCCGGCGCGTCTCAACCACCCGGCCGATCCCGGCGACGAGCGCCAGCCCAGCCGCCAGCAGCAGGCCAAGATGGAGGAGGCTGATGCTCCGTTCGACTCCGTGACCCGTCGTGGGCAGGTCCGTGACGGTGCCGGGCGTGTCACCAGCCACCTCCGTGG
>CAZUPA010000239.1:0-3678 GCA_964622205.1 uncultured Sphaerobacteraceae bacterium
CGCCACGACCAGGCCACCACATCGTGCCGGAAGTAGCGAATGCCCAGGGCGTGGGCGGTATCAATGTGCCGCTTTACCCGGGCGATTTCGGCGGGCAGGTCATCCGTCCGGAAGTCAGCGCCCACGGCGTAGTTGGAGAGCGGCACGCCCTTTGCTTCGGCGTGAGCGCGAATGGCTTCGATCAGCGCGGGCTGGTTCACCAGGTCGGCGGCGATGTTGGCGTCGCGGTCGGGGTAGTCCGCCGGATTCCAACCGCCCGCGGGAGCGCCCCGTTCGAGTGTCGCCACGGTCGCCACCAGCCCCACGCCGGTTAGCTCGAAATGGGTGGCGGCGGAACCGGCGACCCAGTCGATGGCGTCGAGGACGTCCATCTCGCCGCGCCGGAAGCTCTGGGAGAAGCTGTAGGAACTCACACCAATGTTCATGGAGCGCGTGTGCCTTTCAGATGAATGGAGATGCGGGGCCCAGGGTTCGTTTGGGTGGCCAAGGCGGCGTGCATGCCAGGCTGGCGGTGACTGTAGCACAGGGGTATTCGGAATGGGATGGCACGGTCGACCCTGGCGGCTGTGTGGGATGTCATCGGATGGTGGATTGGACCTTTTCCAGAGCAGGTAGGCTCGGCGCATGGAACGCCAGGCCATGGCCGCCGGTCTCCGTTCAGGTGGGCCAGGTGAAGGAGCGGAGGTGGCATGACCACCCACGCGTCGAATCCAGGATTCCCATGGTTGGCCGCGTGGACAGGTCCTTCGCCCTCCTACGCGGCGCGCGGCCGGAAATCGGTCACCAGCCTGAAATGATCGCTTGCCCAAGCCGTCCACCGGCTGGTTGCCCACCTGTTCACAGGCCGTGATCTCCAGCGTCGGCATGTCATCCTCTCCGCACCGGACCAGCATGTGGTCGAGCCTCCGGAACGGCCACATCTTCGGCGCCAACGGGTTCCCGGACGTGAACGTGTGCCACGGTTCGCCTGGATGGGTGGTGTGGTAGTCGTGCAAGTGGTTCACGATCAGCATCGTCCCAGTCGTTTCCGGGGCCCGTACCTCCGCGACGCCCGCCCCCGCCCAGGCCGTCCTCCCGTTCGCGCTCGCCCGTGGGACCAGCCTGACCATGCGCGGCAGGCCAGCCACACGGACGCGAGCGCGCCCGGGCTGGCCCGGTGGACGTTTGGCGCGATGGGGGCGGTATGCGGGCGGTAAATAACACCTTGTTGTATACACATACGTTTGCCGTTGTGTCTGGCTGGTGAGTGCGTATACTGGGGCTGCGGGTTTTCCACATAATCATGGCTTCCTTCCACACGGAAAACCGATCGGCGATGGGGATTCTGGCTCCTCGAGCGAACGGATGAGGATGGGATCACGCCGCTAATGGCGGAGGCCAATGGTCGCAATATCGCCCGGCGTCGTGGACGCCGGCGTGGATGCGCGAGTGTGGCACATGAGGTCTCCTCCCTCATCAACCGGGCGAGCCAGTCGATCTGGAGCATGGTGGCATCGTGCCGCCATCGGTCTGGTGGCGCTCCTGAGCCTGGCTCCCGGATTAATCGTGGCCGAGGACGCCACTGGCGATCCGCCACCCTCGATCGATCCTTCGCCTTCGCCCACCATCCCGCCGCCACCCACCAGCGAACCATCGCCCACCCCCATCCCGCCATCTCCGACCAGCACGCCATTGCCGCCGCCTTCGCCCACACCGGCTCCGTCGCCCACCGAACCCCCGGTGGAACCCGTAACCCCGACCGCAACGGCCACCGGCGAGCCCGACGAGGCCCTGGCAAGCCAGCCAGCCGCCACACCAGGATCCGGCATCCTCCCGGCGCTCACACCCACACCGGCGCCTTCGCCAACGCCCAGCCCAACCCCCGAACCCGCCATCCCCTTCGAACCGGTCGTCACCTGCGGCCTGGTCGAGGGCGCGGCTCGTCCCGTGGCCGGCGCCTGGTCGTTCCAGGAGTGCGCCGTTCGCTGGGCCACGCGCAACGTCTCCGCGGTCGAGGTCAATGCCTGGACCGGCGAGACCGGCTGGCGGGTGATCGCGGTCGACGCCAATGCCCTGAACCATCCGGAAGTGCTGGACGCCAGCGATGGCGTGCTCGGCCTGAGCGACGATGTCCCGGAGGACGACGGATTCCTTGGCGGCCGCTTCCAGCTTGGAACGCGACTCGGGTGCGCCTCGCCGGTCACGGCGACCGTCCACCTGGAGTTCACCGCGACATCGGCCGCGTCGGTCGTCGCCGAAGAGGAGGACGCCCTGAACGGCGACCAGCCTGGGGCGCCTGTCATCGAGACCTATCGCCTGGACCGGAACGTCGAACGGCAGGGCCCGGCGCCCCCGGATGTCTCGATCCAGGAGATCGCGTTCACGTCCGTGGAGCCGGTTCCCGGGCCACGAACCACCTCCGGCATCATCCGGATCGCCTATACCGGCGCATCCGCCTGCGAATGGCGGGTGAACGTGACCATCGGCGATTTCCAGGGGAGTGAGGGGCGGGTCGTGCCCGCCTCCCGGCTGACCGGCGCGGCCATACGCGGTGTGCCGGGCGCGGCCATTTCTGGCGAGCACGGGCGGTATGTCATCGCCGTGCCGGGCGGCCGGGAGGCGGGCGAACTGATCCTGACCGTTTCCCTGGAGCTACCGGGACCGCTTGTTCCCGGCACGTACACGACATCCGTGGAGGTGACCGCAGTCGCGGACCCTTGACGGGACATCGCGCGATGTCCCGTGTGGTGAGAGGAGGAGATCGGGTTAAAGGATGGTGACCCAGCGCGAGCGCCGGGCCACCGGATCGGGCACGACGGCTGGATCTGACGAGGAACGCCGTCGCGCCATCGCCTAGTATCCCATGCTCGTTCGCGCGGAAACCGCCCCGTTCATTCGCGACGCGGGCGACCGGAACGAGCGGAGCAACCGGGCGACAACGGAATCGAGGAGATGATCATGAACATCCGTCAGACAGTAGTCAGTCTCGCTGGCGTCGTCGCGCTCGCGGTGGGCATGACAACCGGAATCGTGTCCGCGGACACTGGGGCGGGAAGCTTCCAGGTGGAACCCGATTACTGCGACAGGTCCGACCCCGATAACACGGATGTGACCATGTCGCTCACCCAGGGCGATCTTGACTTTGGCACGGTTCAAGCCGTGGGCAACACCATTGTGGCGTCGTCGTCGCCCTTGCAGGTGCGGGTGGACGCTGGCTGCGCCGCCGGGGAGTGGGGAATCGGTTTGCATGTGGGGCCATTCCAGTCGGCTACCGACGAGGTCTCACCGTCCAGATTGAGGCTCACCAGCGGCCGCATCGAGTTTACGCCCGATCCGGCTAGCGTGGCTGACCTGGAGCGGTACTGGATCGACCAGGGCTGCACTGTTCCCCTCCGGGACATCGCGGAACTGTTCAGCCCATCCTGGGCCCGAACCGTGATACTCCCCCCGACCGGCGGTTCCCCGAGTAGTGTGATAGATGCCTCAATCCTGAGTTTGCTTTGCATCCCCAATACACCGATTACCGCTGTCTCCAGGGGCAATGGCGTCACCATCGCGACGTGGAACGCCGAGCTGGATCTGTCGGGCCTCACGCTGGTGGGCGGCGGCTCCTACGAATCCGTGCTCACCGTTGAGCTGGGCCCTGTCTTCTAGCCGCGCGTTCGACAACGGAATCGAGGAGATGACCATGAACATCCG
>CAZUPA010000240.1:0-3671 GCA_964622205.1 uncultured Sphaerobacteraceae bacterium
GAAATCGCTGGAACTGAATGTCGACAGGATCGGCTGCTCTATCGCGGAAGAATCGACAGCCCGTCGATATCCTCCCGGATGCCCGTTGCCCTTTACTTCCCGCGCGAAACACTGGGCCGAAATGGCGGGCTGCAACAAGAGCGCCGAGTTCACAGGGCGAGACAAATGCGCTGACCGAACAGCGGAGAGAAGCACCTTGCAGCCATACGAATGCCCGATCAGGTGAAGATGGGCATCGGGAACGGCGTCGAGCAGGCGATCCAGGAGACTGGAAACTCCTTGCTCGCCCACCACCCCGGCGCGGCGTTTCATCGTGCGGACAGTTACCGCCCGGATCCCACTCTTGAGCTTGTCCAGCCAGGGAACGTCAATGAACAGGTCGGCGGCTTCCAACGATACGATGTCCTCCGCGGCGACATCATAGGCGTCTGGATACATGGCGAGGGCCAATGCTCCCCATTCATCAAGGAGTTCCGATGTCGAGGGAAGGCCGGCATCGCCTTCCGTTGCGATCTCAAGAAGATCGGCCTCATCGGCGGCGCCATGCAATGGGCGCAATGTCTCCACCGCGGCATGGGCGGTTTGCTCATCCAGATCGTCGCTGGTCAATGCGCTCCATAGGGTAGAGCGTGTTCCCGGCTCCAGATCGTCGCTGATATAGGCCAGGTCGGTCTCCACCGCGTCCAGTCCGGGAGGAAGCCGGTTGTCGCCTGTCAGGATGGCGCTTGGCCAGATCAGTCCTACCAGAATCGGCCGAATTGGTTGAGTGATTCCGTCCTGGGACGCATGGGTGAACCATACCTTCACGAACTCATTCAGAAATGACCGGTAACGATTCACCGCGTCCGCACGGTCGTTATTCCAACCGTGTGAGAAGAGGAACATGTTGGTATATGGGCTCCCCGTGGGTGTGGCGATTCGTCGATGGGTTACTTCATCCACAAGGTGGTCAAGTGCCTTCTGGTTGGTGCAGGCGCCGTGTTTGTCGTATTCGATCAGGTAGAAAGGAAAGTGCTGGCCGTCGGGAGTTTCGACCATGTCATACGGGCCAGACAATTCACGGTCCATGATGCTATCGCTTTCGACGCCCTGGCGCGGGCGAGGATATCTGGTATTGATTGTGTAGACCAGAGGCTGATCTGGCCGCGTGTCCCAGCCGCATCATATCAGGGAGTCCCAAGGGTAAGTAGTGCTGCTCTCCACAGCTCTACAGTCCAAAGTGGGCGATCGCCCGGTCCACCACTTGCTCGACTGGCTCCGAGCCGTCGACGGTGATGACGCTTCGATGCCGGGCGCGCGCCTGCTCGGTTACGTGGGCGGCGAACCCGGCGTCGCGATCCATCCAGTTGCGCCAGGCCTGGTCGGGGTCCGCGCATTCCGCCAGGATGCCGGGGACCCATTCGCGGCGGATGTAGTGCTCGCTCTGGAAACCGGGCGTGGGCGCCACCCAGATCGTGCGCGAGGACGAGATGCCTGAGCCGTCGAACAGTTCCGGCAGGAGGGCGTTGCCCTCGGCGAGGATGGGGCGATCCGGGGGAAGGTTCCCCAGATCGTCGAGGATGAGCCGCCATTCCTCGTGGTACAGCGCGAGTTCTTCACGGATTTGCTGGTCCACCGGACGCATCCAGAGGTCGTTCCACGACAAGCGGCTCAGGCGATGGAGTGTGGGGAACTCCTCCGGCGAGACGATCGTTTCGTGGATTTCGTAGGCCACGTCGCAATCGTAGAGACGCATCCCGAACCGATCCGCGAGGGCCAGGGCGATGGTGCTCTTCCCGGCGCAGGAGGCGCCGCCGAGCCAGTACACATGGGAGAGATCGTTGCCAGTCGTCATTGGCCGATCATACCGCGATCGACCGATTGGAGGCCGATACCGCCGGAGGGTGCGGTAGAGTAGCGCGAACGACTATCGACACGACGTGGCCCGGCGCCGGTCCGACGCCGACCGCCGTTCCGGACCGCGCCACGTGTTCGCCGCCATGACCAAGGGGAGAGATCGCCAGATGGTGCATATCGCGCGGGTTGCCTCCGGGGACGACGTGTCCCCGGTCGATATCGATCGCTGGCGGGAGGTTCCAGCCTCGATCGCGGTGGACCTCAACCTCGATCCTGGCCAGATCGATCCCGCCATCCGGGCGCTGATGCCGCCCGGCCAGCAGCCGCGCCTGTTTGGCCGGGCCGTGACCGTGCGGTGCGAGCCGCCCGATTTCGGGGCGGTGCTTCACGCGCTCACGGTGATCAAGCCGGGGGAGGTGCTGATGATCGCGGCCGGGGGCGACAACCATACCGCCATGATCGGCGAGATTCTCTGCGGGCATCTGCGCGCGATTGGCGCGGTTGGGATGGTCTGCGATGGGGCCGTGCGCGATGTGGGCACGCTGGCGGGATGGACCGATTTCTCGGTCTTCTCGCGGCATGTGTCGCCGCGTGGGCCGGTTGGGCTCGACCGGGGATCGGTCAACGAGCCGGTGGAGATAGGCGGCTGCCGGGTGGCGCCCGGCGACCTCATCATTGGCGATGACGATGGGCTGGTCGCGCTGTCGCCGGCCGCGATCCGGGACGGCATCGCCGGGGCGGAGGCCAAGATCGCGCTCGAGGCGGAGTGGATCGCCAGCCTGGAGCGTGGAACCTCCGTTCAGGAGACCTTCGGGCTTTCCGCCGCGCACCGAGGCCGGGCGTCGAGCGAGGATGAATGAGCGAATGTCACAGGCAATCATGTTACGTGCTTACGGAGGGCCAGAGGAGCTGCGGTTCGAGACGGTGGACGTGGGGGTGCCGGGAGACGGTGAACTCCGGGTACGGCAGACCGCGATCGGGGTGAACTACCACGATGTCTACGTGCGGTCCGGGCTATACAACACGCTGGTTCCGCCCGGCATTCCTGGGATCGAGGCGGCGGGAGTCGTGACCGCCGTGGGGCCGGGCGTGGAGGGGTTTTCGACTGGTGACCGGATCGGCTATATCACCAACCAGTACGGCGCGTATGCCTCCGAGCGCACCCTGCCAGCCCGGATCGCGCTTCGCCTGCCGGAGTCCATGGACGACCGGTTGGCGGCCACGGTGCTGCTGAAGGGGCTCACCGCCGGGATGCTGGCGCGCCAGGTACACCGGGTCGAGCCGGGGATGACGGTGCTGATCCACGCCGCCGCGGGAGGGGTCGGTCGCCTGCTCGGCCAGTGGGCTGCCGCGCTCGGCGCGACGGTGATCGGCACGGCGGGGACGGAGGAGAAGCGCGACATCGCGCTGCGGTCCGGCTGCGGTCACGTGATTCTCTACCGCGAGGTCGATTTCGTGGCCGAGGTTCGCCGCCTGACCAATGGCCGGGGCGTGGACGTGGCCTACGACGGGGTTGGTGGCGATACGTTTTATGGGTCGCTGGAGTCGCTGGCGACGTTCGGTCACCTGGTGAACTTCGGACAGGCGTCCGGCCCGGTGGAGCCGCTGGCGATGCCGCTGCTGGCCGCGAACTCGCTCTCGGTTACGCGGCCGATCATCTTCCACTACACCCGGGATACGGATCGACTGCGCGAGATGGCCGCTTCGCTGTTCGACGCCTTCGCGAATGGGACGCTGACGGCCGAGCCGGGGGAGGCCCTTCCTCTTAAAGGGGCGGCCCGGGCACACGAAGTGCTCGAAGCGCGGACCGCGACTGGACCCCTGCTGCTGATTCC
>CAZUPA010000241.1:0-2304 GCA_964622205.1 uncultured Sphaerobacteraceae bacterium
ATCCGGCCCTACGGCGGCGCCTTCGACCCGCTCGCCGCCCACCGCTTCGGCGAGGAGCAGGACTCGCCATTGGTCGCCGCCTGCCTGCCCCCACGGCATCCCGGCGAATGGCGTCTGCCTTCCGCCAGCCTCGTCTCGCTGGAAAGCGATACCGCCCTGATCACCGGCCTCAAACCCGCCGCCAACGGCCACGGAACCATCGTCCGCCTCTGGGAATCGACCGGACTGCGAACCACCGCCCGTCTCTCATTCCCCCAGCACGACCTGCTCGGAGCCTGGCGCACCACGCCCACCGAACGGGACACCGCCCGCCTCGGCCTGACCGGAAACGCCATCACCCTCGAACTCGAGCCCTTCCAACTCGTCACCCTGCGCTGCGTGGTCGGCAGATGATGCGAATTTCGACGTTTTGGGTAGGGCGCGCTAATCTGGCGCCGGAATCATCCATGGAGACAATCTCATGCCAGTCATCAACGAACAGGACCAGACATTCCCGGAATGGTGCGAACTCCGCTCGTTCGCCATCATCCGCCTGCAACCAGGCGAGCAAGCAACCATCACCCCCGGCGGTGACAAGACCCTGCTCATCGTGGGCGATGGCGAGGCCACGGTCGCGGGAACCACACTCGCGCGCGGCGAGTTCGCGCCCGTCGACGCCGCAACCGATGCGACCGCTGGCCCCGGTGGCGCGACCCTGATCCGCATGAGCGGCGCCTGGGGCGACGGCCTTGGCGGGCTCGGCCTGTTCGGCGTCCACGAGGTCGAAGCGCCATCCGACAACGGCGACCCGGTCGACTACCACAAGGCGACATCCTTCGACGCCCACTTCCACGATTGCGACGAATACTGGATCATCTACGAAGGCAGGGGCACGGCCGTCTCGGAAGGCGTCGCCTATCAGGTAGGCCCCGGCGACTGCGTTGCGACCGGCATGGGGCATCACCACGATTTCCCCCGCGCCGGCGAACCGGTCAGGGCCGTGTTCTTCGAAACCACCCTGCAAGGGGAAAAGCGGCGCGGTCATCTCTGGAACCACACCCACGGTCCGGCCCAACCACAACCCGATCGAGTCTAGCGAGCATCAGGAGCATCACCCCATGGCCCTTCGCATCATCCACGTTGGAACCGGCGGCATGGGATCGTACTGGTGTCGCGCGTTCCTGCCGCCCTTCATCGAATCCGGCCAGATCGAGGTCGTCGCGGCGGTGGATATCGTCCCGGAGATGCTCATCCACGCCCAGGAAGGGCTCGGCCTCCCCGCCGAGCGCTGCTACACCGATGCCGCCGCGGCCTTCGCCAACCACGGAGCCGAAGAGGCCGACGCCTGCGTCATCGTCGTCCCACCCGCCGCCCACGAAGCGATCGTCGACCTCGCGCTCGCCCACGGGCTGGACATCCTCTCCGAAAAACCCATCGCCGACACCATGGAGGGCTCCGTCCGGATCGCCCGGAAGGTCGAGCAGGCGGGCCGCAAGATGGGCATCACCATGAGCCACCGCTTCGACCAGGACAAATCCACCCTCCGATCGCTCGTCCACTCGGGAGACCATGGGCCGCTCGACTACCTGGTCTGCCGGTTCACCTGCGACAACCGGAAATTCGGCAGCTGGGGCCAGTTCCGCCACAAAATAGCCGACCCTCTGTTGATCGAAGGCTCGATTCATCACCTCGACATCCTGGCCGATCTCGCCGGGGCGCCCTGCTCCACGGTCTACGCCCAGACCTGGAACCCGGAGTGGGGAGAGTACGCGGGCGACTCCCAGGCGCTCGTCACGCTTGCGTTCGGCAACGACACCCGCGCCATGTACGAGGGCGCGAAGACCAACGCCAGCGGCCTCAACGGCTGGGGCCAGGAGTACTTCCGGGCCGAATGCCGCGACGCCACCATCATCCTCGACCGCCGCGCCATCGAAATCCGCCACCACCGCGTCGAAGGCGATTCCGAACCCCGCGTCGAGCATGTTCCCCTGCTGGAACGCGAACGCTGGAGCCACGGCTGGCTGATCGAACAATTCATCGACTGGGTCAACGACGGCCCGCCGATGGCCACCGCCGTCGGCCCGAACCTGCGCTCCACGGCCACCATCTTCGCCGCCATCGAAAGCAGCCGCACCGGCCAGCCGGTCGACGTCCAGCGCTTTTACGACACCGCCCTCGCCAATACCTGATCGCCCTCCCTGAACGGGACCGGTCGTTGGTTAGGAACGACACGGGGGTCGTTCCTAACCAACGCTGATCCAGAATGATCGCGCGGTCCCGCCGGGCCAGATGTTCAGGAAACCGCACCGTATTGGCGATGTCGCC
>CAZUPA010000241.1:2404-3635 GCA_964622205.1 uncultured Sphaerobacteraceae bacterium
CCTCCGCGAAGAGCACGAGCCCGGCATCCGCGAGTGGATCGCCCGCCGACGCGAAGCCGCCGCCCCGCCTTCCAAATGAGTGACCATCACCCAGGCACGATCTCCGGCTGAACGCTCCTCTCCTGGTGGCGGCCGATCGCGTATCTCGACCAGGAAGCGTTCTCCCCGGAGGAGTCCACTATTTCCCGCTCCATTGGCTGCCCGATTTCCGTGCAGGTTTCCCACAAGATCAACAGGAATAGCCCCGCATCAGGGCATCGCAGTTACGGAAGGAACGCTCGTGAAAGCCGCGGTGTACACCAAATACGGATCTCCGGATGTTCTGACGATCCAGGAAATCCCGCGTCCCGTCCCGAAGGACAACGAAGTCCTGATCCAGGTCCACGCCACCACCGTCAACCGTACCGACAACGCCTACCTAATGGGAACACCCCGCCTTGCCCGGTTGGCCTACGGTCTCCCCCGCCCCAAACACACGACCCTCGGCTGCGAGTTCGCCGGCGTGGTCGTCGCCCTCGGCCCCGCGGTCACCACCTTCGCGGTCGACGATGAGGTGGTCGGGTACAACGAATCCACCTTTGGTGGCCACGCCGAATACATGGTCACCCCCGCCGGTGGGATGATCACCCACCTGCCAGCCAACCTCGGCTACGAGGACGCCGCCCCCATGACGGAAGGCTCCCACTACGCGCTCCGCAACCTCCGCGATGCCGGCGTCACCACCGGTCATCGGGTTTTCGTCGTCGGCGCGACCGGAGCCATCGGATCGGCGGCGGTCCAGTTGGCGAAACACCTCGGCGCGGAGGTCACCGCCACCTGCGCCACACCCCACATCGACCTCGTCAGGTCGCTCGGCGCGAGCACGGTGATCGACTACACGAAGGAAGACATCACAGCCGGTGGCGCCGCCTACGATCTCGTCTTCGACGCCGTCGGCAAAAGCTCGTTCCGGGCCGCGAAACAGATCCTCAAGCCCGGCGGCATCTACTGCTCCTCCGAACTCGGCTATCTCTGGCAAAACCCCTTCCTCGCCCTCTGGACCTCCAGGTTCGGCGAGCACAAACTCCGCTTCCCCATCCCCAAAACCAGCCGCGAGGACATCGAATTCCTGAAAGGACTCGTCGAAACCGGTGAGTTCCGCCCCGTCATCGACCGCACCTATCCCTTCGACCAGATCGCCGACGCCTTCCGCTACGTCGGAACTGGCCAGAAGATCGGCAACGTCGTCATC
>CAZUPA010000242.1:0-3632 GCA_964622205.1 uncultured Sphaerobacteraceae bacterium
TCGTCGATGTAGCACCAGCGCCAGTCTTCTCCTGGCTGGGCGGACTGCATGATGGGGTGTCCGGTTTCGTGGAAATGGGCCGTGGCGTGCTTGTTCTTCGACGAGTCGCAGCATCCCACGTGCCCGCAGACAAGGCATTTGCGGAGATGGACCCAGGTGTCGCCCATCTCGATACATTTCGCGCAGCCGGTCGATTGGGCGGGAGCATCGGTGATCTGGTCGAGGTGCGTACAGGCCATGCGAATCTCCTTCGGTGCGGATGGTCGTGGCGTTGGGACCATCATGCCAGAGGTTGTCCAGGAATACACCCGCGCCCGGAATCCGGGGAGGTCAGGTGGCGGGAGCTTCCTCGTCGCCGGATTCGTCGTACTTGCCGTGCCAGAGATCGCGTAACTGGGGTGAGGTTTCCAAAAGCTCCCGAAGGGCGCCGGTGGCGACGATCCGGCCGCCGTCCATCACGATGATCTGGTCGGCGCGTTGCAGGGCGGGGCGACGGTGGGAGACGACCAATGAGGTGACGCCGTCGCGCTCGAAGAGACGGTCCCAGAGTTGGCGCTCGGTGTCGACATCGAGCGCGCTGGAGACATCGTCGACCACGTAGAGTTCGGCGGGGCGGACAAACATCCGGGCCGTGGCGCTCCGCTGGATCTGGCCGCCGGAGAGCTTGACGCCCCGGGCGCCGATCGTGGTTTCGAGGCCGTTGTCCAGCGTGGCGATGTCCGATTCCATGACGGCGGCGTGGAGGGCGGCGTCAATGTCCACGGCGTCTTCCGACAAGCCGAGCAGGATGTTGTCGCGCAGGGTTTCGCCGAAGAGGCGGGGATTCTGCGGGGTGTAGGCGGCCACTGGCGGAACGAAGAATGTATCGGGTCTGGTAACAGGCTGGCCGTTCCAGACGATGTCGCCGCCGCCCTTCGGGAGCAGCCCGAGGAGGGTTCGGACGAGGGTGGTTTTGCCCGAGCCGATGCGGCCGGTGATGACGGTCATGGAACCGCGGGGAATGGTGAAGGAGATGTCCTGAATGCCCCGGCCGGTTTCCGGGAAGTGGTAGTGGAGATCGCGGACCTCGAGGGTTGCGAGTGACCGATCGCCGAGTGGTGGGAGGGGCGGGACTTCCGGCAAGGGGCCCTGGAGATGGACGGGGCCGTGTTTGACGAGGTCGCTGGCGGGAGCGTCGGGCATCAGGGCGAGCAAGCGGTCGATGGAGATGCCGATCTGGCGCCATTGCGTCATGTACATGCCGATGAACCCGGCCGCGACCGACAGGCCGGCGAGGTAGGAGACGAAGAGCGAGAAGTCGCCAACGGTAAACTCGCCGTCGCGGATCTTGCTGGCGGCCAGGAGCAGGATCAGACCGATGCCGATGTTGGCGATGTTGGTGGCGGCCGAGTGCAGGAATTCGTTGAAGACGCGGTCGTTCAGCGTGGCGCCGCGGCGCCGGTTGTTGATATCGCGGAAGTACTCGACCACATTGGCTTGGGATCCCGAGGCCTTGACGGCCTGGACCGCGCCAAACATTTCGCCGAGCAGGCCGGTGACATTGCCAATGGCTTCCTGGTTGGCGAGGCGGAAGCGGGCGATGCGCTTTCCTGCCTGGGAGACGAGGGCGACGATCAGCAGGAGCGGGATGAAGACCCCAAGGGTGAGCAGCGGGTCGATTTGCCAGAGGATGACGATGGCGAGGATGGTCATCAGGGCCTGGCCGATGGGGTCGAAGGTCCAGCACAGGAACATGGTGACGGCCTGGACATCGTCGCGGAACCGGCTGACCGCTTCCCCGGCCGAGACCGGGACGGCGCGGGCTCCGGGATGCCGGAGGATGTGCTTGAGCATGTTGCGGCGCAGGAGGGCGCCGACGACAACCATCAGCATCGGTTCGGCCCAGGTGGCGATCAACATGGTGATGGAGCGGGTAACGCCGACCGCGACCAGCAGGGCGAGGAAGGTCCAACTGTTGGCGCCGGGGCTGGCGTTGTCCGAGAGATCGTCGAAAAAGCGCTGGATGATGAGACCGGGGACGAGCGGCAGCAGGTACATGGTGACCAGGACGCCGAGCCCGGTGGCGAGGAACATGGCTGGACGGAAGGTGGCGAGGGAGCGGACGAGGATGGCGGGGCTCATGGGGTCACCTCCGCGGCGGGGACGAGGTCGTGGCCAGCGCGCAGCAGCGCGGCGAACCGGGAGTTCGGATTGGCGGCGAGGGAAGCGCGATCGCCATGTTCGGCGACGCGGCCATCGGCCATGACGAGGACTTCGCCGGCGCGCTCGATGGTTGCCAGACGGTGGGCAATGATGATGGCGGTCCGGCCGGCGAGGAGAGTGTCGATTGCCTGTTCGAGCCGGGCTTCGGTGACGGGGTCGAGGCGGGAGGATGCTTCGTCGAGGATGACGACATCGGGGTCGCGGAGGAAGACGCGGGCCATGGCGAGGATTTGGGCCTCACCGGCCGAGATGCCGCCCCCACCGGAGGAAAGCATGGTGTCCAGGCCGTCGTCGAGGCTGTCGTACCAGCCGCCGAGGCCGATCTGGCGGAGGGCGGCGACGATCCGTTCGTCGGGGATGGTGTCATCGAAGAGGGTGAGGTTTTGCCGGACGGTGGCGCGGAACAACTGCACCTCCTGGGTGACGAGCGCGACTCGTGCTCGCAGGTTCTCCAGCGGCACGTCGCGGAGGTCGATACCGCCCAGGCGGATCGCGCCTTCGGTGGGATCGACAAAGCGGACCAGTAGTTTGGTGATGGTGGACTTGCCGCTGCCGGTGCGGCCGACGACGCCCAGGACCTGACCGGGAGCGAGGTGGACGGCAACGTCGCGGAGGGTTGGCTCGCCGTCGCCATCGCTGTAGGCGAACGTGAGGTTGTCGAGGTCGACCGCGAGCGATCCGCTGGGGAGCAGGGTGGTTCCGGTGTCGGGAATGGTGGGGCGTTCGCGCTGGAGGGCGCGGATGCGCTGGATGGCGGCGGCGGCCTGCTGGAAATCGCGCAACTGGCGGGCGATTTCTTCCAGCGGGTGGGTGATGAGTTGGGTGTACTGGAAGATGACGAAGACGGTGCCGAGGGTGATGGCGCCTTCCTTGAAGCGAACCGCGCCGATGGCGAGGGCGGCGACCATGCCGAGTACGCCGAGCAACTGGGATGAGGCATTGAGGACGGCGCTGAGGCGGTAGGACTGGTCGGAGGTGGCGTAGACGGCCTGATGCTGCTCGTCGTTGCGGCGCAGGATGTAGGCATTCGCGCCGGCCGAGCGGATGTCTTCGGTGCCGCTGATGCGCTCCTCGAGGAAGCCCATCAGGTCGGCCGTGGCCTGCCGGGAGCGGACGAAGCGGACGGCGACGAAGCGCCCGAAGCCAAGCATGACGGCGACGAGGGTGATGCCGAACAGGGCGACGACGAGGCCGATCCGCCAGTCTATCTGGAAGAGCAGGAAGATGACGCCGACGGCGAGCAGGACGTTTCCGAGAACGTTGAGGATGAACTTGGAGAAGAAGTTGCCGAGCATGAAGATGTCGCCGTCGACCCGTTCGATCAACGCGCCGGGCGAGTGGCGGTTGTGGAACTCCATGTCCAGGTCGAGCACATGCTGGGCGAGGTCGGCGCGCATCTCGTTGGTGGCGGTCCAGCCGACGTACTCCGA
>CAZUPA010000243.1:0-3629 GCA_964622205.1 uncultured Sphaerobacteraceae bacterium
GAAGCCATCTGGCTTCCCGGGCTCGGTTGAGACGATGGGAGTGCGCTCCCAACCGTCAGCTTTACTCGTTGGATTCGACCTCGGCGAAGGTCTGCTCCATGGCGGTTTGGGCGTCGGCGAGAGCCTGGGCCGGATCGACATCGTTGAGCACGACGGCCTGGACCATGTCGGCGAGGACGAACTTCTGGTCGACCGCGCTGAGCTTGGTGATCAGGTCCGCCGTGCCTTCGGCCGGGTACCAGGATGGCCGCGATGTTTCGAGGATGCTGGGGAAGTCAGCGAAGAACTCGTTGTCCGCCCAGAACGACTCGTTCGGCAGATCCTGGAACGCGGGATACCAGCGGCCACCGACGAGTTCGTAGACAGCCTGGAGGTTTTCCGGCTGCATGATGTGGGTGATGAGGGCCTTGGCGGCGTCCACGTTCTCGCTGGTGTTGAAGATCGACCAGGACCAGGTGCCGGAACCAGGGAACGAGCCGGCGGTTCCTTCGGGGAACTTGGCCTGGGCGGTATCGGCGAGCAGTTCCTCGTCGTTGGCCTGGAGATAGCCAAGGATGGAGGCCGGGTTGAAGACGAAGGCCGACTGGTACGACTGGTAGGAGGTGTTGTTTCCCGAGTCGTCCCAGTTCGGGGCATCGGGCGGAATGAGCCCATTGTCCCACCAGCGCTTGACGCGGGTGAGGGCGTTGAGCGCGCCGTCGGAGTTGAGGGCCGGGGCTCCAGACTCGTCCACCAGCGTGCCGCCGTCGGCGAAGATCAGTTGCTGAACCTGGCCGGTGGTGTCCGGGAAGCGGCCAAGGGTGATGCCGATGCCGAACTGGCGCGGGGGATCGAGCACCTGGCCCGCGACTTCCTCAAGCTCATCGAGGGTGCGGGGTGGCGTGCGTTCGCCGGTGGCTTCCTCGACAAGATCGAGCCGGGTGTACATGACGCTGACGTCGGCTTCCATCGGGATGGAGATGATTTGCTCGCCGATGGTGACGTGTGGAACCAGGGCCGGCCAGAAGCCGCCTCCGAGCTGGTTGAGTTCGTCGAAGACATCGGTGACATCGACCAGGCGGTCCTGGTTTCCATAGAAGATGGCCAGGTTGGCGATCATCATCACGATATCGGGCGTGGACCCGGCCTCGACGGCGGCGGCGACCTTGGTGGCGTAGTCGGAGCCGGGGAGGGCGACGTACTCGACCTCGACGCCGTTGGCCTCGCCCCATTCGACCATCTGCTGGCCGAGCAGGTCATCGCCTTCCTCCGTGAAGGAGACGACGCCCCAGACAGTGAGCTTGCCGGAGAACTCCTGGGCGGCGTGGGTGGCGGGCGACGCGGCGGCGCCCAGGGCGAGGGCCGCGCCGGCGCCGGCGGTGGACTTGATTACCGTTCGCCGGGAGATTTCGTGATTGCGGGGATCGATGGACTGTGTCACTGGTATCAGCCTTTCGTGCTGGATCGAACCTGTCGAAGTCCCGTGTCTATCCCTTGATTGCACCTCCTGCCAGACCTGAGACCACCCAGCGCTGGGAAACGAAGTAGATGAGCACCGGTGGTAGCGATGCGATGAGCGAGCCAGCCATGAGACGTCCCCATTGGTAGGTATCGCCCCGGACGAATTCGGTGAGGCCGACGGGGATCGTTTTCTGGGAGTCGCGGCCAATCAGGAGCAGGGCGAAGAGGAATTCGTTCCAGGCCACGGTGAAGGTGAAGAGGGAGACGACGGCGAGTGCCGGGAGTGAGAGCGGGATGAAGATGGAGAAGAGGGCCCGCAGGCGGGACGCGCCATCGACGAGGGCGGCGTCCTGCAACTCGCTGGGAACGGTATTGAAGTAGGAGATGGTCATCCAGGTGGAGAACGGGACGGAGAAGATGAGGTAGATGACCACCAGTCCCCAGACCTTATCGGTGAGACGGAGTTGGAAGGCGACCTGGAAGAGCGGTATGAAGAGCAGCGAGGCGGGGATCAGGTACGTGACGATGGTGGCGCGGGCGACGAACTCGCGGCCGGTGAACCGGAGCCGGGTGAGGGCGTAGGCGGCGAGGACGGCGATGATCATGGCGATGAAGGTGGTGGCGACGGCGACCATGGCGCTGTTTTTGAAGTACGTGCGGAAGTCGTCGTTGTTGAAGATGTATACGTAGTGCTCGAAGGTGAACCGGGTGGGGATGATGGCGGATTCGACAAAGATGTCGCGATTCGGTTTGAGCGAGGTGGCCAGGATCCAGGCGTAGGGGAAGAGGGTCCAGACCAGGGCGATGGTGAGACCGATTGGGAGGAGGATGGACTTCATGCCGCGGCGAGCGAGCCAGCCCCGGACTGGATGGGGGACTGGCGGCTGGACTGGCGTGGTGGAGACCTGGGACATGGTGGTTCGTTCCCTTTCGTTCGGGTCAGCCCTGGGACTCGGATGAGAGCATCCGTTTAGTGAGCAGGTAGATGGCGACGATGAAGATGGGGAAGAACAGGACCGAGACGGCGGCGGCCATGCCCAACTGGCGGGCGCCGGCGATGCCGATTTCGAAGGCGAGCATGGGGAAGGTCATGGTGGAGTTGGCGGGGCCGCCGCGGGTCATGGCGTAGATGAAGTTGATGCTGTTGGCGGTCCAGATGGTCGAGAGCAGGACAGTGATGGTGATGGCGGGGACGAGACCCGGGAGGGTGATGTCGCGGAAGCGCTGGAAGGGGCCGGCGCCATCGAGGGCCGCCGCTTCGTACTGTTCGGTGGGGATGGCCTGGAGCCCGGCGAGGAGCATCATGGTGTAGAAGGGAGTTCCCTGCCAGGTGACGGCGATGATGACGGACCAGAGCGCCTTGCTGGGGTCGGAGAGGAACTGGACGAGGGTGGTGGCGCCGAGGTAGTCGACCCGGAAGAGATTGATGAGGCCGTTGATGGAGCCATCGAGAATCCAGCGCCAGGTGAGGGCGACGATGATGGTGGGGGTGGCCCAGGGCAGGAAGAGGAGGGCGCGGACGAGCATGCGGCCGCGGAACTGCTCGTTGACCATGAGCGCCATGGACATGCCGATGACGAGTTTGAGGGCGACCGAGACGCCGGTGTAGATGGCGGAGACGCGGACGGATTTCCAGAAGACGGAGGAGTACTGGTCTCCGTAGAGGAGTTCGCGGTAGTTGTCGAGGCCGACCCAGCGGGCGTCGCCGCCGATGGTTTTGTTCTGGAAGCTGAGGACGATGCCGGCGAAGAAGGGATAGGCGACGAGGGCGATGAGGATGACGGCGAGGGGGAGGACGAAGGTGTAGCCGATCTTCCAGTCACGGCCAAGGGTGCGGTCGGCCGTGCTTTTGGGGCGATTGCGGGGGAGTGGGGTGTTGTCGATCGTCGTTTCGGTCATGGTCCCTGCCTGATGTGGCGATGCGAGCGAATGGCGCGACGAGCGGAAATGGGTGGCGATATCCCTTCGGAAAGCGGCGATGACGGGGACACCTTGAGCGTGGTGGGCGCCCTGGAGCGGTTGGCCGTGAGCCGGCGATTCTGCGGTTGGTCGTCTTGATTCGCACCATACCAGAGGCGTCGTGGGTGTGCAATTGGAGGCGTTGTGTTTTGCGCCGCAATAATCCATTAATCCAATAGGTCGGTTTCCGGGATTGAGTTTTCCCGGAATGGCGGGGTTTTTGGGGTTGG
>CAZUPA010000244.1:0-3604 GCA_964622205.1 uncultured Sphaerobacteraceae bacterium
CAGGTCGATCTGCAACTGGCGTCCGACCATGCGGGAGGGGAACTGGTTGAGCAACTGACCGGTCATCTCATCCGGCACTCTGATCTCGATCCGGGGCATCAATGCCGCGATCGTGGTCATGCCGCCAATCTCACGGTCGAGGAACCCCCGAAGACCTTTTTACAAATCCGACCCGGTGCAGGTTCGGTTGGTGGGTTGTGCGGTTAACGCCAAGCGGCCCGTCGCGTAGCTGAGACGGGCCGTTTGAACGTGTGGGACTTCAGGCCATGGAGGGGGCCGCCGTGCCTGGCGCGCCAGTTCCCGCTCCGGCTGTGTGCGCGACCTCGATGGTCGATGATTGCGGCCGCCACCGCTCGATCGCCCACAAGGCTGCGGCCATCGCCACGATCCACACGCCGAGCACCAACCAGTTCTGCCATAGCTCTGCATTGTCGAAGTACATGATGCTTTTCACCGAGCGGCTCGTGGCTCCGTACGGCATGATCGGGTTGAAGAACCGGTTGAACGCGGGAACGAGTTGCACCGGAATCGCCGCGCCGGAGGAGGTCATGCCCAGTCCGACGAACACGAACATAACGACGAGCGTGGACAATCCGCCCGCCAGCCTGCAGATAACCGCCGCTCCCAAACCGACCGCCATCACGTTGAGGATCGCGGTGATCATCAGGAGCGGGAGCTTCATGCTCAGCGAGTCGAACACGAAGGCGAGCAACCCGCTCGCGAGCAGTCCCATGAACACACCGTAGACCGGCAGCGCCACGGCCAGCGTCTTCAGTTTGAGCAGGTCCTTCGCCACCGTGCTCAACATCGTCACACCCACGTATGCCCCAAGCGTGACCGCCAGCGTGAACCACATTTGGCCATTGCCGGCCTGGTCGTTCGTGTGCAGTGGCACCAGGTCTCGCACCATCACGGGTACGCCAAGCTGGGCCGCGACGTGCTGGAGTGGGGCCATGCCGCCGGATGCCAGGGCAGGGCTGGCGGCGGCTGCGATGTAGATGACCGCCGCCCCCTCCTGCTGGGATTCGGGGAGGGTAGTGGCGTTGATGTACGCCGTGCCCGCCTCGCAGTCTTCCGGCGCCGCCATCAGGACCAGCGCGGCGCTGATGTCCTGCGTTTCGATCTCTTCCCGCGCCGTCGCCGCATCCGGCAACACGGTGAACACGAACTGGTCACCGGCACTGGTTTCGAACGCGTCGACCAGCGGTCCCACCATCTCCGCCGGCCCCACAATCCCAACGGGGACCTCGTGAGGAGTCGGGGAATGCATCGCTGGCAGGTATGTCAGCACCACCACCGAGATAAGCAGGATTGGGAAGATGAATAATCTGACGTAATGACGAATGGACGTCTTGAATGAGTCGCTCAACATGAACCTCTTTGTGAACCTCGGCAGGGGTAAAGCGCGGGTGGAGTGGGCTAAACCGGTGTCACGACGTCTGGAGTGGTCAGGTCAGTGGGCTGATCGCCGGTCGCGTCTTCCTTGCCACGGGCCTTCCAGCGGCTGACCAGTTCGAGACCACCACCCATCACCACGATCCAGGCGATCAATGCGAACCAGTTCGACCCGAGGTCGGCGCCATCGAAGTACATGATGCTCGTCACCGCTCCGGTCGTCGCCGCGAACGACAGGATGTCATTCCCGAACTGGTAGAGCCATGGCGTGAACTCGATCGGCACTGATGCGCCGGAAGCCGGCATCCCCAGTGCGATGAAGATGAACAGGGAGAGCAGGATCGCCAGCGGGCCCACCAGCCGCGTGAAGAATGCCGCCGCCAATCCTGCCGCGATCACGGTCAGCAGCCCGGTGATGAACAGGGGAATGAACGGGCCATTGACCGCGCCGACGATCACATGGGTCATGAACCACACCCACAGCGACACCACGGAACCGAAGATCGTCAGGGCCGTGAGAAGTGGCTTCAGGGACAGCATGTGCGGCGCCACCGAGGAGAGGGTTGTCACGCTGATGAATCCGGCGAGGGTAACGGCCATCGCGAAGAACATCGCGCCGATCCCGGCGCTGTCGGCGGCCTCGAGCGTCACCAGGTCACGCACCACCAGTGGAGCATCCAATTGCAGCGCGAGGTTCTGCAGCGGCAACAATGCGCTCGATGCCCGGGTAGAACCCGCCGCTGTCGCCACATACGCCACCGCCGCCGTCGTCTCACCGTCCACCATCGGCGGGGGCACCTGTTGGTATGCAGAGCCTTGATCCAGGTCTGCAACGGCCGGGGTCAACACCAGCGCGGCGCTCAGGTTCCGGTTCCGCACCTCGTCGCGGGCGGCCTCCGCATCCGGCAGGAAGATGATGTCGTACGTGTCGCCGGCGTTCTGCTGGAAGGCGTCGATCGTTTCCATCTGCGTGGCGCTTGCGCCAACCACCGCCAGGGGAACATCCTGCGGTTGCGGTGCCCGCATGGCGGGAATGTACGTGCCAATCATGATGATGACCATCAGGACCGGAAACGCGAACAACTTCGCGATCCTGCGACCTGGCGATATACCTTCCTGTGCGTTCATCAACGGTGTGCGTGCCTTCCCAACATAATCAGGCGGAGAGCCCCTGTCTCACCCCGGCAATCAGCCGGTCGATGCGTTAGTATATCTCTAGAGATGCATCTGTCAACGATGTATAATGGGCTGGCGAAGATTTGCTGCCTGAGGTACCCCATGAACCTGATTGATCTCAAAATCCTGCTGCACGTACTCGATCGGGAAACCCTGAGTGGTCTCACGCCTGTCGATGAATACGGGAACCCGCTGACACCGGCGGAGACGCTCATCCTCAGCACGGTTGCCCGGCACGAACCGCTCTCCGTCGGCGAACTGGCAACCGCGACAGGGTTCGTTCAAAGCTACGTCTCAAGCATCGTCGCTCGGCTGGAGGCCCGGGGCATGGTCACGCTTGCCGGCGACCCCGCCGATCGACGGCGAACGCTCGTCTCGTTCCACGCCAATCTCAGGAGCCGGGTCTCCAGCGCCCTCGGCGTGGATGCGCGACCGATGTTGGAGCGGCTGCTCGGCGACGGCGGAACCTATTCGGTCGACGAAGTTATCGCCGTGCTGGAGTACCTGTTCCTCCGCACGAACAGCAGGTCCACCCTTCCAACATCGATGGCGGCGCCCACCTCCTGATCCGTGGCGCCCCGCCGAAATCCTGACTCTATCCTGGGGACACAAAAACGGGCACCGCCAACTGGCGATGCCCTTTTGGATGATGTCTGGAAACCGTCAGGAGCCGGCCAGCTTCTCCGCCATCTCCTCGTCCCAGGTGAGATGGTCCTCGATCTCGTCGGCGATCGTGGTGTCGCCCGAGCGATCGTGGTTGATCTCCCGGTCCCAGTCCTTCAGCGTCAGGTTCACGAGGATCGAGATCAACTCGCTCCGGTCGTGGCTGAACGAGGCCAGGGCCTCCTCCGGCGACGTCTCCGGCGTGGACGACAGCGCGGCGATCTCTGGCTCGTCCTCCATCGCCAGCAGCATCACCGGCTCCTTCCGCATCGCCGACTGCATCCGCCGCAGGTTCACCGCCTCGCGCACGCGCAGCTCCTCGAGCATGGCCGCGGTCTCCGCGGGCGCGTCCTCCGGCACGGGCTGACCC
>CAZUPA010000245.1:0-1207 GCA_964622205.1 uncultured Sphaerobacteraceae bacterium
CATGGCGAACGCCTCGACCGCCCCGATCCTCGCCATCGACCTGCCGTCTGGCCTCGATCCCGATACCGGCGCGGTGGAAGGATCCTGCATCCGGGCAACCGCTACCCTGACGCTTGGCCTTCCCAAACCCGGCCTGCTGGCGCCCATGGCCGCGCCGTTTGTCGGAAACCTCACCGTCGCCAGCATCGGTGTTCCGGCCAATGCCTATCGCCAGGTTGGCGTCGACGTTCCGGATGACCTCTTCGCCAGCGCCTCGTTCCTGACCGTGTCGCTTTCGTCCCAGGAGACCGCCCATGACCACTGAAACCCGCGGCGAAATCCGCACTCCCGACGGCATCACCCTCGCTACCGCCACCTGGGAGCCGGCCTCCCCGAAGGCCCTCGTCCTCCTCGCCCACGGCCACGCCGAACACATCGGCCGCTACCAGCACATCGCCGATGCCCTCACCGGACGCGGCTACGCCGTCGCCGGTCAGGACCATCGCGGCCATGGCGGGAGCACCGGCGAACGCGCCCTCGCCATGCGTTTCGACGACTATGTCGACGACTTCCGGCTCATGGCTCTCCAGGCCCAGGAACGTTTCGCGAACCTCCCGGTCCTGCTCCTCGGCCACTCCATGGGCGGTCTGATCGCGGCTCGCTACGCCCTCAATTTCCAGGCCGACCTGTCTGGACTCGTCCTCAGCGGAGCCGCCTTCACCATCGACGAAGGCGTTGCTCCACCCATCAAATGGGCCATGCACCGCATCGCCCGAATCTGGCCCAAAGCTCCTATCCCCCGGAACGACGAGGACAAGTTGAGCACCGACCCCGCCGTCCGCCAGGCCTTTATCAACGACCCGCTCAACTACCACGGCAAGACCCGAATGCGCACCGCCTCCGAAATGGCCCTCGCCGGTGAAGATGCCCTCGAACGCGCATCCAGCCTCACCGTGCCGCTCCTCATCATGCACGGCGAAATCGACACCCTCACCAGCCCGCGCGGAACCGAACGCTTCTTCGAACGCGCCAGTTCGCCCGACAAAACCCTCCGCATCTGGCCCGGCATGAAGCACGAGGTCTTTAACGAAGTCGACGGCGCCACCGTCATCGCCTACACCCTCGACTGGCTCGATTCCCACGTCACCTCGCGGAGTACGCCGGAGCCACACCCGTCGTAGGGAATGCCCGGCCGCTCCACCAGGCCACCCGCACATCCCGGGACCGC
>CAZUPA010000245.1:1307-3475 GCA_964622205.1 uncultured Sphaerobacteraceae bacterium
CTCGTCTCCGAAGACCAGATCGAAGCCGCGCCTGGCGAAATCCTCTCGCTCACGCGCTACATCATCCCGCCCGGGGCCGAACTCCCAGTCCACACGCACCCCGGCGTCCAGATGGCTTCGGTCGAATCCGGCGTCTTCACCTACACCGTGGTCCAAGGCGAGGTCTACGTCACCCGCGCCGATGGTACGGAGGAAACCTACGTCTCCGGCGAAACCGTCACCCTGCTGGAAGGTGACTCATGGATTGAGCCCGAAGGCATGGTCCACTTCGCCCAAAACCTCTCGGATAGCGAAGTGATCCTCATCTCCGCCGCCCTGATGGACGCGGACGAGGACGCCACCATCCTCGTCGAGATCCCGGTAACCCCGGCGGCGACTCCCGCCGCCTGATCTCGCCAACAACGGTCAACGCAAGAGAGGGTGCTCGATGAGCCCCCTTTCTTGCTGTCGTCGCCGTCCTATCTCCGCGCATCCCGCGCGAACGGCACGACGTCTCCGGTTTCCAGCAGGTGGGTCATCGTCCGCTCCCGCATGGCCGCCAGCGTCGCGGCGTACACCGGCTCGTTCACGACATTCGTCCGCTCGCCGGAATCGTTCCGCAGGTCGTACAACTCATCCGTCTCGTACAGCCGGTGTACGTACTTGAACTCGCTGGTCCTGCACATCACCGCCTTGGTATGGGCGACGTGGTCCTCCACTTGAGTCACCACTCGCGGCCAGTAGAGCGAGGTCGTTCCAAGCTCTATCAAACTGTCGCTCTCGCAGGCATGTAGCTCGTCGCGCAGCCGCCCGCCCTCGCAGAACACCGCGTCGCGGCCGGACTCCGTCTCCCCCGCGATCAACGGCAGCAGCGAGCGGCCAAAATGCGTGTGTCGCGGTTCGATGCCGCAGATCGCCTCCACCGTCGCCGGGATATCGATCAGCTCGACCAGCGCGTCCGTCACCCGCGGCTCCACCGCATGCGAGGCGGGAGGCTTCACGATCAGCGGAACTCGGGTCAGGCAATCCTCAAAGGTGTTCTGGGTCTTCTCCACCAGGCCGTAGTCGCCGGTGAAATCGCCATGGTCGGAGAACAGGAACACGGCGGTGTCGTCGTACATTCCTGCCTCGCGCAATGCGTCCAGCACCATCCCGAACTGATGGTCCACCCGCGCACACATCCCCAGATATGTCGCGCGAAGCTCGTCCCAACGATCTTCGCTCCACCCGGAAAGTCCCTGCCGTTCGTGGATTCCCGCCAGCAGCGATGGCTTCCCGGTCCAGTTATCCGGCGCGGGTATCCGATCCGGCAACGCCGATCGGTCGATCGCCGAGAACCACGGCTCCTCCACCGCGTAGGGCGGATGCGGATAGGTCAGCGGCAGATAGATGCACAGCGGCTGGTCGCCGTCGTACGATCCGATCAGGTCGATGGCGCCCTGGACGTTGGCCCAGTCGCTGTCCCGGTAGATGCCATCGTCGCCCGCGTCCAGCCTGCCCACCTGGAACGAGTAGTACGAATCGCTCCCGGGCGCGCCGCGCCACTCACCGGCCCTGTCCATGGCCCACGGCGGCCTCGGCGGCTCCTCCGGCATGTACTTCACATCGCAGTACTCGCCGTACCCGTTTTGCGCCGGAACCAGGTCGTTTTTGCCGCCCCACCACACGAAGTACCCCTCGCGCTTCAGCGTCCGCAGCAGGCAGGGCTCGTCCGGCTGGAGCATGTGGAACATCGTCCTGTGCCCGCGCACATGAGGGTACCAGCCAGTCATGAACGAGCACCGGCTTGGCGTGCAAACCGGGTTCTGGCAGTAGGCGTTACGGAACGACACCGCGCCGGTCTCCACCCAGGCATCCAGCACCGGCGTCTGGGCGGCGGGATGTCCCATGTGCCCGAGCGCGTCCCCGCGCCATTGATCCGGGTTGAACAGCACGACGTGTGGCTTGCGATCAGCCAATTTCGGCCTCCTTGTATCCTAGAACAGCGTTGTACCCGAGGGTCATCATCAGTGATTCGTGCCCTGGTGAGTGACGCACACCGGACGGATGGATTCGACTTCGCTCACCACAGGCTGTCGAACCAGGCTCGTTCGGGCCAAGCGGTCCGCCGACGGTGGCTTCTGGACACATTGTCGAGGGCAATGTGTTTTTTCGGGTGCATAAATACATTAATTCCGTTTTCGGGTCGT
>CAZUPA010000246.1:0-3435 GCA_964622205.1 uncultured Sphaerobacteraceae bacterium
CTGTGATATGTGCGGGAAGAGCTAGGCTCACAAGGAGCCCGGCACGTAGCGCAAAGCGAGTCGCCGAAGCCTACCAGACCAACGATTCCCCATCCCTGAATCGCCGTTCACGCCGGACAACTCCCGCTCCCGTCGCCGGGCAAAAAGCAAACGACAGGCCCCGGCATGAATGCCGGATATGCCGCGACCTTTTTCGCCCCCCGCGGTCGTTTAATGTCGTGGTGACACCCGGAATCCACCGGTGACGGTCACCGTGGGGGACCCTATCGCGTATCCAGTTCCGGATACGTTCATCCATCAGGAGAGGCCATGAATCACCTGTCTGTTCGTTTGAGTCGTATCATCGCGCTCGTCGCTCTCCTGCTTGCCGCCACGGTGGCGGGCACGGGCACGGTTGCCGCCCAGGAATTCGACGACATCACCGTCAACGCCATCCTCTGCTCGGATGCCACCTGCGCCGAGCTCGGCGACACCATTCCCGGTTTCACCATCATCGCGCTCGATAACAACACCGCCGGGGAACTCGACCGCTGCGTCACCGGTGGCGCCGCCAACACCTGCACCCTGTCGGTGCCGGCCGGCGCCGATGTCTCCTTCGACTGGGCGCCGGACGAAGTTCCGGATGGCTACCTCTTTGGCGACATCGCCGTCACCGGCGAGGGCGTGACCAGCCTCCTGTTCGTCCCGACCACCGAGCCGGTTGGTGAGACCGTGGACTACCTCGTCAACGCCGCCCTCTGCACCGATGGCGGTTGCACCGAGTTCTCGGACACGCTCGTCGGCTTCACGATCTACGCCCTCGACAGCACCACTGGCGAGCAACTCGCCAGCTGTGTCACCGATGCCGGTTCCCAGGGCAACATCTGCATCCTCGAAGTCCCCGCCGACACCGAGATCTCCTTCGACTGGAATCCCGAGGAAGTTCCGGATGGCTACCTCTTCCGCGACGTAATCGTCTCCGACGGCGAGATGGGCCCAATCGTGAACACCCTTGCCTTCGCGCCGGCCGTGGAGCCGACGGAAGAGCCAACCGAAACCCCAACGGAGACGCCGACCGAGGAGCCGACCGAAACCCCGGCGACCACCCCCACCGCCACCCCGCAGGTGAAGGCGCTGCCGTCGACCGGATCGGGCGATTCGTCGAACGTCACCGGACTGGCGATCCTCGCCACCGGCCTGCTGGCGGCGGCTGGCCTGATGGTCGCCTCCCGCAAGCTCACCACCCGCTAACTTCGGCCACGCACAACGGGCGCCGGGAACATTCCCGGCGCCCGTTCGCGTTTCCAGCGGCCACCAGCGCCGCTACTCCTGCTGCTTCGGGATGATCGAGATCTCGCCAGTCCGCTCCAGTACCGCGTAGCGCACCTGGTCCATCCGCTCCAGGCCCTGCAGCGACCGCGCCGCGTGCAGGATATCCATCTCCGAGATCCGCGACTTGTCCAGCCGCCGCTGGATCACCTTGCCGTCGTCCACCAGCAGCAACGGCACGTCGTCGATCAACGGACCCAGCCGGGGCCAACGATTCTGGCCGAGCGACAACCCGACATCCAGGAGCAGCAGCGTCAGGATCACGATGAGCGCGTTCGTCATCGAGAAGTCGTTGCCCAGCAGGGCCTGCTGGGTGGCCTCGCCAATTACCAGCAGCAGCACGAAGTCAAAGGTCGTGATCTGCGCCAGCGACCGCTTGCCCGCCACCCGGAAGATCACCAGGAGCAGGCCATACATCACCGCCGCCCGCAACACCATATCCACTGGAAGCTTCCTCCCGCCGCCGGTTGGCGGATCGCGCCCCTAAGGCAGGCTGTACTGGTTGAAGGACACGTCGCCGCCGTCCACGATCCCCATGTCAACCGTCAGCTTCCCCATCTCCTGGGGCACGAGGTCGATGTTGATGGTGATAAGGGCCGCCGGTTCCTCCACGTTGAACACATGGATCAGGCGGTCATCGGCCGCCCGAACCTCTTCCGGCACGGGGCTGATCTGGGTCACGCGAATCGTGTTCATGTAGTCCGCCCCCAGCCACACCTCGACCTGCCCCGCGGACGCCTGGTCGCCGTTGACGTGAATGGTCAGCCGGCTCTCGCCCTGGTGCCGCACCACGCGCTGGTAGTCCACGGAAAAGCCCACGCCTTCCCCGCCCGCCGACGCCGACGAGAGCGGTCCGGCGCCGAACGCTCCCAGCAGCGCGGCCACGATGATCAGCGTGAAGACGATCCACCCCACCCGCTGAATCGTCCACTCCCGCTCCTGAAACTCCAGTCGCTGGTCAAGTTCTATGCCACTCGTGTCCTGAGTCATGGCGCCCCCTCGTCGTCCATGGCCTGCCGACGATGTGTACGTACAGCGAGTTATACATGACTCCTCCTCCCCGCGCGACCACCCGGGCACAACGACTTGGCATCTCCGGACGCTCCCCTGCTCCACTGAAAGCCGCCACCCAACGGGAAACCGGGCGAGCGGGAATTGACTCCCGCTCGCCCGGTTTTGCTCAACCACCACTCGTGCCGCGCGACGGCCCAACGACACGCGGCCGTCAGAAACTGTCGCCCTGGCGCTACTCCGGCGCTTCGGCGAAGACCTGCTTCGCCACGTTGATCGCCGAGACCGCCCGCGGCCAGCCGGAATAAAACGCCAGGTGAACGAAGACCTCCTTGAGTTCGGTCTCGGTCAGCCCATTGTCCCGGGCCCGTCGCAGGTGGCTCACCAGTTGCTCGGCGTTGCCGCCCGCGATCAGCGCCGACACCGTCACCAGGCTCCGGTCTCGCGGCGAAAGCTCTTCCCGCGCCCACACGTCGCCGAACAGCACATCGTCGGTCAACTCCGCCATCTTCGGCAGGAAATCGCCAAACATGCGCTGCGCCGGTGTTCGCGTGTCAGAATCCGTCATCGTTCTGCTCCTTCAAGTGAAAGCTGATCATCAAACAGGCACGCCGGGGATGCTCACTCCGGTGCCTGCGCGTACTCCTCGTCCGTCACGTGGTCGCCCCAATCGGCGCTCGTGCCCTGCTCGTCGGTTTGCAGCACCGCCATGTGGGCCATGAACCGGTCCGGCGCGGCCCCATGCCAATGCTCCTCGCCGGGCTCGAAGAACACCCGATCGCCAGGCCGGACCTCCTCGACCGGTCCGCCACGCCGCTGAACCCGCCCAACGCCTTCCGTGATGAAGATGCTCTGCCCATGGGGATGCGTGTGCCAGGCCGTCCGCGCGCCAGGTGTGAAATGCACCAGACTCGCCGAGACCCGCGATCCGTCCACCGGCACGGCCACCGGGTCCACATACACATCGCCGGTGAACCAGTCCGCCGACCCCTTGGTCGTCGCGATCGAACTTCGCGTGATCTTCATTTCATCCTCCATGCCGTGAACCGCGTACTCATCACCGTCCGGTCTGGCGCTCCAGGTGCTCCGGATATCGCGCTCCCTGGACCGGCGCCC
>CAZUPA010000247.1:0-3434 GCA_964622205.1 uncultured Sphaerobacteraceae bacterium
GAACGCGAACGGCCGAAGGTAGCCCGCAGGAACGGGGCCAGGATCGACGATCTCTGGGAGTTCGAGCCTCGGAAAGCACAATGAGTCCCTGAGCTATCCGGGAGCTTGTCCGGAACGCCTCCGCAAGTGGAGGCTATTCGCTCAGGGACTCATTGCTTTGTGCACCCAGTCTAGCGTGTTCCAGGAACCCAAGTAACCAATGCGGTGGCTTAAGGTTCAGATCTATTGGGGTGATTTCCTAGTAGACCATTTCCATCCGGAGGCCGTTCGCCGCGCGATCAACGCGCCCTACCGGCAACCGCTTCTCGGTGCCGGTAGCGACATGGTGCGCGGTCCAGGCAGCCACCGTCGCATCGAGATAGTCGTCCGGCTGAGCCCTGAATTGCCTCACCAGCGCCGCAACCTGGTGACGCTCCGGGATCAGCTCAGCCAGGTCAAGTTCGCGGTTGAGCAGATCCCGACGTTCATCGTAACCCGCCGGGGTCCGTTTTGGATTGAGCATGGGACCATCCGCCAACGCGCAGAACGAGACTTCCGGATGCATCTCGAATACCCAGTCCTGAAGTTCTGGGGTGATCGCTTCGTTTGCTTCCCGCATCTTTTTGAACAACCCAAATGACTGCTGCGATATCCCCTTCTGAATAATCTCGCGGGACCCTGCACTAGCCGCTGCTTGCGTTGAATGGTGAAGGATGGACGGTATGGGTGGAGAAAACACGCTCGAGTTTCGCGGCTTGCCCAGCATCTTTCGGGCTGCCTTGTCGCAGGCTCGATCACCCAACTCGCTGAGCCCAATGGGAATATCCACGGCAATGAACGTGTCAGGGAATGCGTCGATCACATCGAACAGTGACGTGAACCCACTTTGCTTCAAAGAGCCTTTCCCGGTGTCCCAGATCACGACCAACCAGCCACCCTTGCAGCCATCGACACCCACGACCTTCATTACGCACTCCTCTTCGGTTCACCGTGCGGATTTCGCCGTCTGTAATCTGGTCCCAATGGCAATCATTGTAGCGGCGGAATGCTCTATGTCTCACCCTGGCTCACTGGACACCGCTCGGATGATCGGCGGATGCGGTCACATGGCGCGCGAATCTCGCGGCCCGATACTCTTGACAAGTTACTTACCCTGGCGTAGCATCCTCTCGTTTGGCCTAATTATGTTCATGGACGTGCACCGTCCAGAGGAAGCTCCATGTCTCAATCATCATCTGAGTCCGCACGCGACGCGGAACCGACCAGCCCGCTTTCAGCCACCGCAAGCCGCCGGGCCGTTCTTGGCGGTATGGCGGGATCCATCCTGGCCACGGCCGGAATGGTCGCTGTTGGTAAGCCAGTCTTCGCCCAGGACGCCACGCCCGAGGCTGAAGTTCTTCCGGCATTTCCGCCGGAAATTGAAGAATTCGCCAACGACTGACCGATGGCCCAGCACGACTACGCCGCCACGCGCGATGCGATCGGGGCAACGATCGATTCCTCGAACGTTGGCGAGCTCGGTGTGGCCTGGGAACTGCCGCTCGATGCCAGTTCTCCCTACGGAGCCATCACTTCCAACCCAATCGTGCTTGGCGATACGGTTTACCTGATCGACAACGCCGCCAACATCCAGAGCATCAATCGCACCACGGGCGAGGTGAACTGGCGCATTGACAACAACGTGCCGACCTATGGCCCGAACGGCGTCGCGGTGGGCTATGGCTACCTGATCGGTATGCTCGGCGACACGGCCGAAGTCCTCGCGGTCGACTCCACCACCGGTGAAGAGCGCTGGCGCTTCCAGCTTGCCAACCACAATTCGCTCGGCATCACCATGGCGCCGTTCATCTTCGATGGCTACGTGATCGTTTCCACCGAACCGGGCGGCAACACCAAGGGTACCTATCGGGGCGGCGCGAACGGCGTGGTGTACGCGCTCGATATCACCACCGGTCTGACCCTGTGGACGTGGGACACGGTGGAAGACGACCTCTGGGGCAACTTCCGGGTCAACTCCGGTGGCGGTCTCTGGTATCCACCCTCCGTCGACACCGAAACCGGCGTCCAGTTCATGGGTATCGGCAACGCGGGACCATTCTTCGGTGAGGAATACCCGGACGCCGGCAGCCGCCCGGGCCCGAACGACTACGCCAACTGCCTGGTCGCCCTCGACCCGGCCCAGGGCAAGGTGCTCTGGTACATCAACGTCAAGCCGGCCGATCTCTACGACCACGACAACCAGCAGACACCGGTGCTCGCCAGCGTCCAGATCGGCGGAATCGATACCGATGTGGTCTACACCTCCGGCAAGCACGGCTATGTGGTGGCTGCCCATCGCGTGAGCGGCCAGGAGATCTGGCGCGTTCCGGTTGGCAAACACATGAACGACGGCCTGCTGGAACTGCCCGATGGTGAAGAAAACGCGCTGGAGATTCTTCCGGGACTCCTCGGTGGTGTCGAATCGCCGATGGCGTTCAAGGATGGCGTGCTGTATGTCGCCAACCTGAACTTCTCGTACTTCATGTACTCCACCGGTCTCATCTACGACCCGAACCGGAACTTCTCGGAAGCGACCACGAACCTGGTCGCGATTGATGGCGCCACCGGAACCGTGATCTGGGATACCGAAATCCCGGCTGGCGTGGCTGGTCCTGGCCCCGCCATCGCCAACGATGTCCTGTTCGTCGGTTCGCTCGATGGCATCGTCCGGGCCTACAGCCTCGCCGATGGCTCCCAGGTATGGATGACGCAGACCAGCGCGGGGATCAACTCGCCGTTCGCCATCGCGGGCGACATGCTGTTCGTCCCCAACGGCACGTTCATCTCGGCGTCGGTGGATTCTCCGGACCCGCTTCCCGGGTATGCCCCAACCCTCATCGCCTTCCAGCTGGGCGCTCCTGGCGCCGTGACGCTGGCCGAGGCCTCCACCGAGACCGCCACCGTCGAGGAAGATGGCGGCACCTTCGCCGTCAACGCGGTGGATCTTGGGTTCGACCCGGTCGAGTTGTCGATTCCGGCCGATACCGATGCCACCATCGTGCTCACCAACACCGGTGCGCTGCAGCACGACCTCGTGATCGAAGGCACTGATTTCGCCACCGACCTGCTGAACAGTGGTGAGTCGGTGGAACTGGTGGTCAACCTGCCAGCCGGAACCTACCAGTACTTCTGCTCGGTTGCCGGGCACCGAGAAGCCGGTATGGAAGGCACACTCACAGTCGGATAGGCGCGAGACGTCCTCATCACCCGCATCGTCGTCACAACAAGAGAAAGTGGATCGGGCGTGCCCGATCCACCTTCTCTCATTTCCGGACCCAAACCACCTTGCGCAGACTGGTGGAGCCCATTGATGCGTGCGCCTTCATGGCCAAATCAGGATGAACCGCGGGCGATGCGGGGGCGGTGGTCGAGGCGGTCGAGTTCGGCGCAAAGGGCGGCGCTGATCACGAGGTCGT
>CAZUPA010000248.1:0-3404 GCA_964622205.1 uncultured Sphaerobacteraceae bacterium
GGGTCGCCGCAACAAGGTCGGCTCCTCCAGCATCAGGTCGAGAAGCGCGCCGTCGTCCAGGGCGTCGATTTCCTCGCCTCGCGCCTTGTAGACCTTGCTCCGCTTCGAGAGCACATCCCGCGGGCCCATTCCCGCCCGTTCCAGAATGCCCGTCAACTCGTCTTTCGTGAACCGCTCCCGGAAAAAATCGCGACTCGTGTAGTCCACTCCCGACTCCTTCAGCATCGCATCGGTTTTCCTGCAGGAGGTGCAGGATGTGTAGCCATAGGAATCAATCATGGTCTCTGCTCCAGGCAAGCAAGTAACTGTCCGTACAATACTCTCATATCATGGGCCTCACCAGCACCCGTGCTAAACTCACTGGGCTTGCCTGGACGCCGGGCGCCACCTCGACACCGCTCGGAGTCTGTACCGCGTGATAGCCGCCCAACCTCATCGCTCCAGCACGTCATCCACCGCTCCAGACGTCTCCCTCGTCATTCCCGCCTACAACGAGTCCGGCCGCATTGGCGACTGTCTCGACCAATTGACCTCCTGGACCGCCACCCGCCCAGAGTCCTTCGAAATCATCGTCGTCGACGATGGTTCTTCGGATGACACCGCCGCCGTCGCCGAACGCTGGTCCACCCGCCACCCGATCATCACCGTCATCCACGAACGCCACCGCGGCAAGGCCAACGCCGTCCTCGCCGGGCTTTCCGCGGCCCAGGGCGCCATCGTTGGCTATCTCGATGTCGACCTGGCCACCCCGATTTCAACCTGGGACGAGTGCGCAGCGGCGTTTCGCGCCGGCGCCGATGTCGCCATCGCCTCCCGCGAAGGCATGGGGGCGATCCGCGTCGGCGAGCCGTGGTACCGGCACGTCATGGGCCGCGCCTTCAATACCATCGTCCGGCTGCTGCTGCTTCCCGGTTTCCACGACACACAATGCGGGTTCAAGTTCTTCACCCGCGAGGCCATCACCACCATCCTGGACCGCACCACGCTGTACCGGAACTCCGATGTCGTCAGCCGCCCCCGGGTCACCGCCTTCGACGTCGAACTCCTTTACATCGCCCGCCGCCATAACCTGGAGATCACGGTCATCCCCGTTACCTGGACCTATGGCGAGCATACCAAGGTCAACCCGGTTACTGATACCCTCCAGAACCTGGGCGATGTCCTCAAGGTGCGCGTCAACGGGTGGTTGGGGAAGTATTCCTGATCAGCGTCGGGAGAACTGCCGTTCCAGTTCCGACTGGGACATGTGAAGCATCGTCGGCCGGCCATGCCCGCAGGCTCTTGGCTGCTGGGTGCGCTCCAACTGGGCCACCAGTTCCCGCATCTCCGGCAGCGAAAGCACCTGCCCAGCCCGGATCGACGTATGGCAGGCCGCGCTAATCGCCACCGAATCCAGCCAGGAATCCCCGGCCCCGCCATCCGCCAATTCACCCAGGATCTCATGGATCCGTTCCCCGATGTCCACCCCCCGCATCACCGCCGGAATCTCGCGAATCGCCACCGTCTGATCCCCGAACCGCTCGATCTCGAACCCAATCGCCTTCAACTCGTCCGTCGACCGCTCGAAGGCACTCAACTCCTCCGGCGCCAGCTCCACCACCAACGGATCGAGCAGCGGCTGCCGGTCTATGGACTGTGTCTCCATCTGCCCCAGGATCTTCTCGTACATCACGCGCTCATGGGCGGCATGCTGATCGATCATGAACATGCCCTCGGGACCTTCGGCCACGATGTACGTGCCGCCGACCTGGCCCAGCACGCGCATCACCGGCACGCCGGACGGATGCTCCTGCCTATGAATCCGCGCGGGCTCCTCCGGTTCGGGTTCAGGCTGCTGGGAAGGCTGCCGCAGGAATCGCTGCTCGTTGATCCAGGTCGTGAAGCTCCCCTGCTGGATCGACGCTCCCGGTGGTTGTGGCGGCGAGAACGTCACCGCTGGAATCGTGTCCTGGCTCTGAACCCTCAGCGCCTCATGCGCCGCTCGCTGTACCGCCCTGCACACCGCCCGTTCGTCCGAGAACTTCACCTCGGCCTTCGATGGGTGGACGTTGACGTCAACCGTCGCCGGATCGATTTCGATCCTCACCATTCCCAGCGGATGCCGGCCGACCATGATGAGGCTGTGATAGGCATCCTCCAGCGCGTACATCAGCGCCCGGTGCTGGATCAGCCGTCCGTTCACGAAAAAGAAGCAGTTCTGCCGGTGCGAACGTGTCACCCGTGGCGTGCTGATCCATCCGCTCACCTTCACGCCCGGAACGGCCGATTCGGACCCTTCCGAATTCAGCTCCAGCACCTCTCCCGCCAGTTCCGCCCCAAACACTCCCACCGCGGCGTCGACATCGCTGCCGTTTCCCGGCGTCGACAGCACCTTCCGTCCATCGTTTGTGAGCGACCACTTGATCTCGCTGCGATTGCACGCATACGCGCCCACCAAACGGCTGATGTACGACGCCTCGGTGGATGGCTGCCGCAGGAACTTCCGCCGCGCTGGCACGTTCCCGAACAGGTCATGCACCGCAACGCTCGTGCCGCTCGCGGCCGCCTCGGGTCGAGGTCCAATCTGCCGCCCGTAATCGAGTCGGATCAATGCCGCCGGCCCGCCATCGCGCGGCGCGGACCGCACCACCATGTTCGACACCGCGCCAATGCTCGGCACCGCTTCGCCCCGGAAGCCGAGCGTGTGCAGGTGCTCCAGGTCGTCGAACGCCTGTAGCTTCGACGTCGCATGCCGCTGCACCGCCAGTTCGAGGTCGCCGGCCGCCATCCCGATGCCATCGTCCGTCACCCGGATCAGGCGCGACCCACCCTCCTCGATCTCGATCGTGATCCGAGTGGCGCCCGCGTCGATCGAGTTCTCGATCAATTCCTTCACGACTGATGACGGACGCTCCACCACCTCACCGGCGGCGATCTTCCCGATCGTTTCGCTTGTCAGTACCTGGATCGGCATGGCGGGGTCCCGTGTTGTCAGAAATGCGCGTCTATCGAGGAAGGTCGCCGATGATGGACTGGAGGTCTGCCTGGGTCACCGGCTCACCGCGCCGGTGCCGTGAGACGAACCGGCTCTGGGCGTCGAGGAATCGCCACCGGGCCTCCGCGGACCGTGTGATCCCGATTCGGACGCCCACCCGAACATCCAACGGCGCCGGTCCCGCGGCCACCACGACACCGGTCTCCGGGGACAATGGAGACAGCGTATCACCCAGCGTGGTCCCCATGCCCCTGCTCAGGTTTCCGGGTCCCACCAAAAACTTCATCTCCTTCGCCGGAAACCGATCCGCCACGATGTCCAGCCCCTCGACCGGATCCTCGGCGCTCCGCAGCAACACCGCGCCAAGTTCTCCGGGCGGATGGCTCACCAGGTTCGTCATCGTGTGCATGCCGTAGGCGAACTGCATGTA
>CAZUPA010000249.1:0-2184 GCA_964622205.1 uncultured Sphaerobacteraceae bacterium
TCGGCGCGGGAGCGGTAGTGCCACTCGTTCTCGGAGTGTACGACCTCGACCTCGGGAACCGGGTCGAGCTTGGCGATCCGGCGCAGGGCGTCGGTGATGATGCCGGCCTTGATCGCGACCTGGTCGGCATAGCCGATGTGCTGGAGATCTAGGCCGCCGCTTGCGTTGTAATCTGCCACGCGGGGTTCGATGCGCATGGGGGATGGCTCGATGATCTCCTCGATCGCAGCGTGGATCACCTTGCCCTGGCGGCGAGTGACGCGGGCGCGGAGAACATCGCCGGGGGCGGAGCGGGGCACGAACACGGCAAGGCGGTCCTCGTCGAAACCGATGCCGAGGCCGTCGCCGACGATCCGCTCGATGCGGAGGTTTTCGACGAAGCGTTCGGGCAGGTCTTGCTGCTGGCGAACCTGGCGGCGGTTGGCGCGCTGGGCAGGCGGTTTGGGCCCCGGACGTCCGCCGGGACGGCGGGTGCGATCGGGTTTACGGGCGGGGCGGTCTGGTCGGCGTTCCTGGGTGTCGGTCATGCGGGTGTCTTCCTGTGTGGGTGTTGTGTTGAAAATGGTTCGGTTGCTTTCCGTGCCAGGGACTGGGTGGTCACTGGACGTGGTTGTGGCGCATCGGGCGAGTGCGAATGCCGCGATCGATGTGGGTCATTCAGGGGAAGCGAGGCGCGATGGGGATTCCATCTGGCGTGGATACCTGGCGAAAGCTGGGAGCGTGGACGCGATCCGCTCTCCACCGGCCACGTCATCGGGGTATCCTTCCCGGACCAGTGCGATCCAACTGGATCGATGCTCCCTCATTGTAGCCGCCATGTGAAGTACATACTTGAGGTGCCCGTTGCCACGACCGGAATCGACTGCCTGGAATCTTGGCGTGCTGCTTTCTGGCGCGGGCCGCACGCTTGAGTACCTGCTGGCGGCGATCGACCGGGGAGAACTCAACGCACGGATACCGGTGGTGATTAGCTCGGCGCCAGGGGTTCGTGGCATTGAGGTGGCTGAGTGGGCGGGAATCCCGACGATGGTCATCAAGCGGAGCGATTTTCCTTCTCTTGCGGCGTTCAGCGCGGAAATCCATGACGTGCTCGGGGCGCACTCGATTCACCTGGCGATCATGGCTGGGTACCTGCGGAAGATCATGGCGCCGCCTGAGTGGGAAGGGCGCATCCTCAACATTCATCCCTGCCTGCTGCCCGATGCCGGCGCGTACGCCGCCGGCAAGGGGATGTTCGGCGAGCGGGTGCATGCGGCGGTGCTGGCGCACGGGGACACGGTTTCCGGCGCGACGGTTCACGTGGTGACGAACGACTACGACGAGGGACCTCCGCTGGCGACGGTGGAAGTCCCGGTGCTGGAAGGCGACACGCCGGTGACGCTGGGGACGCGAGTATTCACCGCCGAGCGGGCGCTGTATCCGGCCACAATCCGCGCCTACATGGAAGCGCATCCGGAACTGAGGATGCGCTAACGATTAGCCGCGGCGGCGGAAGACCTGGTCGCCGACCGCGATGGCGGCGGGCGAGGCGAAGCCATCGGCCAGCGTGGCGTAAAATCCGCGCATGCCATGGCTCAGGAACTGGAGCGTTTCGGTGATGACGCGGTCGGACTTGCGGTCGAGACCGTATCTCGCGCAGAACCGGCTGAACTCGACGCAGGGCGGCGCGGATTGCACGGCGGAGAGGTCCACCGGACCGTTGGCCGTGAGGATGACGACGCCTTCTTCGAGTTCCGCTTCGGCGATTACGCCATCGGCCTCGACGAGGATGCTTTCACCGGCGATGCCGTCGATCAGGTGCTCGCCGAGGCGGGCCCGCATCTCTTCGTAGTGCCCGGTGAAGCCGATCGATACGCCGTTCTCGCCGCGAAAGCGGGAGTGCGGGTGGGTACGGTGATGCACGTCGGGAACGGGGATGCCATCGAAACCGGTGACGCCGCCATCGTCAAGATGGAGGACCGGAACCGTGTGGATGGGCGAGGGATCGTACCAGCGATGCGGTTTCTGGCCCTGCTTGAGGTGCGCGACCTGGACCTGGAGGCGAACGATGGGTCCGATGAGTTCCAGGTCGGCGCTGATGCCTGGAGCTGGCGCGGTTCCGGTGGGTTGGGACATGCGGCATCCTTCGGTGTGGACTGACAAGATTGCAGGAACGCGGCCTGGGAGGCTGATTTGGAGAAGATC
>CAZUPA010000249.1:2284-3402 GCA_964622205.1 uncultured Sphaerobacteraceae bacterium
GAAGATCCTCAAACCACTGTACACCGCTCCCGCCGGTGATTTCGCCAGCGTTGACGTGCCGGCGATGCGATTCGTGAAGGTGGACGGCGAAGATGATCCAAATACCGCTTCAGCTTACCGCGAGGCGGTGGAGTGGCTCTACGGCGTCAGCTACGCTATGAAGTTCGCGTCGAAGGCGGCGCTTGGCCGTGACTATGTGGCGCCGCCGCTGGAAGGGTTGTGGTGGGCTGACGATCCGGCACCCTTCGTGACGCGCGAGAAGGACCAGTGGCGCTGGACGATGATGATCTTGGTCCCGGAGTTTGTCACCACGGAGACGTTCGAGCAGGCGGTGGTCAAGACCAGCCGGAAGCTCGGCGATCCACCGCCCAGCCTGCGCTTCGAACCCTACGAAGAAGAACTCTCGCTGCAAACGCTTCATACCGGTGGCTACGACGACGAAGGTTCGGTGCTGGCCCGGCTTCATGACGAGGAGATGCCGCGCCGGAGTCTGACCTTCAACGGTCCGCACCACGAGATCTATCTGAGCGATCCGCGCGGGACGCAACCAGCCAAACTCAAGACCATCCTGCGCCAGCCGGTGAAGGCGGCGGGCTGATCATGTCGCCGGGCGTTGCCTGTCCCGGAAGCGGCGGACGCGCTCAACCGCGCCGCAGCCGGTGGGCGAGCAGTAGCGGCGGCTTCCGTTGCGGCTGGTGTCGAGGAACACGCGCTGGCATTCGGGGGCATCGCACTGGCGCAGGCGGGCCAGGCGATTCGAGGTGAGGAGCCGCTCGGCCGCCAGGCTCGATTCCCAAAGGATCCGGTCGAGGCCGATTGGCGCGATCCAATCCCAATCGAGGGCGCCCTCGCTGGCGACGAGATGGCGGGCGGCGTGGGCGTGGGCAAGCTCTTCGTTGAACACGGCGAGATCGGTGGTTTCCGCCTCCCGCTGGTCGATGATGGCGAGCCCGATGGCGTGAATCGCCTCCCGAAGGGCGACAAGACGGCGACGGATGGCGGCTGCATCGCGGGGATTCCTCCCAGCGACGAGCAGGAGCCGGCGTGCCTGCTGGGCATCGATCACGCTGGCGTATTCGAACCAGTCGACGAGGTTGGCGTAACCAGGGGCGAGATCG
>CAZUPA010000250.1:0-3394 GCA_964622205.1 uncultured Sphaerobacteraceae bacterium
CAATGGCGCGGAGTTTTGGGAGCGTGACCTCCAGGTCGCGGAGGACGAGAAATCGCTCGAACCGGTCTCCGGCGAAGCGGAGGTCCCAGCGCGGAGCCAGCCGGTCGAGCATTCGCCGCCGATCGGCGGTGAGCAGGATGATCTGGTTGAACTCGCTGGCGAACGTCGTCATGTTCGAGCAGCAGCCGGCGATGAACAGGTCGCTGTTCTGGGCCGAAGTGAGCAGTTCGGCGATACGGTCCTTGCGCCAGACCCATTCGTCGCGTGGACCTTCCGCGTGTGAGCCAGCATCCCTGACGCGACGCCACTCCGACCAGTCCTCTGTGCTGGTGTCCACGGCGTCGTGTCCAAGACGGGCGAGTTCGGCGATGACGGCGGATTTACCGGTTCCGGCGAGACCGGTGATCAATGTGGCTGTCTTGCCTCTATCCGGATTTCGAGTGTTCATGGTTTGGCGCCGGCCCGCGTGAGGATGCGTTCGATCTCGACGAAACCCTGCCGGCGGGCATGGGCAAGGGGTGAGATGCCCTGATGGTCGGCGATGTTGGGGTCGGCGCCGCCCGCGAGGAGGACACGCACGACCTGCTGGTGGGTGGGACCGCCGTTGGAGAGGATGATCGCTTCGAGGAGGGCGGTCCAGCCAAGATTGTTGATGTGATTGACATGAATGCTGGTGTGTTCGAGCAGGAACTCTATGACATCGAGGTGGCCGTGTTCGGCGGCCGGAATGATGGCGAGGCCGCCGTAGCGATTGGGAATGGAAAGGTTTGCGCCGGCTTTGTGAGCGAGTTTGAGGATATCGAGCAGGCCCTCGGCGCCGGCGTACAGGAATGGGTTGTTGAGCATGTTGTCGCGAAGGTCGGGATTCGCGCCCCTGGAGAAGAGGAGCGCGACCGCACCCATCTGCTCAGCGTAGGTTGCGGCCATGACAGCGGTACGGCCAAGGTCGTCACGTTGGTCGATATCGGCCCCTGAGTCAAGGATGCGTTCGATGCCGGCGAGGTCGCCCTGCAAAGCGCATTCGATGAGTTTGCCCATGGGTTCCCTTTCTCCATTGGAGCGATAGCGTCCGTGACCTTGTCAGGGTACTGGTTCTCTCGGGGAGCCAGGGGACTCCCGTGCAGCTATTCGATGCGTGGAAGCAGGCGGGCGGCGAACCGGAGCCATTGAATGGAGCCGGTCTCGCCGGGAACGAGGTCCAGCCAGAGTTTGCCGCCGAGGTGGGGCTTGAAGCACCTTGTGGGGGACGTCATCGTGAGGTGACCCGACAGGTCGGGGATTTCCTCGCCGCCAGCGGAGGTTGTCAGGCGAAGCGCGCCATCGGCCGGGGTGATTTCGAATGTCATCCACTCAGGGAGTCCGAACCGCCCTTCGGCATTGGCTGCTTCCTGTGTGGTGAGTAGGTGGACTTCTGGTACGGGGAGGGCGAGCCCAGTATATGTGGAGATTCCCCGCAGGACAGCGTCGTTGACGAGCATCATGGCGGTATCGCTGTTGGCGAGGACGACCATGGCGAACTGGCGGGAGGGGATGGCGATCATGGCCGAGATGAGACCCGAATCGCCACCCTGAGACATGAGTACGGTTTCACCGCCCATGTCGAGGAGCATCCACCCGGCGCCGATGTTGTCGACGACGATCGGGCCGACCGAACCGCCGGTGTTGCGAGGACTCCGCATCGAGGCGAGGGCATCTGAATTGAGCTGGCCGTGATCGATGGAGGCGTGGGCCTCAGCGAATGTGAGCATGTCGTCGATGTTGCTGAGCAGCCCGCCAGCCGGGTTGACGGCGCGAGGGATGTCTTCAATGGGGATTGGCACGAGTTCGCCACCGGCGAGCTGGTGACCCGTGGCTCGATTGACCATGGGACTCGTGCTGGCGGTGAATCCGGATTGGCCCATGCCGAGCGGCTGGAGAACCGATTCCGATATGACCTGCTCATAGGAAGCGCCAGTGACTTGCTCGATGACGGCTCCAGCGAGCAGGAACCCGGAATTGCCATAGCTGAACGCGGTTCCAACCGGGGCGATTTGTGGAAGATCCGCCATTTGGGTGGCGTACCAGGCGAGCGAGTTCTGGCCGGGAACGGGTTCGAGGATATCGGCCCAGCCCCCGGCGTGGGACAGCAGGTGGCCAACGGTCACATTGGCTGTGTCTCCGGAGTCGGAGAGGCGGAAGTCGGGGAGGTACTGGGTGACGGGATCGTCGAGGCTCAGCGCGCCGTCGTGGGCGAGCACCGCCAGGGCGGTGGCCGTGAAGATTTTGGTGAGCGAGGCGATGCCGAACTGGGTTTCCGTGGTGAATGCGTCCTGGACGCCGGTTTCAGCGACGCCGGTGGCATGGGTGAAACGACGATCGCCGGCCGCGACCCCGACCGCGGCGCCAGGGACCTGGAGTTCGTTTGCTCGCGATACGAGCCACTGAACGAGTGTGTCGAATTCTTCCAACTGTGTTTCTCCCCGATCGATCGTTGGCGTAGCTGGCTGAGCGTAGGCGATCGAGGATGGGCTGACAACCGGGGCGGCGAGGAGCGCCGAAGCGCCGAGCGTGAAGTGGCGGCGGGAGATTGTTGGTCGGTTGAACATGAAGGTTGTCCTGCCTGGTGAGGCGCGTGCGCGTGGCGAGGTTGCCACGGGTTTCAGTCTGCCGGTGCGCGCCGGTGTTCGAATCGCGGCGAACGGGCAATCGGATGGTCGGGGTTTGGGGGGTGTCGAGGTGGGGGTTGTCCTCCATCTCCGCCGCGGGGAGCGGGCGGAGAGGTGGTGTGGCGCCGGCGTTCCCGCGTGTCGTTCGCGCACCCGTTGGCGGGCTGGACGGGCGGGCTGGGAAAGGTCGAATGGGGAGGCTGGAATTCCTTGACTTTGGCAATGCGGCATCCATATACTTGCCTGCGGCCGGAACCCCGGTGTCACGCTGTGCCGACGTAGCTCAATTGGCAGAGCAGCTGTTTTGTAAACAGCAGGTTGCGGGTTCGAGTCCCATCGTCGGCTCCCGGGGAGCCGCGAATAACGCGGTCGGAACATTGGGGTAGGTGCCTGAGCGGTTAAAAGGGCCTGGCTGTAAACCAGGTGCGAGAGCTACGGGGGTTCGAATCCCTCCCTGCCCACCGAACGGGCTGTCGCGAAGGCGGCATTGGATCGGGCCCACATAGCTCAGTTGGTAGAGCACGTCCTTGGTAAGGACGAGGTCATCGGTTCAAGTCCGATTGTGGGCTCCAGCTTGTTCAGCGAGGCAAGAGGCTCCAGGCGGGGCCTCTTGATTTCGTGTCACATTCCGCTCACTGGCGGAAGACACCTTTTAGACCATTCGGAAATTGCATTTAGAGAGGACATATATCCATGGGCAAGCAGAAGTTTGAGCGGTCGAAGCCGCATGTGAACGTGGGAACGATCGG
>CAZUPA010000251.1:0-3369 GCA_964622205.1 uncultured Sphaerobacteraceae bacterium
GCCAATGCTCTGCACCACCAGCCGGCCCATGCCGGGTATGGTGAACACCGTTTCCGTCACCACCGCGCCGCCCAGCAGCGCGCCCACCGAGGCGCCAATCACGGTCAGCGCCGGAATCATCGCGTTGCGGAGCGCGTGGCGCGTGATCACCGATCGCTCGGTGACGCCCTTGGCGTAGGCGGTGCGAATATAGTCCTCCCGCATCACATCGAGCATCGTGGACCGGACCAGTCGCGCCAGGAGCCCCGCGCTGGAGAACCCGAGCGCGAAGGCTGGCAGCGCCATCGCCTTGAAATGCGCCACGGGATCATCGGTGATCGGCACATAACCACCGGCCGGCAACCATCGCAGGTTCACCGCGAAGAACAGGATCAGCACGATGCCAAGGAAGAACGTGGGAATCGCGGCGCCGCTGATCGACAGGATCATCAGCCCCCGATCGAGGAGCGACCCGCTCCGGATCGCCGAAATCACCCCAACCGGGATGCCGATCGAGATCTGGATCATCATGGCGTAGCTGGTCAGCAGCAGGGTCGGCTGGACGCGGTCCTGGATCGCGTCGATCACCGGCATGCCCAGGAAAATCGATTCGCCGAAGTCGAGCCGCAGCACCCCGCCAAACCAGTCGAGGAACTGCTCCCACATCGGCTGGTCCAGCCCAAGCTGCCCGCGCAATTGCTCGATTTGCTCGGGCGTCGCGTTCTGCCCAAGCATCACGGCGGCGGGATCGCCCGGTGTGATATGCACCAGCGCGAACACCACGATCCCAACCACCAGCAACACCGGGATCAGCATCACGATTCGCCGGACGATATACGCCAACATAAGAGGATCCCTGGCATCGAAAAACCACGGAACCCTCGCGGGAAATTCCTTTCCCGCGAGGGTCCATCAACTCGATCAGGATGCGAACCAGAGGTTCCAGAACGGCACGCCGTTCTCGATCTGCTCGGGCCAGCCGCCCACCCGCTCCGAGTAGAACGCGCAGTTGGAGGAATCGCCCGTCTTGATCATCGGCACCTGGGTGTAGGCGTTGGCCTGGATCTGCTCCCAGATCGCGAACCGCGCATCGAAGTCGGACTCGGCCAGCAGTTCGGAGGCGAGCGCCAGGCTCTCCTCGTCGCTCCACCAGCCGGGGTAGATGTTCATCTGGCCCACGAAGGAAATCTGGCTCGGATCGGGCACCGCGCCGTGGCCGGTGAGGAAGATGTCCCACAGTTCCGGTTGCGCGCGATTGGTCACCACCGTCGCCCAGTCGGTCACCTGCAGGTCGACCACGAATCCAGCCGCCTCGAGCTGCTGCTTGGCCACGATCGACTGGCCGTACATGTACGAGTATTCCTGCGTGGTCATGTACCGGATCGGCTCGCCGGCATAGCCCGCCGCCTCGGCCATCTCCTTCGCCCTGGCGGGATCGTTCAGGTTGTAGCGATCGCCGCCGGCCTCGGTCCACCACGGAGATTCCTGGAGCATCAGGCCCGGATCGAGCCGGATGAACTCATCCGAACCACGGCCGGAGAGCAGCATCTCATGGCTGCCCAGCGCCATCTGCACCGCGTCGCGAATCCCCTGGTTGCCCATCAATGGCGACTGCCAGTTGAGGAAGATGACGTCCCAGTTGGACGGCCGCAGGATTTTGGCGACCACGCCCGGATAGCCATTCAGCACTTCGTACTGGTCGTTGCCCACATCCAGGATGACGTGATAATCCTCGGCCTGGAGCCCCGCCACGCGCGCCGCTTCATCCGGCACCGGCACGAACTCGATCTCGTCGAACCACGCCCATTTCTTGCCCGCGTATCCGTCCGTCGGGTTGGAGCTTGGCACGTAGTCCGGGAATCGCTCGTACCGGATGTACGCATCGGCCAGGCGCTCCACCAGCCGGTACGGCCCGGTGCCAACGAACCCATCCTCGATCGGATCGAGCGTATTGGCGTCCAGCAGCGACTTCGGAAGGATCGAGCAGGCCTGGGTGTTGTTCGAGAGCGCGACGGTGATCGTGCCGTACGGCTCGGTCAGCGTCCACACAATCGTCAGGTCGTCGCTCTTCTCGACGGAGACGGTCGAGGCCATCAGGTTCTTGCCGACGCCGGAAATCTGTCCCCAGCGGTTGATCGACGCGATCGCATCGTCAGCGGTCAGGATTTCGCCATTGTGGAACGGCACATCGGCGCGAAGCGCCATCGTATGCACGAGCCCGTCGTCGGAAATCGTGTGGGAATCCAGCAACGACGGCGCGGGAATCCAGTTCGAGTCGTAGGCGAACAGCGTTTCGAACATCGGGTCGGTGACGACCCGCGTCACACTGGCCGTGGTCTGGTGCTCGTCCAGGGTTGGCGGCTCGCCAATGATCGCGACGCGAAGCTTGCCGCCCGCCACGCCGGATTCGGGCGATTCCTGGGCTAGTCCGAGCATGCCGTACTGCGGAAGCAGGAAGCTGGCCGCCGCGGCGGCGCCCGCTCCCTTCATCACGGTTCGACGGTCAAAGGCTCTTGGTTCCGAACGCTCGCTGAGGTTGTCGCTCATGTTTCCCCCTGCTGCCCACCATGGGCATGTGGTGAATACAGGGTGACGACGTGCCACCCAATGGACGGGACCCAGGCAAATTCGCGCAGTTCTTCCCTGCTCTGTCTTGCAGTAAGAGCACAGTACAGGCGGGGAATAATCTCGTCAATAGCCAAACCGGTTTTTTGCATGCAAGGTATACCGTCCGGGCTCGACGCTGGCGAAATGGGCGCCTCCGCCGGATGTCCGTAATACCCGAACCCCATGGGGTTAATGGCATACAGGACGTATCGCGCTCGCGCCCACAAACAGGGATGTCCGTAACATCCAAATCTCGCGAGGCTGATTGATGCTCCGTGGCAAACCGTGACACCCACCGGTGCCCGGCGGAGGCATCGGTGGAGCAACCTTGTGCTACCGGGTGAGCCAACCGGGCAAATCGCCCCACGAAGCGCTCCCCGCGATCTGTTCCAGCGCCTCGAACGCCGTCGCCAACCGCTCCTCCCCCACCTCCGCCCGCCAGGCGTTCATTTGCCGGGCGAACGATGCCGCGCTCAACGCCAGCATCTCGTTCGCCCGCGCGGTCCGCGTCAATCGCGTCGCCCGGGCATCGGCCGGATCGGGCCGTCGAACGATGTAGCCCGCCGTCTCCAGGCTGGCGGCGGTTTTCGCGGCCGCCTGCTTCGATACCCCCAGCCGCTCGCCGAGCGCCGAAATCGAGCAGCCACCTGGCCCGATCGCCTGCAACGCGAATCCGTGCATCGGCCGCGCATCCGGATACCCGCTCGCCGCGAGATCCTCGTGCAACTGGTCGATCACCGTGCGAAACGCCCCACCCAGCAGGAATACGAACTGGAACCCCTC
>CAZUPA010000252.1:0-3262 GCA_964622205.1 uncultured Sphaerobacteraceae bacterium
GTCGGATTGTGGCTGAAGACGGTCGAGGCGGTGAACTCGATTGGCTTCACCATCATCTTCCCGCTGACGTTCCTGAGCAGCACGTTCATCAACCCGGAATTCCTGCCGGGCTGGCTTGAGGGATTCGCCACAAACCAGCCGTTCACGCTGTTGCTTGATGCGACCCGCGGGTTGCTCAATGGGTATCCGGAGATTGGCAACAAGGCGTGGCTGGTGACGGGATACCTGTTGCTTTCGCTGGTGGTGCTGGTGCCGGTGGCGCTGCACATGTTCGAGCGCCGGTCGAAGCAATAGTTGATAGGCGAGACCAATGGGCAACGGAGGGTGGGACCGATCCCGTCCTCCGTTTCCGCGTCCCGCCGGCATGACGGGGAGATTCCTCCCCGGATGGTGAGTGTGGCGGATGGACGCGGGGCATATGCTGGAGTTCGCGGTGATTTGCCGGGAGATTTCCACAACAAACTGGGAGAGACAGCGATGCCATTGGTGGGAGAGTACGAGCCGAGCACATCGGACTGGGCGCGAAAGCAACTGGAGACGTTCGAAGGCTCGGGCGGGACAAAGGGCAACACGCTGCGCGGGATGCCGATCATCGTGCTGACATCGGTTGGGGCGAAGACTGGGAAGCTGCGGAAGACCCCTCTCATGCGGGTGGAGCACGAGGGCGAGTACGCGGTTGTGGCGTCGCTGGGCGGCGCGCCGAAGCACCCGGTGTGGTACTGGAACCTGGTGAAGCATCCGCATGTGGAGCTTCAGGACGGGCCGGTGAAGCAGGACTACACCGCGCGGGAAGTGACCGGCGAGGAGAAGGCCGTGTGGTGGGAGCGGTCGGTGGCCGCGTATCCCGACTACGCGGATTACCAGAAGAAGACCACGCGCGAGATTCCGGTGTTCGTGCTGACGCCGGTGGAGGACGCTTCCGGACGCTGAGATTTCCGCGAGGGATCGTGATTCGAGGAGCCGCCGTCATGCCCTGGGAGGGGCGTGACGGCGGTTTTGTGTGTCCGGGCCGAATTCGAAGCATTCATGGCCTAAACTTGGGGGCGAGATTTTGGCGTCCCTCTGGGACCATTCGTGTGACCGGAGTCCTGGCATCGACGAGCAGTTTCCGAACACCGTGACCAAGAGTGCGTGGAGCCCGGTTGGGCCGGTATTGCCCGCGCTGAACGCGGATCAGCGGCGGGTGACGGCCGTGCTGGCAGATGCGTTCGCCGCGGCCGGTGAGCAGGTGTACCTGGTGGGCGGGGTTGTGCGGGACGTTCTCTTGGGACGAGGCGTTCCGGCCGACCTGGACCTGGCGACATCGGCGCGGCCGGAGCGGGTGAAGGAGATCGCGGCGACGTTCGACCATGGCGGGACGTACGACATGGGCGAGCGGTTCGGGACGATCGGGATCGTGTTCCAGGCCGACGATGGCGATCCGCTGCCGGTGGAGATCACGACATACCGGAGCGAGCGGTACGAGCCGGGCAGCAGGCATCCCGAGGTGCAATTCGGGGATTCGATCGAGGATGACCTGGCGCGGCGCGATGTGACGGTGAACGCGATCGCCGTGGACGTGCGGTCGGGCGAGCTGGTGGATCCGTTCCTGGGGCAGGCGGATATCCATGGCGGGTTGCTGCGGGCGGTGGGCGATCCGGACGAACGGTTCCGGGAGGACCCGCTGCGATTGTTGCGGGCGGCGCGGTTCGTTTCGCAACTGGGGTTCGCGATCGAGGCCGGGACGAAGGCGGCCATGATCCGGCAGGCGGAGACGATCGAGACGGTTAGCGCCGAGCGGATCATGGCCGAGCTGACGCGCCTGCTGACCGGAGAGTATGCCGATAGCGGGCTGGACGCGCTGCTGGAGACAGGACTGTTCGGGCTGGTGATGCCGGAATTGCAGCCGTTGGAGAGCATGGCGTGGGACCAGCCGGGCGGATACCGGGAGAAGGACCTGTGGGATCACACGAAACGGGTGGTAGTCCAGGCTCCGACGCGGCCAGCGGTGCGTTGGGGGGCGTTGCTGCACGACGCGGCGAAACCGCTGACGCGCACGGTGGATAACCGGGGCGAGGTCCATTTCTTCGGTCACGAACGCGTGGGGGCGGGCCTGGCGAAGAAGCTGCTCACCCGGTTGAAGGCGGACAAGGCGACCACCCAGGCGGTGACGCGAATGGTGGAACTTCACGCGCGGCCGGCTTCGTACGATGCGAACACGTGGACCGACAGCGCGGTGCGGCGATTGGCGCTGGAGGCGGATGGGGTGCTTCCGGACCTGCTGGACCTGGCGGCGGCGGATGTGACCTCGGCCAAGGCGTGGAAGCAGCGCGCGGCGGCGGCGCGGGTACAGGGGTTGCGCGATCACGTGGCGCGGCTGGAGGCGGAGCAGGCGCTTACGGAACTCCAGAGCCCGCTGGATGGCAACGAGCTGATGGCGATGTTCGATCGGCCGCCCGGAAAGTGGATCGCGGAGGTGAAGAACCATCTGCGTGACCTGGTGATCGAGGGGGACCTGGCGCCGGATGACCGGGAGACGGCGACCGGGATCGCGCGGGAGATGGTGGCGGCGCTTGACGAGTGAGGGCGGTTCGCGGTCAATGCCGCTGAAGTAACCGGGCGAATTCGAGCGAGAAGGGAACCGAACGATGGGCGAGGCTTCGGCGAAGGACAGGGTGCGGGCGCAGTACGGGTCGGTGGGCGATGCCTATGTGCGGAGCGTGGGGCATGCCACCGCCGGAGATCTCGGGCGAATGGTGGAGCTTTCCGAGCCTCGACCGGAAGAGCGCTTGCTGGACCTCGCGACGGGCGGTGGGCACGTGGCCCGCACCTTCGCGCCGTATGTGGCCGAAGTGGTCGCGACCGACCTGACGCCGGAAATTCTCGATCATGCCGCCGCGTACTTCGATGAGCATGGGCTTTCCACGATTTCCACGGCGATCGCCGACGCCGAGGATATCCCGTTCGAGGATGGCTCGTTCGATATCGTGACGTGCCGGATCGCGCCGCACCATTTCCCGGATCCGGGCCGGTTCGTGCGCGAGGCGGCGCGGGTGTTGCGTCCGGGTGGACGGTTCGTGCTGATCGACAGCACCGTGCCGGAGGGCGATGCCGGGGTGTTCTACAACCGCTTCGAACTATTGCGCGACCCTTCCCACGTGCGCTCGCTGACGCGTGGGGAGTGGGAGTCGCTCATCGCGGATGCGGGACTGACGCTGACGCATGTGGAAACCTACACGAAGACGCACGATTTCGACGACTGGACGACCCGGTCGCGGATGAG
>CAZUPA010000253.1:0-3202 GCA_964622205.1 uncultured Sphaerobacteraceae bacterium
TTAGTCCTCGATGATCCAGGCGTCGATCGCGCGCGTGTACTCGACGATGCCACCGTCCCCGAAGAAGATACCCACCTCACGGGCGGCGGATTCCACGCTGTCAGAAGCGTGGACGAGGTTGCGGCCGATGGTGAGACCGAAGTCGGCGCGAATGGTTCCAGGCGCGGCTTCCGCGGGCCGCGTGGCGCCGTTGGTGGCGCGGGTGATGGCGATGGCGTCCGGTCCCTCGAGGATGAGGAGGACGGACGGCGCCGAGGTGATGTACTCGACGAGTCCATCGAAGAACGGCTTGCCCTTGTGCTCGCCGTAGTGGCGCTCGGCTGTTTCACGTGAAACAACTTCGAGCTTGAGGGCGGCAATCTTCAAGCCGCGCTTTTCGTAGCGGCCAAGAATGTCGCCGGTAAGGCCACGCTGAACCGCGTCGGGCTTGATGATGACGAGCGAGCGTTCGATCTGTGCCACGTGGTGTGTACTCCTGGATGAGATTGGATACGCGTCGCCGGCTCCATCGTCCGTGCGACGTCACGATATACAAGGATAGCGATTCCGCCCAATCCGTGCCGGTGAGGGACCTGTTTCACGTGAAACACCACACGGGCGCAACGATCAGTGGGACGAAGAAGCGCCTGGAACCGGGGAATCCGCATCAGTGTCCTCGCACGCGCTTGCGACATCTGCTCTGGGGCCGGGAGTCTCAAGTTGGGCCGTCTCCGTAGCCGCACCGGCGGCGCTGGAGTCCGACGCCGCGATGCCCGCGCGTTCCTCCTCAGGCGTCGCAGCCGCGCGGGTAGCCTTTCGCTTGACGGGACCAGCGGCGGGGTCAGAGGCAGGCCGGTTCTCGCGCTTCCGCTGGCGAGCCATCTCAAGGGTCCACAACGTAACGGCCACGGCAACAACCAGCGGCACCACGATCACGACGACAACGAGCAGAAACCATTCAAATCCGGTCATTCACCAATTCCATGGGACGAAGCGAGAAGCGAACCGGCAGGCACAATCGAGGCACGGTCGCCGGGCTGGGGCAAGCGTAACAAAAAGAGGGGCTGGCGGTGCGCCAACCCCTCCCAATGACTCCCTGCCCGATCGAAGCGACCTACGAAACGGCGAGCAGGACCGGGTTCTCGAGGTACGTCTTGACCGACTGGAGGAAAGTAGCGACCGTCGCGCCATCGAGCGCGCGGTGGTCGGCGGAGAGCGTGATCTTCATCACATGGCCGACCTTGACCTTGCCATCCCTCACGACCGGCGTCTCGTGAACCGAGCCGATGGCGAGGATCGCGGCCTGCGGCGGGTTGATGACGGCGATGAACTCGTCCACATCGAACATGCCGAGGTTGGAGATCGTGAACGTGCCGCCCTGGTACTCCTCCGGCGTGAGTCCGCCTTCGCGGGCGCGCCGGCCGAGGTCCTTCGTCATCCTGGCGATCGCGCCCAGGCTCTTGCCATCGGCGGCTGGGACAAACGGGGCGATCAGGCCGCCATCGATGGCGATGGCGATGTTGATGTCGATCGAATCGTGCTGGTACAGGTTGTCGGCTTCCCAGGAGGTGTTGACTTCCGGGTGATCACGCAGCGCGAGGGCCGCGGCCTTTACGATCAGATCGTTGACCGAAACCTTGGTTCCGCTGGCCTCCAGAGACGCGTTGATGCTGGAGCGGAACTCCATCGCGGCGTCCATGCTGACACTCGACGTGACGTAATAGTGCGGGATATCGCGCTTGGACTCGGCCATCCGCTTGCCGGTAACGCGGCGGATGCGGGCGAGGTCCACCAGCGTGCCCTTGCCGGATGGCTCCTGAGAGGCAGCGGCCGGCGCGGCGGCGGGCTGCTGGGCAGCCGGTGCGGCGGCGGGGGCCGATTTCTCGCCGGAAACGTATGGCTGGATGTCCTTGTTGATGATGCGGCCACCAGGACCGGTGCCGGCGACCTGATTGAGGTCGATGCCGTGCTCCTCGGCGAGGCGCTTCACCAGCGGGGAGGCGCGGAGACGCTCGCCGGGGGCGCGATCGACGACCTGAGCCGGTTCGGCGGCGGGCTGCTGGGCGGGTGCTGGAGCAGCGGGCGCGACGGCCGGAGCAGGCTCCGGTTCCGGGGCGGCCTCGGGCTCCGGCTCGGCGGCGGATGCTTCCGGCGCGCCCTGACCGACCTCGTCCTCGGCGCCAATGGTGGCGATTACGGTGCCGATCGCGGCGGTGGCGCCTTCGTCGAGCAGGATGTTGGTGAGGAAGCCGTCTTCCTGGGCCTCGATTTCGAGGGTTACCTTGTCGGTTTCGATCTCGGCGATAGGATCGCCTTCGGCAACCTCGTCACCGGCGGCCTTCAACCATTTCAGAAGTGTTCCTTCTTCCATGGCGTCGCCCATTTTGGGCATGATCACCGTTCCCATGGATTAACCCTCTAGATACAGAACCCGGCGAGCAGCGTCGATGACCTGCTGATCGCTCGGGAAGGCGGCAATTTCAAGATTCCGGGCGTAGGGGGCGGGAACTTCCGCGCCGCTCACGCGTTCGACCGGCGCATCGAGGTCGTCGAAGGCGTGGGCCTGGATGGTCGCGGCGACCTCGCTGGCGACGCTGAACCAGCGCCACTGCTCCTGGACGACGACCGCGCGATGGGTCTTGCGGACCGAGTTGACGATGGTGTCCACATCGAAGGGGCGGATCGAGCGGATGTCGACCACCTCGGCGTCGATACCGTCCTCGGCCAGCTTGTCGGCGATGCGGAGGAGCATCGGGACCTGCCGCCCGTAGGCGATGAGGCTGACGTCGTTGCCTTCGCGGGCGATGCGAGCCTTGCCGAACTCGACGGTGTAGTCACCCTCGGGAACTTCGCCCTTGGTGCCGTAGAGTGCGCCGGCTTCGAGGAAGATCACCGGATCCGGGTCGCGGATGGCGGCGAGCATCATGCCCTTGACGTCCTCTGGGGTGGAGGGAGAGACAACCTTGAGGCCGGGGAAGTGGCCGTAGAAACCTTCGAGGCTGTGGGTGTGCTGGGCCGAGAGTTGGACACCGCCGCCGTTCGGACCGCGGATGACCAGCGGGATGGAGACCTGGCCGCCGGAGAAGTACCGCAGCTTGGCGGCGTTCTGGATAATCTGGTCGGCGGCCTGGAAGGAGAAGTTCCACGTCATCATCTCGACGATGGGCCGCATGCCAGCCATGGCCATGCCGATGGCGGCGCCGGTGAAGCCGTTTTCGGCGAT
>CAZUPA010000254.1:0-3201 GCA_964622205.1 uncultured Sphaerobacteraceae bacterium
TCAACCGTCAGTCGCCTCCGGCTCATCCTCCCAGTCGACCCAGTCCACCTCGAAGTCCGCCACGTACCGCCGCACCGCGACCCCAATCGTGGGGTAGAAGCGGTCCAGGCCGAACTCGTCCATAAGCCGGTACCGCATCAGGGCATCCTTCACCGGGTCCTTCATTTCGGCGAAGGCGAACTCAATGCCCGTGGCGCTGAACTGATGATCGAGGTCGATCAGCATGTCCGCCGCGGTGGAGTCGAGACTGGTGATGGGTTCGGCGGCAACCACCACGCGTTTCACCTGCGTCCCGTTCGCGCGGACCGCCTCCAGCAATCGGGTGCGAAACACACCCGCATTGGCGAAAAAGAGCGGTGCGTCAAAGCGGAACAACACGAGTCCTGGAACCTGGCGAGCGTCGTCGTAGCGGGTGATGTCGTGATATCCCTTCACCCCCGGCGCTCGTCCCAACACCGCGTTGTATGGGTGCCAGGACCGCCACAGGAGCGCCAGGATCGATAGCCCAATCGCGATTCCCACACCCTCCAGCACACCGAACACCGCCACGCCAACAAAGCCGGACACCGCCAGTCCGAAGTCTGGCCGGTACACCACCCACAACCGGCGAAACCCTTCGATATCGATCAGGTTGATGACGGCGGCGATCACGATCGCGGCCAGCACGGCCGCCGGCAGGTCGACGAAGAGGTTGTTGGCGAAAACCAGCACGATCGCCAGGCCGGCGGCGCTCACCAGGCCCGTGAGCTGGGTTTTCGAGCCGGACGCTTCCGCCGCCGGCGTTCGCGAGGAACTGCTGGAAATCGGGAACCCCTGGAAGACGCCGGTGAGCAGATTGGCGCCGCCAAGGGCGCGAAGTTCCTGGTTCTGGTCCACTTCTTCCCCGCCCCGGGTGGCGTAGGAGCGGGAGAGCACACTGGTATCGGCGAACGCGATCAGCGAGATTGCGATGGCGGGGAGCACGAGGCTCCGTAGCGAGCCCGTATCCACGTCCGGGAAGACCAGGTTCGGCATTCCCACCGGCAACGATCCGACCGTGTCCGAGGTCAGGTCCAGCCTGGTATTGACCAGGATGCCCAGCACCACCACGATCAGCGCCGAAGGGATCCGAACGTTCACGCGCCGCGACGCCAGGACGATGGCGAGCGATCCCACGCCTATCGCCATCGTGGCCATGTCTGCCTGGTCGATGTCACGGACGAGGCGTTCCAGGCTCTCGAACAGGCCATCGCCGGAGGCCGAAAATCCAAGCAGCCGCGGTATCTGGCTGGCGATGACGCTGACCGCGATTCCGGCCAGGTAGCCGATGCGAACGGGTTTGGAGAAAAGTTCGGTGACGAACCCAAACCCGGCCATTCCACCCGCCAGGCAAGCAACGCCCACCATGATGGCCGCCGCGCCCGCCAACGCCACGCGTTCGGATGTGTCCGATCCGGCCAGCGGGATGATGGTTGCCGCCACCACCGGGGCGATCGCGGAGTCGGGGGCAAGCACCAGAATCCGCGATGGTCCCAGGATTGCGTACAGAATCAGCGGGATCATGGTGGCGTACAGCCCATGCACCGGCGGCAACCCGGCCAGCTCCGCGTAGGCGATGCCCTGTGGCACGAGCAGCGCCACCAGGACGATGCCCGCGACCAGGTCGCCCATCAGCCATTCGCGCTGGTAGTTGCGCGCCACGGCCAGGCCCGGTATCCACCGGTCAACCTTCTGCTCCAGTCCCGTGGGGCGCGTGTCCACAATGGTGATCCTTCGTGGCGGGTGGCGGCGACGACCGTTGGCCAGGATTCTACAGTCTTCCACTCGTTCGATGGGGGATGTTCATGCTGAATCCCCTTGCCAGAGGACGGGTGGCGTATCGAGTCCGGCATCAGGTGGGAAACATGTGGGAAATGCGCTCCTCATGCGCCAGCCCGGATCAAGGCGAGCATCCTGAAACTCCCTTCGTCGACCATGCGAGTGGTGACGAGTGACATCCAGCCTTCCGCCGGTACAATGCCGGACGATGGGCGAGGGATATCGCCTCGCGGGTCTTCAGGAGGGAACGCGGTGATTCGATTCGGTCTGGTTGGCGTCAACACCTCGCATGCCGACGCCTTTTCGCGCATCTTCAATGGAACGGCGTCGGACGATCCCGCCGTGGATGGCGGGCGCGTGGTCGCGATCTGGGGCAACGAGGGCGACAGCGACCGCGTCGACGAACTCGCCACGAAGCACGGCATCCCGAACCGGGTCTCTACCGCCAGCGCCATGATTGGCTCGATCGACGCCGTGCTTATCGTGGATGACCACGGTGGCGGCGAAACGCACGCGGCGCTCGCCCGGCCCTTCATCGAAGCGGGCCTTCCAACCTTCATCGACAAGCCGATGACCACGGACTACCGTGACGCCGTCGACCTGTTCGAACTGGCGGACAGGACCGGCGCGCCGCTGCTGAGTTGTTCCGCGCTTCGATTCGCCGCCGAACTGGAACCCGCCCGCGCCGAACTCGAACGCATCGGCAAGCTCTCATCGGTCATCAGCACCGGGCCTGGCGACTGGTACTACTATGGGGTCCATGCCGTCGAGCTGCTCGGCGCGGTGGCTGGCACCGGCGCGTCCACGCTGTACCGGCACGGCTTCGACCAGCGGGATGTCGCCGTGATCTCGTATCCCGATGGCCCCACTGGCATCGTCCAGACCCTGCGCGACGCGAAGTACGTCTTCGAACTCGTTGCCTACGGGGAGAATGGTCACCTGTCGATCGAGGTGAAGGATGGAGCCGCCTTCTATGCGAACACCATGCGCGAGGTGGTGAAGATGGCCGAGACTGGGAAGCCACCGCTGACACCAGCCCAGACGCTGGAGGTGCTCGCCATCCTCCGGGCCGGCGCGGCATCGGCCGAGACGGGGGGCCCGGTCACCATCTGACGCTCCGCCGATCGGGCCACTGTCAGGCTCTACCTGTGATTTCGCTTCAGCGGCCCCATCTTGTAACAGGTCACGGTGGCGGTCAGGGCCACGAGTGAGACGCGGGCCACCCACAACCACGCCTCCGAGAGCGCCTCGCCCTGGCCAAATACCGCGCGTTTCAGGTCCGGACCGTTCGCCAATGTCGATGCCCAGCACCAGCCCGACCGCCATCAGCACCACTTCCGCCACGATGACGAGTTGCCACACCCATTGCGACCGCATCATGGTCACAAGCGTGATACGGAATCT
>CAZUPA010000255.1:0-3201 GCA_964622205.1 uncultured Sphaerobacteraceae bacterium
AAGCGCTCATCGTTGATGTCGTACTCGAGGTCATGCACCTCGACGTTGTCGCCGAGATTAGCCAGCAGGGTATCGATGAGAGCCGTATCGGCGGCGGGATCGTGGAACACTCCGCCTTCGGTCGCGATGGCCGAGACGCCTCCACGAGGGATGAACAGCGCCACCGGCCCGATGGCCGCGCTCAGCTTCCGGGCGATCTGGCGCCCGAGTTCGGCGCACTCTTCGGGCGTCGTCCGCATCAGGGTGATCGTGGGGTTGTGAACGTAGAGGTTTCGGCCCTCGAACTTCTCCGGCACGGTGCTCCGGGGCCCGAAATTCACCATGTCGAGGGCGCCGAGCGAGACCACCTGTGGAATGCCCTTCTGTCCGGCGACTTCAAGACGATCGGGTCCGGCCGAGAAAATGCCGCCCACGAGCTCGTCGGCCATCTCGGTGGTGGTGATATCCAGCACGCCGGCCAGGAAGCCGCCGCCGGCCAGCGCTTCCATCGACTGCCCGCCCGCTCCAGTCGCATGGAACACGAGCACTTCATAGCCCTTGTCTTCCAACAACTCGCGGGCATGCGTCACCGACGGGGTCGTGACGCCGAACATGGTGGCCCCGATCAAGGGGCGCTCCTCGGCGGCATCCCGGGGCCGGGCGTAGGCGGCCGCCATCCCGGCGATGGCCCCCGCGGCGTTGCCCATGATCCGCCGCGAGACCTGGTTGATGCCTTCGATATCGACCACCGAGTACATCATGGTGATGTCGAGCGCGCCGACGTAAGGCCGGGTATCGCCCGAGGCCACGGTGGACACCATCAACTTGGGAACGCCGACCGGCAACGCCTGCATCGCGTGGGTGACCAGCGACGATCCTCCCGAACCGCCCAGGCCGAGAACGCCCTGCAGGCGGCCATCCGCGAACAACTTGCTGACCACCTTCGCCGCGCCGTCGGCCATCGCCGCGACGGCGGACCCACGGTCGTTGGCGGCGGCGAGGTCGGCGATGGTCGTACCGGCGGCGGCGGCGACCTCATCCCGGGAGATATCCGCATTGGTTCGCGGTTCGCCGAGCACCCCGGCGTCCACCATCAGCACATCGCAATCGGAATTGGCGCGAATCTCGTCGCGCAGGAAGGCGTATTCCCTCCCCTTGGTATCGAGCGTTCCGAGCAATACCACGGCTGCCATCGAGTCATCCCTCCTGACGGTCTCACATTCCGGTTCCAGAGAATCTACGCGAGATCGGTCGAATCTTCGAGATTCTCTGTCCGGCGATCACCCGCGGAGAAGGAGATCACCGCGACGAGCGGCTGATCGCCCTTGGCCTTCGCCCAGTGTGGGATGCCGCGCGGAATGCGAATGACATCGCCCGCCTTGATCTCGAACATCTCCTCGCCAAGCTTGTGATCGGCCTCACCTCGCATCACGTAGAGCAGTTCCTCGCAGTTCGGATGCAGGTGCAATGGGTTGCGCTTGCCAGGCTCGATGGTCACGATGCCAAAAGTCTGCTCCGCGCCCGGCATGGTCTCCCCGCCGATCAGCCAGCTAATCTGGCCCCAGTCCATCCGGGCCGGCTCGACCGCCCCAGTGCTCCGCACGACATCCTGGCCGTTCGCTTCAGGTTTCCCGCTCATCTCCTCTTGCCTCCGTATCACGTTCGAACGACCGCATGTAGATGCTACCCCGCGTCTCCCCTCCGCACACGTCAGGAAGGCGGATTGATCGAAACCTCGGTTCCAGCCGGGGTCGTGCAATAAGCCTCGAAGAGCTTGGCGATCTCCAGCGAATCCTGCAGCGTGCCCTTGGTGGGCGCGTTGCCGGTGAGCACGCTCTCGCAGAAGTGAAGCACCTCCGGCACGTATCCAAGATAGAAGATGTTCTTGTTGTACAACTGCCCGAGCGAGAACTCTGGCTCCCAGGTCAGCGGGGCCGTGTCGTTGTCGACCATGAACGAGGCCGAACGCCCATAGGCGGGCCGCTCGGAGGGGCGATGGTAGGTCACCTTGACGCCATTCTCGACGATGATCGATGCCCGCTCGCCAACGACCTCCAGTCGTTCCAGCGGTCCCGTTCCATACCTGGCCGCCGGCATATGGAACGTGCCCACGGCGCCGGAGGCGAACCGCAGGTTGGTGACACTGCCGCCGGTGAACGATTCCCAAAGGTAGGACATGGACTCCACCTTGCCCATCAGGTAGTTAATGATGGCCCCAGGGTGGTAGATATGGTCGAGCAACCCTTGCACGTTCCGCAGGTCGCCGCGTTCCTCCAATGGCGGCATGGCCTGGGGATACCGGATGTACATGGAGGTCGGATGCCCAAACTCCTCCGAGTCGATGATCTCCCTGGCCCGGACGATGGATGGGAAGAAGATCTTCTTCAGCCCGCTCATCACGAACCGGTTGGCCTGTTCGCTTGCCGCGATCAACTCCCGCACATCCGCCACGCTGCCCGCGGTTGGTTTCTCCATCCAGACATGACAGCCAGCCGCAAGCACGTCGAGAGCCAACTGCGTCGATTGCGGCCGGCCGGTCTCGTCGTACGAGGTAACGATGAAGACGGCATCGAGTTGCTCATTCGCCAGCATCTCCCGGTGGTCCGTGTAGCTCGCGGTGGCGCCGAACTGGCGGGCAAACGCCGCCGCGCGATCGCCATCCCGGTCGCACACCGCGACCAGGTCAATGGGCGCGTACTGAAACGTGGGATAGACGTTGCGGAAGGAATGACCTCCCGCCCCGATGAACCCCACGCGCACCTTCTGCTCGTACTCGAAGTTGTACTTTACGTAGTCCCGGTTCGGTGAATCCACTGCCTGTTACCCCTTGGTTGCGCCTGCCGCCAGGCCACTGATGAATTGCCGTTGCAACGCGATATAGATGAGGATCGACGGGATGATCGCCAGCGTGATCGCGGCGAACAACGCGCCGTAGTCCGACATGTTCTGTTCCCGGAATTGCACGAGGCCGATGGGAATGGTTCGCACGTCATCCCGGAGCAAAATCAGGATCGAAATGAAGAACTCGTTCCAGGCGCCCAGGAAGCTGAAAACCGCCAGCGCCAGCAGCCCGGGTTTGGCGAGCGGCAACATGATGCGGAAGAAGATGCCCCACTCCGATGCCCCATCGATCCGCGCGGCTTCGGCCAGCGCATCGGGGAGATCGCGAAAGAAGCTCCGCATGAGGTAGACGCCGAACGGCACTCCCGTCCCCACCAGGGC
>CAZUPA010000256.1:0-3188 GCA_964622205.1 uncultured Sphaerobacteraceae bacterium
AAAGGCGGGTTGGCTCAATCGAGCCGGCCCGCCTTCTTCAGGGCCGCTTCGTCCTCCGGCGCCACCAGGATCGTTCGCTCGTTGCGATACGTCACCATGCCTGGCCCCGCGCCCTTGATCTTCCGCACGTTCTTCCGGCGCGTCACGTCCACCTCCACCTGACCGCTCTCGCGCCCACTGCTGTAGTACGCCGCCAGGGCCGCCGCCGTTTCCACAGCCCGCTCGTCTTCCTCCTCGGACGGCCGCAGCCAGCGAATGATGACGTGCGAACCGGGCACGCCCCGCGCGTGAATCCACGTATCCTCCGCGCCACCGATATCGAACGTCACCTGGTCGTTCTCCCGGCCCGAGCGCCCCAGGAAGATCATGTTGCCGCCCGCCTCGGTCATGCCGGTCACGCGCCGCTGCTGCTGCTTGCTCTTCGAACCGGCGCGCTCACCAACGGGTTGCCGGCCGCCGGTATGCTCCTCGAACTCCTGCCGCAGCGACTCGATGGCGGCGAACCCCTCCGCCTGTTCCACCTGCACGCGAAGCTGCCCGAGGTAGTCCAGCTCGGTCTCCGCCCCGGCCACATGCTCCGGAACCTGGCTCCCGGCTCGCCGCGCCTTGCGGTATTCCTCGAAGTACTCCTGGGCGTTGTCCTTGGCCGAAAGCGCCGGATCGAGCGGAATCACCATCCCGTCAACCTCCAGTTGGGAATCCCCCGGCTGGATTTGCCACAGGTACCCGAAGATCATCTCGCCCCAGGTGCGCAGCTCCTCGGCCTGTTCCGACCGCCGCAACTGCTCGCGCAGCGAATGCAGCCGCTTCCCAACCTTGTCACGCTCGCGGTCGATCGCCGCCACCAGCCGTTCCCGGCGCTGGGCGTGATCGCGCGGCCCGCTGGAAAGCCCTGTCTCCCGCAGGGCGTCCACCGCCTCGGAAATCGACTGGACAGGGCGCGGATCGGACATCGCCGCCAGGTACCCAAGCGGAATCGCCGAGTAGGCGATCGGCACACCCTCCTGCTCGTACACCACCGGCTCCCAGGCGCGCGTCAGCAACTGCTCGAACAGGTTGCGTGTCACCCGCGCCAGTTCGGCCAGGTCGGTCGCGGCGCTCACCGGGGCATCGGCGGCGCCCGCTACCCGGAACACGATCTCACGCCCAGCCTGCGGGCTCACGCCCCGCATCCCCCGCACCAGGCCATCCGCCAGCCTCGCGCCCGGCTTCATCGTCGCCAGCAACGATTCGGCGCTGGCGGAGGTCAGGCGACGAGGATCAGGCTTGTCCGGAACCGGCGGGAGTGTGTACTCCACCTTCGGCAGGATCGGCCGCACCCGGCTCATGGACGACGTCACCCGCTTGGCGCTCTCCATCACCTTCCCTCCGGCGTCCACCAGGATCAGGTTGCTGTGCCGGCCCATGATCTCGACCATCAGGTCGACGCGGTTCATGTCGGGCCCCCACATCTCCGGCTCGTCGTCCTCGCCCTCGTCGTCCTCGGGCTCCTCCACCTGGTGGTCGAGGGCGTCGTCGCGGTCGTTGCGGGTAGTGAGACGCTTCACTATACTGAGCCGGATCACCCGTTCGAGCGGGGGCTGGTCGATGCCGATCAGGAAACCGCCGCGCACGTACTTGCGAAGCTGCAACCCAAACGGCGTGATCAGGCTCGGGTCACTCGAAGGCAACCGGTCCGCCAGCCAGATGCCCGCGCCATCGGCGCCCGCGCTGGCCACCAGCGCCCGGCGGCGTCCATGGGCATACACTTCCGCCGCTATCGTGGTCGCGTCGACCAGGCCCAGCTTCTGCACCCTCCCATCGAGGGCAACCGCTTGCAGTTCGTCCACCATCGCGGCGACCGTCAATACATCGAACATGTCACACTAGGCCTTTCCGGCGCGCCCGTTGGGCGAAGTCGTCATCCCGGTATACCGGGTCTGCAAATCGGGAGTGCATAGACCTTGCCACAGTCCACCAACCTGGAGCCCGCCTCCGTCGACACCGCCGAGCCAGAGCTATCCGCGGAGGACATCGCCCTGTGCGAACGGGGCGATGCGCATATCCAGCGGCTTCGAAAGAGCCAGTCGGCGCGGGTGTTCATCATTTCAGGCCCATCCGGCGTCGGCAAGGACTCGGTCATCGAGAAGCTTCGCGAGGTCTACCCGGGTGCCCGGTACGTCGTCACCGCCACCTCCCGGGCCATGCGCGACGGTGAGATCGACGGCGTGCATTACCGCTTCCTCGACCGCGCGGACTTCGAGCGCCAGATCGCCGAAGGCGACTTTCTCGAACACGAACTGGTGTATGACAACCTCTACGGTGTCCCTCGCACCCCCGTCGTCGAAGGGCTGCGCAACAACCAGCACGTCATCATCAAGGTGGATGTGAAGGGCGCCGCCACCCTGCGCAAGCTGATCTCCAACACCGTCTCGATCTTCCTGCTTCCCGAGACGATGGAATCCCTCAAGAACCGGCTCAAGTACCGGAAGACGGAAACGCACGATGTCCTCATGAAGCGGTTTCGCACCGCCTGCGAGGAACTGGAGCGCGTCGAGGAATTCGACTACGCCGTCTTCAACGAGGAAGGCAGGCTCGACGAGGCGCTAGAGAACATCATCCGCGTCATCGAGTCCGCCCACCGCAAGGTCGGCCAGGGCCAGCCGGAGATCCTCTAGGTTCCCGCCCTCTCCTCGTCTTCGGGGTCGTTGCCGACGAACCGCAATGTCTCCTTGTCCACCACCCGGTCCGTGAACAGGATTCCGTCGAGGTGGTCGATTTCGTGCTGAAGCACCCGCGCCAGGTAGCCCGACGCCTTGATCCGCACGGGCTTGTTGTCCATGTCGATGCCTTTCACGGTCACCGTTTCGTACCTCGGCACCTCGCCAACCCAGCCCGGAATGCTCAGGCATCCCTCCAGGCCCACCTGGTTCCCGTGTCCGCGCACGATCTCCGGGTTCGCCAGCCGGTAGGCGATTTCCTCGCCCACTGCGTCCTCGCCCTCCTCGTCTTCGTCCGCCTCGTTGTAGCGAATCACGATCAACCGGCGCGTCACGCCAACCTGCGGCGCCGCCACCGCCACCCCGTTCGCCACCGGAATCGTCTCGAACATATCCGCGGCGAGACCCCGGATTTGGTCATCGACCCGGCGAATACTGGTGGCCCGCTCCCGCAATCGCGGATCGCCCTCCAACACAATGTCCAGAATT
>CAZUPA010000257.1:0-3177 GCA_964622205.1 uncultured Sphaerobacteraceae bacterium
TCCCGGTCGCGCCAACACCGCGACCACCCGCCATCACGACACCGCACCGGAGCACGCATGACCACGCCACCCGACCAGCGCGACCTCTGGATCGCCAACTACGGCGATCACCCCCAGCCCGCCGGGCGTCCCTCCGCCTTCGTCGCCACTTGCCTGCCCCTGCTCTCGCCCGCGAGCCACATCCTCGAACTCGGCTGCGGCTCCGGAACCGACGCCGCCACGTTCGCCGCCGCCGGACACCATGTCACCGCCACCGACTTCGTCCCCGCCGTCATCGAAACCAACCGCGAGCGCCACGCCAATATCAGCAACCTCACCTTCCAGGAAATGCGCATCGACGAACCGTATCCCTTCGCGGACGCCACCTTCGATGCCGTCTACGCCCACCTCACCCTGCACTACTACACCCACGACAGGACACGCGAGGTCGTCGACGAGATCCGCCGCGTGCTGAAGCCGGGCGGCCTGCTCCTCTTCGCCTGCAAATCCCCCGCCGATCCCGCGTACGGAAAGGGCGTGGAACTCGAACCCAACCTCTTCGACTTCCACGGCAAGGTCCGTCATTTCTTCGAGCCGGCATACGCCCGCGCCCTGCTCGAATCCCTCTTCACCGGCGTCGACATCGCCGAACACACCGGCAAGCTCCATCGCCAGAAGGCCGGGTGGATCACCGTCGTCGCCCACGCCACCTGACGTCGTCCATCCACGGATGCGTCCCAGCCTCTATACTCGAAAAAACGCGGGGCGCCATGTACGTCTGGCGCCGATACCAGGAAACGGACGCTCTCCATGACCCTCGCCCCAATCCGGTCCCCGCGCGACACGCGCCAGGCCCCAGCCGGCTACACGGCCGCCGGGTGATCCCGGGCGCGGCAGGCCTCCCCTGACGCGCGCACCCACGCGGCCAACCTGACCATTCCAACCAGCAGCGCCCTCGTATCGAGGGAACCTTCGCCACCCCGCCGGGGAGACGCCCCCGAGCGCCCATCGCTGGCTCCACGCATGGTCAACCGGCTCGCCGGACACCGCTCCGCCGCCCGGATCCCCAGCCCCAGACCTCCCATTCGCCTGCTCGCACTCGCTGGAGTACCCCATGCGAATCCTGCTCTCGAACCGCGCCTTCTCGCGGTTCTGGTCCGCCGGGCTGTTCTTCCTGTTCGCCTGGTGGGCATTGCACGCCGTGATGCTCATCCACGTCTTCGACCTCACCCGCTCGCCGTTCGCCACCGGCCTCATCCCCGTGTTCTCCTCGCTGCCGGGCATCATCCTTGGTCCCATCGCGGGCGTCTTCGTCGACCGCTGGAACCGTCAGCGCATCATGGCCACAAGCGCCGTCGCGCTCGTCGCCCTGCTCCTGCTGGCGGCTCCCTTCGCGGCCAACATCACCGCCCCCGCGCTCTACGCCATCATCTTCATCCAGTCGGCGGTCATGACTTTCTTCTCGCCAGCCGAGAACGCGCTTCTCCCCACCCTCGTGGACGAAGCCGATCTCGGCGTCGCCAATTCGCTGAACGCCCTCAACGACAGCCTCGGGCGCATCATCGGTCCTGCCGTTGGCGCCTGGCTCCTGGTCCAGTTCGGGTTCGCCGCCACCCTGGTCACCTGCGCCATCCTCTACTCCATGGGCTGGCTCATGCTCGTCGGTCTCCGCGACGACCACCAGCACGCAACCGATCCCACCGCGCCCGGTCTTGGCGCCCTCCAGCACTCGATTTCGGAGTCGTTCGTCCAGGGCCTCCGCTACGTCCGCACCAGCCATGTGCTCACGCTGCTGGTCGCGGTTTCCGCCCTCTACATGGTGGCCGATGTGCCGCTCTCGGCCGTCCTCCCCGCCTTCATGCGGGAATCGGTCGGCGTCAGCGCCGAACTCTTCGGCTCGCTCATGTCCGTCCGGGGTCTCACGGGACTCCTTGGCGGGTTGCTGATCGTGGTCCTCAGCCGCCACGTCCACGAAAGCCGCTTGCTGGCGGGTGGCCTGCTGCTCTATGGCGTCAGCATCTTCAGCATGGGCTTCGCCAACAACGTCCCGGTCTCCATCCTCGTCCTGCTCCCAATCGGGCCGGCCGCCGCCGCCATCCAGACCGGCCTGTTCACGATGCTCCAGAAGAACTCGCCGCCAAATATGCGTGGCCGCGTCTTCGCCCTGATCGGAACCATCAACGGCGTCATCACCCTGGTCGCCAGCATCGTCGCCGGTGGCCTCGGCGAAGTGGTCGGCACCCGCGCCGTCGTCATCGCCTCCGGAACCCTCCACCTGCTCCCGCTGCTGGTCGCCATCGCCATCATCCGGCGGCCCACGCCCTCGCACACCACCGGCATCGCTCACCAACCACCCAGGGAACATGGGACGACATGACTTCCCAACCTACCCCAAACCACCGAATACACGACACAATAACGAGTAACGACGCCCCCAACGCAAAATGTGCGATTGACCGTCAAATCCCTGCAACCCATACTTATGAGTGCTATTCCCCGGCGATCCTCTCCCGGCCTCGAGCCGGTGATGGTCCCGGGGTTATTTCGTACATTGATACGGTATCCGCGTGATAAATAGAGAGATGGGCCGCGAGGGCTGAGCCGTTAGCAGGCCCAAATGTGCAGATCGACGGCCTGCACAGCAGGTCTGTCGATCTGTACCCGCCGCGAGATTTGCCCGTTATCCCTGTCAGGATAGCCATCATCTCGCGGACACAGAAAAGCCCACCGGTTTTGCAACCACTGGGCTCTCTGTCGTCGTGACAGGTCGTTGTTTACGCTTGATGGGTTGAGCGCCTGGCTTTCTTGGGGATCGCCAGCTCCCATGTGCGTCAGGAGTGCATCTTCATTCCTGGATCGAACCGAGGTTCTCCCCTGAAGGTCTACCCAACGCCACTGTCGTCATCGGTACCGATCGGGTCCGTCCCAACTCCGCCTGGTCTCCGGTCAACCTCCCAACCCCGAAGGGTCGATCAACGGTCTTCCAGTCCTGTGCTGAGCAGCTATCCCGGAACTTCCGTCCCGTTCGTGCTGCGGTCACGCGCTCGTCTGTGACCCCTGCTCCGGTCTTCTCCTGTATCGACGTCAGTCAGGTGACGTACTTGACTGTACGAACACATTACCGGTGCTGTGCCAGAAAGTCAACACCTTCTATAAACAAAGATTAAGGAGCCTCCCAACTGGCCATCCTCGCCCCAT
>CAZUPA010000258.1:0-3135 GCA_964622205.1 uncultured Sphaerobacteraceae bacterium
CCTTAGGCTCGCTGGGCTGTCCCTCCACGCGCACGGTCAGCATGTGACGGGATATCGAGGCATGCGCTGTTCCGCCCCGCTCCGGAATCAGGCAATTCCGCGGGGCGCCTCCTGGCGATCGAGGACGGGCTCGCGGGCATGCATACAGATCGGATATTGACGTTCCCCGTGAGCAGGTTACCGTACCATTCTGAAGCGCCGCTCCTCGTGCGGCTCGCCTCATTGGGTAATGAACAGGGAATGCTCGATGTCTGATGTCTCCACCCAGGGTCCGATCCGGCTCGGCCTGATCGGCACCGGCCTGGCCACCGAATATCTCCACTGGCCGGCCATTCGCCAGCTATCCGACCTCTTCCAGGTGGTGGCCTTCGCTAACCACACCCGCCCCAAGGCCGAGCACTTCGCCAGCTACGCCGGGGCATCAATGGACGACTACGTGGACGATTACCACGATCTGCTGGCCCGCTCCGATGTCGAAGCGGTATTGATTTCACTGCCGATCCCGCTCAACCTGCCGGTGACGAAGGCCGCGCTTGAAGCCGGAAAGCACGTGATCTGCGAAAAGCCAGCCGGGGCCAACGAAGAAGAGGCTCGCGACTTCATCGAACTGGAGAAGCAGTACCCCGGCCAGGTGGTATTGCTCACCGAGAACTGCTTCTACCGCGACGATGCGCGTCTCGCCCGCTCCCTGATCGACGCGGGCGCCATCGGACGCCTGCATCTCCTCTCGTGGCGGGTGGTCTCGCAACTGGTTCCGAAAGCGGGGACATTCTCCAGCACCCCATGGCGGCACGATCCCGGCTACGTGGGCGGCCCCCACATCGACGCCGGCGTGCATCACACCGCCCTCATTCGGCTGCTGGCCGGCGATGCCGAGCGCGTGTACGGAGAAATCCAGGACGCGAACAGCACCCACGGCGGACCCTCCGACCTGGCCATGACCCTGCGCTTCGTGAGTGGCGCGATCGGCAACTACACCGCTGGGTATCCCGAGCTGGCCGTGCCAACCGACGGGAACTCCCTTCGTATCTACGGCTCCGAGGGAGTCATCACGTTCGACCACCGGCGGTTCACGCTGGACCGCCCGGACGAAGGGGCCGTCACCTACACCACCGGCCAGACCGATGGCGGTCATACGAATGCCTTCATCAACTTTGGCGAGGCGGTGCGCGGCGGCGCGGCCGTGGTGGGCTCCGTGACCCAGACCTGGCGGAACATGCAGATCGTGCTGGATGCGTTCAAGGCCGCCGAATCCGGCCGGGCCGTGTCGCTCGATCCATTCCCCGGTGAACTCACCGCCAGGGGCATCGATCTGTGGCGGCCGATCCGCGCCGACCCGGTGTTCGACGACGCCTCGTACGTCACGAAGACCACGGCCAGGGACAACTGACTCAGCGGTTCATGGGAGGGCGTGGCCGACAACGGTCCCGCCCTCCTTTCTTGTGCGCGGCAAGAAGCCAAACGGCGCCGCGTGGCCGCACATGTACCCCTCCGCCCCTCGAAACGCGCTTCTTCGGCCTGGCCCCAGCATGGAATGGCGGGCATTGTGTCTTGTTCTATACTATACTTACCTTTAGTAATTGTATTGTCGATCACTTAAGGAGACCGTCCATGTCCGCATCATCCGTCACGATTCCGGAATCTCACGCTGGCATCATCGAGCAGAGCCAGGTCGTCACCCTTGGCACCCAGGGCCCGGATGGCTTCCCCCAGATCACCGCGCTCTGGTTCCTGCTCGACGGCGATGGCAAGATCAAGGTATCGCTCAACACCAACCGGCAGAAGACGAAGAACCTCCAGGCGAACCCGGTGGCCTCGCTCTTCTTCATCGACCCGGCGAACCCATACCGCACGCTGGAGATTCGCGCCAAGGCGTGGATCGCGGCCGACCCGGCCTATTCGTTCGCGGAGAAGGTCGGGGCGAAGTACGGTGGGGCGAACATGCGTGAGATGGATAGGCCCGGCGAGTCGCGAGTGGTCGTGACCTTCGAGCCGGTGAAGGTCAACACCTTCGGATAACCAACGGCCACCATTCGCGGGAGACCATCATGAACACGTCAACCATCCCAGCCAATGCTCCCGCCAGCCAGCTCCTGCCCGAAACCACGCGGCTGGGAGCGGTGCATCTCGCGGTGACCGAAGCGGACAACGCCCGCGCGTTCTGGACGCGCGCCGTGGGGCTCACCGTGCTCGCCGAGGACCCGGACACCATCAGCCTCGGGGCCGGGGACGACATCCTGGTCGTGCTCCACCCTGGCGCATCCGGGCCGGTGGTGAGCCGGAGGACGGGGCTCTACCACGTCGCGATCCACGTCCCAACCCGGAAGGACCTGGCGATCCTCACCTACCGGCTGTACGCCCTGCGTTGCCCGAACTCGCCGACCGACCACCTGGTCAGCGAGACCACCTATCTCTCCGACCAGGACGGCAACGGCATCGAAATCACCTTCGAAACGCCTTATCGCGGCGAGATGGTAGTGCAACCCAACGGCCAGTTCGGCGCGGTGACGGTGGATGGCAAGCCGCACTCCGGCCGGGAAGCGGTCGATCTCAAATCGCTGTTCGGCGAACTCTCCGAAGGCGACTCGCTCGAAGTTCCGCTGCCACCAGGCACGCGAATCGGTCACGTACACTTGCACGTCAACAATCTCGACCGGGCGGCGGTGTTCTATCGCGACGTGATCGGGTTCCGGCCCCTGATGTCGATGCCGGCGATCGGGATGGCCGATTTCGGGCTGGACCGCGTCACCGTGCCCCACGCGCTGGCGCTCAACACCTGGTCTGGCGAAGGCGCGCAACCCGCTCCGGAAGGCACGTCGGGGCTGCGGCATTTCACGTTGGAGCTTCCGGACGCGGCTGACCTGGAAGCGCTGGCCGGACGTCTGCGGGAGGCGGGACATTCCTTCGAGCAGGATGGAGCCACGCTGACGGTGCTCGATCCCGCCCGAAACCACCTGCACGTTACCCTCCAGGCGGATTGAATCCACACAAACCGCACGTAACCTCTTGATTGGCGTGCGCGGGGTATATCTGGACCACGCGCGCATGCCCTCCTCCCGCCCCAACATACCGCCCCCACGTAGTGACAGGCCTCGTGCCTGTCACAGGCGAACCACAACCTTGCCTCGGGTATCC
>CAZUPA010000259.1:0-3123 GCA_964622205.1 uncultured Sphaerobacteraceae bacterium
CCAGGTATCCAGTTCCCGCTCGGGACCGCCCTATCCGGCGATCGCGGCCAGCCCATCCATGTCGCGCACCGCGATCCAGTTGCGCCCGCTCTCCACCAGCCCCCGGCGCCGGAACTCGCTGATCACCCGGCTCACGGTCTCCACCTGCGCGCCGGTCATGCCCGCCAGGTCCTGCCGCGAAAGTGGCATCTCGATCAACACGGATTCATCGTCCGCGCGCCCGGCCTGCCCAGCCAGCTTGATGAGCGTGACGGCCACGCGGCGCTCGACCGGATAGGTGCTGATCTGCTCGATCGTCTCGTGGGCGTCCCGCAACCTCCGCGAAACGATATCCAGGGTTGCCAGCGCCACCACCTGGTATCGCCCCAGCAACCGGTGAAACTCCGCGGCGGTGGTGTACAGCACGCAGCATTCCGTGTGGGCGGTGGCGTCCTCCCGGTAGGCGCGGTCGCCAAGGTCGGCCAGGCTGCCGAAATGGTCGCCCGGCCCCAGGATCTCAAGCAGCACCTCCTGCCCATCGAGGGTCGGCCGCGCCAGCTTCACCCTGCCCGCGGCGACAATGCTCAACCGGGTCGCATCTTCTCCGGCGAAGTGGATCGTCCGACCAGCGGTGTAGTGCGCCTGCCGGAACGATGCCTGGACCTCCACGACCTCGGCCACGTTCAACCGCGCGAAAAACGGCGCGTTCCCCAGCACGCGACGCTGTTCCTCCGGCGAGCAACTCATTGGGTCAAACCTGACTGGTTCGATTGGCGATCGGCGCCGGGACGCCGTTCCGGGGCTGGGGGTCGTCATCCTGATGGTTCCTGTTCCTTCGAATGGCGGCACGCGACGGCGCCGCCCACCTCACTCCTCATGAGTGTGGCGCTTCGGGAGCGCGGATTACCCGCTCCAAACGGGTAGTCAGCCAGGCGAGCGCGCGCGCCCGCGGCCTCTTCGCGGGAGCCGCCTGGCACACATCGCGCGCATGCCCCCTCCCGTTAAAGGCAAACTACGTTTACTATGTCAGTTGGGACCACGATCACAATGGATAGCCCATTCAATGGGAGGAGCAAAGAACGTGACAAACACCTTCAATCGTCGCAAGTTCACTGTTGCCACTGGCGCCGCGGTGCTGTCGGCCGGCGCGGTCACCAAAGCCCTCGCCCAGGATGCCACGCCCGTCGAAGGCGAAGGCGCTCCCGGTCTTCCCCCGCTTCCCGAGGGAGCGGTGATCTACGCCCAGGGTCTCTACAACCCGCGCTACCTTGCATTCACCGACGACGGCACACTCTACGTGACCGAAGTCGGCACCGGCGGCGACGAGCCATTCCTCTCCGGCGTGCCGCAGGAGGAAAGCGCCACCCCGATTTCCGATGAACCCGCTGCTACTCCCGTCACCGAAGAAGAGGCTCCACCGCCTTCCACCCGCGGCTACACCGGCCAGGTCAGCGCCGTGGCGCCTGACGGAACGGTCACCCCGGTGGTCACCGGCCTCGCCTCCTACAGCGATGGGGTCGGCCCGATCGGCATCACCGTGCAGGACGGCGTCATCTTCTTCACCATCGGCGGCATGGCGGTCCACGCCGGCGTCGAAATTCTCGATGGCGAGAACGGCCTCTTCCGGCTCGATCCCGCCACGGGCGAAGCCACCCAGATCGCCGAGTTCAATACCTACGAGATCGAAAACAACCCCGACGGCACCGACGTGAACCCGAACGTCTACCAGGTGTCCACCGGCGACAACGACGGCCGCCTGACGGTCAACGACGCGGGATCGAACACCGTCTTCTCGGTCGATGGCGAAACCGGCGCCATGCAACTCCGCGCCGTGGTCCCCGACCTTGCCGCCCTGCTTCCGGAGAGCGACAACGAACCCCGCCAGCCGGTCCCAACCGCGGGCGTCTATCACAAGGGCAACTACCACCTGTCGCTGCTCAGCGAGTTCTGGCCGGAAGACGGCCCGTCCGTCGTCTCGGTCGCCGGCGATGGCGACTTCGCCACCTTCGCGACGGTCACCACGGGCCGCTCGTTCGTCACCGGCCTCGCCTCCGGCCCGGACGGCAACCTGTACCTCTCGCAACTCTTCGATGATCCGGCCGGCGCCCCGGTTGGCACCATCTTCCGCATCCTGCCCGACGGCACCGCCGAACCGGCGGTCGAGGGACTCGTGATGCCGCACGGCATCACATTCGACGGCGACGGTAACCTCTACGCCACCGTCTACGTCCTGATGTCCGGCCCGGGCGCGCCCGCTGGCGCCATCGTCCGCGTCGACGGCATCGCCCCACCGGCGTAACAGCGCGGCCTTCAGGCTGGCACGCGAAGAGGGACCGGGCGCTTGCCCGGTCCCCTCTCCGTACCTACTGACCCGCCAGCCCGCGCTACGGACCTTCCACAAGCATGCCCACGATTTCCTGTACCGCCGCCAGCGTCCCGGCCGACACCTCACCGCGTTTTCGCCGGAATCGCAGGAGGCTTTGGGCCGCGACCTGCTCGCACATGATGACGGAACGTTGCTTCAATCCTCCTTCGGGTGGATCGACAGAAAAGTGCAATGGAAGCTCGCGATCGCGACTGGTAATCGGAACGACGATGCGCAAGCCATGCGGAATCATGTTGTACCGCTCATTTGAAATGACCAACGCTGGGCGGAGCCCTTCCTGCTCATGACCTTCGCCAGGAGGAAGCCACAACGTCCACACCTCTCCAGCGACGGGCTCACTCATCCTCCGGCTCCATCGCCGCAATCTCATCGGCCGAATAATAAGGCGGCTCGTCCTTGAGCAAATCGCCGCTCATGGACAGCCACTGTTCGGACTCGTCCTGGTACTCTTTCCACGCGACCGGATCCGCACGGAGACGTTCGAACCCCTCCCGTGCTTCCTTCCAGAACTTCTCTCGTTCGTACCGCTTCACGAGATCGGTCACGATCTGGCCAATCGGCCGCTTCTCATCCCTGGAAATGACCCGCAACCTGGCGATTGTCTCTTCTTCAACCCGAATGCTGGAACTCGCCATGGTGCCCTCCTGACGCTCGATCATCCCCATCATGAAAGAGCGCACCTCCAGAGTCAACATTCGTGTCGACAGAATAGGCGACAATCATGCATGCGCGTTCCGCCCGCTGGCGCCCTCCCCTTC
>CAZUPA010000260.1:0-1443 GCA_964622205.1 uncultured Sphaerobacteraceae bacterium
GGCACACCTGGTTGAAGTGCGGTGGTGATCGTGCTACGCTCTCGGCTCGGCTAGGCCTGCGGTGGCCCTGGCGCTTGATGTGGTCTTGAGCCAACTCTCCCGGAACCGGGAGCTGCTCGATCACGGGACGTGTTCCGTGATGGTCCGCGGCACCCACCTGCTAGTGCAGGTTCAAGGTTCCCCATCGCGCCGGGCATCGCATGGTCTGGCCCTTCCTATCCCGACAATTTCAATGCATCATTCCCGGACTGTACGTTCGGTTTCGCGCGGGGTGTGTCGACGCCATGATTCACGTCATCCTGGGGCCCGATCACTCGATGGCAAGAGCCGCCGCGAAGTCGCGGGCGGCCGCCAGCGATCCAGACGACCAGAATACCTCCTGGCTCGACGGCTCCTCGGTTTCCCTCCAGGACGTGCTGATGGCGGTGGCCAGCGTCGGGTTCTTTACCGCTGGCCGCACGATCGTGGTCGAGAACCTGATCTCACGCTACTCGAAGAGTGACGCTGGCGAGTGGAAGTCGCTGCTCGGCGGTGTGCCGGAAGCCTCGACCCTGATCCTGGCGGATCCCGCCGTGCTGACCGTGCCCGCCGCCGTCAAAAAGAGCCTTCCCTCGAATGCGGATGTGATGTCCTGCGATCCGCCGCGAGGCCGCGATCTTGTGGAATGGATCGTCGCCAGGGGGAAGCGCTCTGGCGGCAAGATCGAACGCAACGTCGCGCAGACGCTCGCCCGCACGCTTTACCCCACCTCCTGGAGCCAAAAAGGCCGCAACCCCGCGTTTGACCGGCCGCCCGACATGGAAGCGCTCGGCAACGAGGTCGACAAGCTGGTGACGGCGGCTTATCCGGACGCGGTCAGCGAGTGGCACATCCAGAAGCTCATCGCCATGGGTGACAACGACCAGGTGTTCGCCTTCATCGATGCCGCCTCCTCCGGGAACCTGCGGAAGGCCGTTGGGGAACTGGATCGCCTGCTGGCGGCTGGCGAGGACCCATACAAGCTCTTCGCCCAGCTCGCTGGCTCGGTGGAACTGGCGGCGGTGATGGTGAAGGCCGAGCGCCGCGACCCGGTCGAGGTTGGCCGCGAAATGAAGCTGCCGAACGCGAACCGGATGACCTCCATCGCCCGGTCCGTACGTGAGCAGCCGGCCAACTTCGCGCCGCGCGTCGTTCGCGTGCTGGAAGAGGTCGACCGCCAGATGAAGACCGGCGAGCTTCGCAATCCGGTCGATGCTCTTTACACGGCCCTGGCCAGGATCGCCGGGCTCCGCGCGGCGTAGACGCAAGCAGTTCCTTCGGCACGGGCAATCCGTCATACCGGCTCCGGCTGAAGACGTGGTGAACTGGGAGCGGCGAATCGCGTGTCTTCGATGAAGCCAGTGTCGTATTCAGTGGTTCGCGGTGGTGAATAGTCCGCCCTGGACGCGCAAAGCGCCGCATTCG
>CAZUPA010000260.1:1543-3105 GCA_964622205.1 uncultured Sphaerobacteraceae bacterium
GGAACGAATACGGCGCTTGCCTGCTTGCTGGGTTGGGTGATGCGTTCTACGCGCCGAGGGCGTTGAACTTCTTCATCAGCCGGGACTTGCGCCGGGCGGCGTTGTTCGCGTGAATCACGCCCTTGGAGGCAACGCGATCGAGCGTGCTGGTGGCGGTGAGCACGGCGGCCTGGGCGGCTTCGCGGTCGCCGGAGGCGATGGCCAGCTCGGCCTTCTTAATGTAGGTGCGGGCGGCGGAGCGGAACGGGCGGTTGCTCAGGCGGCGGCGCTCGTTGACGAGAATGCGCTTGCGGGCGGACTTGCTGTTAGCCAAGTTGAACCTTCCTCGGATCATCGCGATTCGCCGGTGATCCGGGACGAACGCGGTCTTGTTTCGTACACGAAAAGGGCCCGGTGGGCGGGCAACCACGGAATGATACCACTTCTCGTTGCCTTGCCGCATGGTTTCGCACCCGATGGGAATGCCAGGACAGCGGCTCGGACCCGCGTCCACAATCGCTTCTCGACGACCATTGAGTACTCCAACGCGCGGGTTGCGGGTTAGGTGGCATAATCCACGGCATGAGTCAGGCCTCGCAGGTATTCAACCTGGACCAACCACTCTCAATAGAAGACGAACCGATCGAGGAACCAGCGCCTTCCGCGAGCGTGGGCGCGCCGCCGATCGCCGGTGGCATTGCCCGTAGCGCGATCATCGTCGCGTTGTCGTTCGTGCTCAGCCGCGTGCTCGGGCTGGCTCGCGAGGTCATCCTTGCCCACCAGTTCGGCACCGGCATGGAGATGGACGCCTACGGCAGCGCGTTCCGGATTCCCGACCTGCTGTTCCTGGTCGTGATGGCCGGGGCGTTCGGAGCCGCGTTCATCCCGGTGTTCGGCGGATTCATCAACGGTGGACAACCGGACAAGGCGTGGCGGCTGGCATCGGCGGTGCTGACCTGGGCCGGCATCGTGGTGTTCGCGCTCAGCATCCTGTGCTTCATCCTTGCACGGCCGCTGATGCATATCGTCGCGCCCGGGTTCGATCAGGCAACCGAGGACATGGCGGTCCAGCTCATGCGGATCCTGCTGCTTTCCCCGGTCTTCCTCGGGTTCGGGATCGCCGCCAAGGGCATCCTGGAGGCGCAGAACCAGTTTGTCCTTCCAGCCATTGCCCCGCTTGTCTACAACCTGGCAATCGTCATTGGCGCGCTGTTCTTTGTCGATTCCCACGGCATCTATGCCGTTGGCTGGGCCGTGATCGCCGGGGCCCTGGGGCATTTTCTGGTGCAGTTGCCCGGACTGATCCGGAGTGGGATGGTGTTCAAGCCGACGCTCGACCGGCGCATCGAGGGATTGAGCGAGGTGGCCCGGCTGCTCGGTCCCCGCATCATCGGCCTGGCGGTGTTCCAGGTGAACTTCATCGCCGTCACCGCCTTCGCCTCGACCACGGACCAGGCGAGCGTGTCGGCGATCAATTACGCCTGGCAGTTGCTGATGCTGCCGCACGGCGTGATCGCGCTCAGTATCTCCACGGTGATCTTTCCCACGCTCGCCACGCTGTACTCGCTGGGAGATACGGAAGG
>CAZUPA010000261.1:0-3084 GCA_964622205.1 uncultured Sphaerobacteraceae bacterium
CTGGACGTCCGGGCGGGCGACATGCTCTATATCCCGCCCAACGTGCCCCACCTGCCGCTGAACAACTCAGGTGAACCATGCGTGGCGGTACTGGCTCGCACCGATCCCAACGAACAGGAAAGCGTCGTTCCGCTGCCGCATCTGGATGGCCTGATTCCAGGGTAGACGCGGACAGGTGCGTCAGGCCCGGGCGCTCAGTTTTCGTCGTTCGGGCGATGGGCTGGCCGGAAGTCGCGCCATGGTCGCCAGGAAACCCAAATCAACGCGATGATTGCTGTCGTGGCGGTGAGGGCCGTGATGGCCAGTCCGATGCGCAGCGCCGGTGGCTCGTACCGGAATTCGACCGTGCTTTCCCCTGCTGGAATGGAAACGGCGCGGAACAGGTAGTTCGCCCGGTACAGCTCGACTTCTTCACCGTCGATGTAGGCGTTCCAGTTCGGATCCCAGGTCTCGCTGAGCATCAGCATGCCTGGCTGGTCCGTCCACACTTCGATCCTGATGCGCTCTGGATGACGTTCGATGAGACGTGCGTCGCCATTTGCCGTTCCGGCTTCAACGCCCATCACTGGCGGCGTCGATTCGAGGAGCGCGGTTTCCAGTGGATCGACCTCGCCGGATGCGAGGACATCCAGCACATCTCCGGACGGCACTTCTCTCGCCTGGTGAACGATCCAGGCCTCCGGCGCCGCTTCGGGGTTCTCCAGGACCTTGACCTGGCCGTCGTCGTAGATCGTTGGGAAGGTCTCAACGATCGCATGGAGATCGATCCTGTCCTCGGCATATTCGGCAGGGATCACGATGTAGCGAACGGCGAGCAGGTCCAGCAGGGGCGAATCCAGCCCAGTTTCGTACACGTTGGCGTCGTGATATTCCTGCGGATGCCCGTTGAGCGCGGTGAGGTAGTCGACGAATCGCGCGGGCTGCACGGGGTTATACCCCTGGGCGTCCTCGATTCCGTGCAGCACCCCGCGATTGTTCACCAGCAGGGCGCCCATGTCCGGTGACGCGAACTGATACCGATAGAGGATCAGCTGGCCGTCGACGATGACTTCCTGGGCGGGGTCGAACCCGATGTAACGACCGGGCCGCTGTTTCATTCGTTCCTGAAGGAACGTCGCCGCGCCGCTCTCATCGAAATGCTCTTCGAAATCGACGCGATGGAATCCTCCGTAGGGCGCCTGGAGAAGGGCGCCGTTGAACGCAACGAGCAGGTCAACGGCCACGAGGACCGCGAGGGCCGCCGGGAGCGCGGGTTTGACCCAGTCGCGGTGCCGCGGCAGCAGCGTCGCGAACACGCCGGTCACGAGGATGAGCAGGATCACCGGCAGCCGGGGTATGCCCGAACCGACCAGCATCAAGAGCATGAGCGCGCCGATGGGCACGCCGACCGCCAGCAGCTTGCGGCGCGCCGGGATGGTTCTGGAGATGAGCGCCTCCGCGCCGGCGCCAGCCGCGATCGCGATCGACAGGTAGGAGACGATCGCCACGCGGTCGGGCCAGTGGGTATGCAACTGCTCGAACATGGGTAGCACGGCGTACAGGAGCTTGTGGAGCGGGGTCTCCACCGGGATGGCCATGACCAGCGCTCCGATCCCCCACGCGACAAAGAACGAGGTGGCATGCCTGCCCCTGGCGAGTGGAATCGCGGCCACGGTCAGGATCAGGACGATGACCCCTGGATAGTAGAGGGTGGGATCGATGAGCCGGTCGAAGATCATCGAGGGAGTGACGCCGCCGATTTTGGTGGCCCACTCGTTCTCCTGGCCGTAGTCACCACCGGCGACATTCGAGCGGGAGACGTATTCGAGCCGGGGCAGGATGCCAGCGGCCGCGAAGCCGAAACCGATGCCCAACATGGCGAAACCATGCGTCGCTGTGTCGCGGAACCGGCGAAGCCATCCATCCTCGCGCGAGTTGGGGGCAATCAGTCCACGGTAACCGATGTAGGCGGTCAGGAAGAGCAGGAAGTAGTACCCGCCCTGCCCCAACCACGCCCCAAGCGCCTGGCTGACCGCCACGCCGGCGACGATCCAGCCGCCAATCCGGCCTGTTGGCGATTGCGTACGCATCGCCAGTTCGGCGCCGACCAGGGCGATCGGCATCCAGGAGCCAACTTCGTACTGGGCGGGACAGCAGACCGAGCGCCCGTAGATCGGGGGTGCGAGTTGATAGGCGACCCCGGCGACCAGGGCACCGCCAACGCCCATTCCGAGCAGGCGGGAGAGGGTGTAGGTTCCGGCGCCCGCGAGTAACAGGTGAAAGACGATGAAGACGGGAACCGCGGTGACAAGCGGCAACAGCGTGAAGATCGCCATGGCCGGCAAGTACATCCAGCCTGACTGCGGATCCGCCGCGAACGAGACCCCGGCGAATTGATAGGGATTCCAGCCAGGAATTTCGCCGCTGGCGAGTCGTTCGCCAAGGTAGTCATACCAGGGATAGAACTGGGTGGCCGAATCCTGACCGATGATGGTTCCGCCCCAGAAGAGTTGGACGGCCGCCGCCATCGTGACAATGGTCAACGCGAGGAGGCCGAGCCGATCGGTCAGCCGGAACACGCGCGGAAAGGCGCCAACGCTGGCATTGTGTTCATGCGCCTCGCCGTTGCCGGATTCAGGTGTCGCCTTGCCAGCTTGAAGCTCCATCAGGGCGCTTTCTCGATTCTCGACATCCGCGGGGATCGCGCAAATCGACCCTGGTGCCAATCGCGCGTCCACGGTCCGTGGAACGGGACTGTCGAGGCCAACGCCAGAAACGGTTCCGCCATCAACTGGGTGGCCGGAAGAGAAACGGCCACGAACGGGACGAGGGCAATCCCTGGGGAAGCGCGATCGCGAGCAGGATGGCGGCCCCCGCGATGAGGAAGCCTCCAACGATGTCGAGTACGTAGTGATTGCCCGTCACCACGACAGTGATGCACATGAGAGCAAGGTGGATCGCGCCAAGGATCGCGCCAATTCTCCACCAGCGAATCGCGCCCGCTAGCCACAGCGCGGCGACGGTTGTCCATCCTATGTGCATGCTGGGCATCGCGGCGAACTGGTTCGCGCCGCCGGCTCCGCTGGCCGACGATTGCACGCCGCC
>CAZUPA010000262.1:0-3084 GCA_964622205.1 uncultured Sphaerobacteraceae bacterium
CGCGATCACCAGCAGGCATACGGCCGTCGCGTGGACCAACACTCGAAACGAAACGTAAGAACGATTGGGCTGCATGGATTGTGGGCTCCTGAGCAAGACGAATATCTACCGTCAAGCGCAGCCTACACCCGCCCATCGCCACCTGGGAATGCGCAGAATTACCCATTTCGCCACCCGGCCGCCAACGCTCCACACCCGCGGCCGAAAACCCAACGGACGACGGCGCTCGCCAGCGCCACCGCGCGTGGGGTCAGGCACATTGGCCGGCGGCTACATCTCTCCTGTCGTGGCTGTATCGACCGCGGACGCATACCTCACCGCGCCGGTCTCCGGATCGAAGTACGCGCGCGGCTGGAGGTTCGGGTTCCGCCCGAAGAACACGAACTCGTACGCCACGCCGCCTTCGCCTTGCTGGGCGTGCAGGTCATGCGGCGGATCGCCCCACAGCACGTACTCGCCCGGCCCATGAACGAACTCCTCGCCCAGCCGCAACTCCGCGTGGTTCGGATCGCTCAGATCATCGAGCCGCTCCCAGCGCCAATAGCGATTCTCTCCCTGAATCACCACCGCCACGCCCCAGGTGTTGTGGTTGTGGACCGGCGTTGGCGCGTCGTCTGGCAGCCGTAGCAGCATCAGCGCCCCTCGCCCATCCTCTCCCTGGTGGAGGATCGTCGCCGTCGACCCAGCGTCGTGCAGCCGCTTCAGGTCCGCCTCCGGCAGGATGCCCGGTTGCAGCGCGAGTTCGCGCAGCAGGCGGGAGATCTCTTCCCGGTTCCCGCCCGATGCGTCGTCACTGTCCAGCAGCTCCAGCGCCCGCGCGTGAAACGCCGCGATCAGCGCCTCCCTGTCTGTCCCGGTCATCGGTGGTCCTTCCTCGAAACCGGCATCATCTCTCGGACCATGGTACGCCCATTCACAACCGGGCGGGCGAAACGCGCGATCGATGTGGCCCCGCGTTTCGTCGGATTTATCCGGAGTCCGGGTGATCGATCATGATAGCCACACGCTCGCCTTCGGCTCGCTGGGCTGTCCCTACACACGAACGGTCTTCGTGAGACACGTACCATTCCGCGGGTAAACTCCCGGATCCGGCATCAGATCGCCGCGAGCACCTCGCGGGCCGCTTCGAGTGTTCGGTCGATATCCGCGGCGGTATGCGCCGCGCTGATGTGGTTGCGCTTCAACGCCGTCGGGATCATGAAGATTCCCCGCTTGCACATCCCCGACCGGAACGCGATATCCCGCGCGTCGTCGTTGCGCAACAGGTCGTCGTAGCGGGCGATGTCACCCTCCATGAAGTACGGCACGAACACCGACCCGAAGCGCTTCACCGTCATCGGAATCCCGAACTCGAACGCGATCGCCTCGATCCCGGTGGCGGCCCGCTCCGCCAGCGCGAAACAGTGCTCGTGTACCGAGCTGTCCTCCAACAGCGCGATCGTCGCCAGCGCCGCTTGCACGTTCAGCGGGTGACCGTTGTATGTCCCGGCGAAGAACACGCCTCCGCCCGGCGCGAACCGGTCCATGTACTCCGCCTTGCCCACCAGCGCCGCGATCGGGTAGCCGTTGGCCATCGCCTTCGCGAACGTCGTCAGGTCCGGCGTCACGCCAGCTATGCTCTGGTACCCGCCCAGGCTGTGCCGGAACCCGGTGATCACCTCGTCGAAGATCAACAGCGATCCGTGCCCGGTGGTCTCGTCACGCAACGCCTGGAGGAACTCCGGTGTCGGCGCCACGCACCCGATGTTGTGAGGAATCACCTCCACCAGCACCGCCGCGATCTCGTCGCCATGCTCGGCGAGCAGGTTCCGCAGCGCCTCCACGTCGTTGAACGGCAGGATGAGCGTACGGTCAACCGTATCCTGCAACAGCCCAAGCGAAAGCGGGTCCTTCTGGCCCATCCGCTCCTTCGGCGTGATCACGTTCATCGCCACGGCGTCGTGCCACCCGTGATAGGTGCCCTGGAACTTCACGATGTACGATTTGCCGGTCACCGCCCGGGCCAGCCGCAACGCCGCGAACGTGGCTTCCGATCCCGAGTTCGTCAGCAACACCCGTTCCGCAGAAGGTACGTAATGGTTGAGCTTTTCGGCCAGGTCGATCTCGTACGGTGTCACGCCCGCGCCCGTCAGGTCGATGTTGGTGGTGGCCGCCCGCACCGCCTCGTTCACCCCCGGATGGTTGTGACCGAGGATCAGCGGGCCGAACGCGGCATGATAATCAAGGTAGCGATTGCCATCGGCATCCGTGAAATACGCGCCTTCCGCCTCGGCCGGCACGAGTGGCCACGGGAGGGCTCGATTGCCGGAGTTCACGCCGCCAGGGATGACGGCGCGAGCGCGTTGAGCCAATTCCGCCTGGATGCTGGTTGAAACCACTGGGTGTTCCTTTCGTGATGATAGTTATGTCGTTCCCATGCGAGGATAGCCGATCGTCCAGCCGCCATCGACCGCGATGTTCTGGCCGGTGAGGTAGGACGCACCCGAAGAGAGCAGGAAGGTGCTGACAGTGGCGATTTCCTCCGGCTGACCCATTCGCCCGAGGACGGTCATGTCTTGCCAGAACCGCATTCGGTCCGGGTCCTGCTTGCCGGTTTCAAGGTCGGGACGGCCAGAGTCGATGATGCCGGGGCTGATCGCGTTGACGCGGGTGCCGTAGCTGCCTTCGTCCATCGCCATCGATTTGACGAGGCCGAACATGGCGCTCTTGGCGGTGACATACGCGGCATGCCCGTAGGCGCCGGTGATGCCTTCGACCGAGGCGATGAAGACGATTGAGCCGCCCGGCTGATCGCGCATCGCGCGGGCCGCATGGCTGGCGATGGCGAACGCTCCATCAAGGGAGACGGCCATCACCTGGCGCCACTCGGCTTCCGGCATCTCGGCGGCGGCGTGGAAACCGCCAGTGTGGGCGGCCGACACCACCAGGCCATCGATGCGGCCGTGAATGGCGAGCATCTGGTCGATCACGCGCCGGGCCGCTTCGTGGTCGGCGGCATCGTAGGGAAGGTATGTCGCGCCGATCTCGCTGGCCGTCGCCTGGCCGGTGGCGGCGTTGAGATTGGCGATGGTGACCTGGGCGCCG
>CAZUPA010000263.1:0-3079 GCA_964622205.1 uncultured Sphaerobacteraceae bacterium
GTTCCAGTAGTCGAACTCGTAGGGGCTCGACGCCAGGTTCTCCTGGTTCAGCGTGCGCGACACCGCGATCTTGTTGCCCACTCGCACCAGCGGCAGCACGGCGGCATCGTTGAACAGGATGTCGTTCATGCCGATGAACAGCTCGTTCTGCTTGTCCGGGTCGCTCTCGGTCTGCGCCGCCTCGTAGAGCGCATCGTAATCCGGGTTGTTGTAGCGCTGGAAATTGCGGCCAGACCAACTGTTCGAGGCCTGGGCGATGTTGTTGCCATCCGGCCCTGCATACCACCGCACCATGTAGGCCACCGGCGGCGGCGCGCCAACCGACGACTGGAACATGTTCAGGTCGTAGTAGAAGTGCGTGTTGTTCTGGTCGTTGCCGGCCGCGCTATCGAAGAACACCGCGGCGTCCACTTGCAGCAACTCGATCTTGAAGCCGACCTCCTCCAGGTTGCTCTTCACCACCGCCTGAATCTTCTGCCGCAGTTGGTTCACCGTCGTGTGGTAGTTCAGCGACAGTTCCAGCCCGTCCTTCTTGCGAACGTCGCCGTCCATCACCCAGCCAGCGTCTTCAAGAATCTGCTTCGCCGCTTCGGGATCGTAGACCACCTCGTTGTTCGGCGATTCCATGCTGGGAATGCCGGAGAGGATGTTTACCACCGGCGGCTCCTGGTCGCCACCGAAGAAGAACGAGTTCGCGATCTGCTCGCGGTTGATGGCCAGGTTCATCGCCTGCCGCACGGCCAGGTCACTCAGCACCGGGTGTGGGGTGTTCATCTCCGACCGCTGGCCGTCGACCTCGGTGTCCGGGTCCGAGAAGTTGATGTTGATGCGCTCGATTCCGATATCGGGCGTCACCACGAACACGCCCGGCGAGCCGTCGCTCTCCAGGCTCGTCGCGATTTCCGGCTCGATCGCGATATTCCAGCCGTAGTCGTAGTCGCCCGTCTGGATCACTGCCCGGGCCGCCGAGGCCGCGTCGCCGCCGCCCTTGATCAGCACGTTCGAGAAGAATGGCTTGTTCGGCTCGCGGTAGGTCTCGTTGATGACGTACCGCACTTCGTCGTTCACCGAGAAGCTGTCGATCACGTACGGACCGGTCCCGATCGGGTTCGACTTGAAGGCGTTGTTCGCGTCCTCGCCGCCCCCTTCCAGGATGTGCTTCGGATAGATCACGCTCGATCCGGAACCCGTGAAGCCATCGCTCCAGGTTGGGTTCGGCTCGGAGTAGGTGATCGTTACGGTGTGATCGCCAGTCGCCTCGTAGGTGTCGATCGAACGGTAGAGTTGCTCGTAGACGGCCCCGTTGGCATCGTCCTTGATCCAGTCGATCGTGAAGATCACGTCGGCCGCCGTGAACGGCTCGCCATCGCTCCAGGTCACGCCTTCGAGCAGGTTGTAGGTCACGCTGGTGAAGTCCTCGGCCAGCAGCCCGTTGGCGGCGGTTGGCACCTCGGTGATCAGGTTGGCGATCAACTCGCCGTCGGCGCCGCGGAACATCAGCGGTTCGGAAACCAGCGATGCGCCAAGACCGTCCTTGTCGCCGGTGGCCTGGTGCGCGCTGAGGTGGCTGGGAGCCTGCCATTGCAGGATCCGGAGTTCCCCTCCCGCGCCGCGTTCCTGACCCTCGGTGCCGCCGTCCGGCCGTCCGCCCCCGGCGGACGCCTCCGGTGAAGCATCCTGCGCGCCAGCGGAAGTGCTGGAGATATGCACCGCCAGTCCGGCCGCCATGCCGAGCGCGGTCGCCCGTTCCACGAACTGGCGGCGGGTGAGATCTCCCCGCTTCAATCCATCAAACAACGCGCGAAAAGGTCCTGAAGAATTCACTGATGACACGTTGCATGTCCTTTCGAATAGGGAAATCACGCTGGATGACTGTCAACCAGCGCTTCTTTGGAACCGGCGAACCAGCCGCCTCCACCGCTCCATTCTACGGGAAGTCGCACGTCTGGCCCCCCGTTTGTGGGGGAATGCCGTTCCAGTTCGGGAAACCGCGCATGGCTTCGGAGTGGTCGCCCGCTATCTGGCGCCGGTCTCATCGCCCGATCGGGCCGCCCACGACTCCAGGTTCTCCCGGATTTGCGCGGCGTGGTCGTGCAGGTGCGCGCCGTACGTTTCCAGCCAGTCCAGAGCCGAGTACCGGCCGCTCTCGGTGTGTTCGCCCACCTTCGCCCAGGCTTCGTCGTCCAGCCGCCGCAGCAGGGGCGCGGTAAGCGCCCGCACGGCCGATACCACCGCCAGCGCGGATTCGGCCGGTACGTCGTCGTAGCCGAGCGCGTTCACCCAGTGTTCCTGATCGTAGCCCACGATCAGTGGCGAGGGCTCGGCCACCAGCAGCCGGATGCGCGTGGCCGCGTAGGTCTCTGAATCGGCGCAGTGTACGACGATCTCATGGGCCGACCACTCGCCTTCGGCCGGGCGGAATCTCCGGGCTTGCTCTGGAACCTCGTTCCAGGCCGCCTCGAGTTCGGCCGGTCCGGCCGCGTAGCGTTCGATCAGGGCAATGCGCGCGTCAGGTGTCATCAGGGCGGTCCAGTCACGGATGGCGGAAGCGTCGACCAGTCCCGGTCGTTGCTCCACTCTATCGCACCGACAAGCTCCGGCGGTGGTGTTCCTCCCACGCCTCATTCGCCGACGCGGTTCCAAGAGGCGCTGTTCCAGGTTGCGCGGCGATCGGTCCGCCCAGTGTGCCGGAAGGCGTCGTAATACGGAATCCAGGGTATCACTGATGAATCCCAGCGACGGGATCGATGGGCCTCCAGTGAAACAGCGTGTGGCGCTGGATCGTCCGCCGATCGGCCCGGAGCACCTGGCAGCGCTCGACCAGCGCTGCCTCCAGCGCGTCCAGATCGGCGAACGTCGGGTGGCGACCGGTTCGTTGACCAGCGGCCACAGCCGCTCGGCGGGCTGGAGCTCTGGGGATGCCGGGGGCAGGAAGACGAGATCAATCCCCTCCGGCACGACCAGCTTCCGGCTCCGGTGCCAGCCCGCCCCATCGAGCACCAGCACCACCTGGTGCATGGCATCGATCCCCGTGTCCCGCGCGAAGGCGGCCAGGACCGTGCGCATCGCCTGGGTATGC
>CAZUPA010000264.1:0-3050 GCA_964622205.1 uncultured Sphaerobacteraceae bacterium
CACCATGCGTGTAAAGGTCGGCTGGAGCCAGCCAGCAGTCACATCTTCCGGGACATTCGGCCAGACGCTGGAATCATGTACCATCCGTACGTAGGCAGGCACAAACGCTGGATTTCAGACTCGTGATCGGAGTCAGGCCCGCCATGACCAAAAAAGACGGACTCAAACCCCAAAGGCAAAACTTCGAGACAATGGACAAGGACATCGAGGAGTTCTACGCCACCATCCCCGATGGCGAGTATCCGCTGTCCGAAATCCAGAAGATGAAGCCTCATCCGCTAAGGGTCAGCGTCGAACCCCAGCCTGTGAAGCAGCAAACGAAGCAACGCTTCTTCCAGGGCAAGCCCCTGGAGCCGACCCTCATCAAGCCACCATTGAAAGCCAGCATAGAAAGCCACGATGCGAGCGAGGTGCTGATGATCTTCGAGGGCGGCAAGCTCGTCGCCTTCCGCTACCCCGACGGTTCGCGCCGCAAGGTCACCCGGCTGCACACCGGGGAAGACTGACACGCTCAGTCCACGTCGCGCCGGTACAGCAACACCGTGCCGATCGCCATCGCCAGCAGGGCATACCCCGCGAACACCAGCCCGCCCTCGGTTCGCGACAGCGCCACCGCATATGCATCCGGGTCCAGGTCCGAGAAATTAATCGCGATCAACCGATCGCCCGCCAGGAACGGTAGGAATCTCGATACTCGCACCGGCAGGAACAGGTCCAACAGGCCCTCGATCAGGAAACTCCACACCAGCAGGCCGGACACCGCCATGGCGCTGTGCCGCAGGATCATGCCGAACCCCACGCCAAGCACCGCCGCCAGCGACGTATAGAGCGCCGCCCACATCGTCGAGGAGACCATTGCCCCGGTGTCGCCGATCTCGAGCCCACCAAGCAGCGCGCCCACGAACCCGGCGGCGATCCCCGCCACGGCCATGACCAGGCCAAAGGCAATCGCAATCGCCGCCTTCGCCACGGCCAGCACCCATCTGGCGGGCTGTGCCGTCAGCGCCGCCGCCAGGGTTCCGTGCTGAACCTCGGACGTGAACACCAGCACACCGGCGACCGCCACCACGATCGCCACTATCACCGTCCAGTAAAAAGCGCCCTCCGAGACCGTCAACGTCTCGTCCGTCAGGAACCTCGCGACCGCCCACGACACCAGCAACCCGCCGAGGATATTCAGCCCCAGCATCATCTGGGTCGACCGCACGGTCGTGAGCTTGATCCATTCGCTCTTCAGCGCGGCGGGTATCGCCTTGATGTCGCCGGACCGGGTCCGGGTCGAAAGGCGTTTGGAAACCGGCGCGGCCGGAATCATCAGGTCATCAAGAAGTGAAGGAGAGGTGGTCATTGAGGCGCATCCTTTGTCATTGGGTACGAATTGACGGGAATCAGGCGTGGGCGAACTCAGCGGCCGGCGCGGTCATCTCCAGCAGGATGTCCTCCAGCGACCGCGACTCCTCCGCCAGTTCCAGCACGTGAATCCGGTGGTCGAACGCGATGCGCGCCACAGCGTCCCGGGATGCGCCGCGAATGTCCAACCGGCCGCCGTTGAGTTCCACCGCGTACTCCTGCTCCATCAGCAACCGCGACAGGGCCTCCGGCTCTGGCGTCCGCGCCACCACCACCGGCGCGCTCCGCCCAGTCAACTCCGCTACCGGTAGCGCCGCGATCAGCTTGCCGCCGCCGACCACCACCAGGTCATCGGCGAACATCCCCAGCTCCGCGATCAGGTGACTCGAAACGAACACCGTGCCGCCCTTCCTGGCGAATTCGCTCAGGTAGGTCCGCAGCCATCGGATACCTTCCGGATCGAGCCCATTCGAGGGCTCGTCCAGCAGCAGGGCCTCCGGTTCGCCAAGCAACGCCCCGGCCAACGCCAGCCGTTGCCGCATCCCCAGCGAGAACCCGCCCGCCCGCTGGTCGGCCGCCGGTTCGAGACCCACTTCCGCCAGCGCCTCCTCAACCCGGCCAGCCCGAATGCCCCCGATCGCCGCCATCGCCCGCAGGTGCCGACGGGCGGTGCGTCCGGGATGCATGCAGCGCGCGTCCAGCACCGAGCCAACCACCCGGGCCGGTTCCTTCAGTTCGGTGTATCGCACGCCGTGGTACCGAACCTCTCCCTGGCTGGGCCGGGACAGGCCCACCATCATCCGCATCGTGGTCGACTTGCCGGCGCCGTTTGGGCCAACGAACCCGGTCACCCGGCCCGTCTTCACCGTGAAGCTCATGTCGTCCACCACGGATCGAGTGCCGTAGTGCTTGCTGATGCCCGAAACCGTGATCATGTCGTGTTCCTCCGCCCGTGGGCGCCGTCTGGCAGGTCAATCGATCGAAAACAGGCCGCGTCGAGCCCGCCCGTTCCCGCCCAAGAAAGGCGATGGAACGGAAATTCCGTGTTCGTGTTCTGATGTGTCCGAAATCGCTAGATGACGATGGCGAGCTTGCCTCGCACCTGTCCCGCTTCGAGACGCCGCATCGCCGCTGGCACATCGCTCAGGGGATATGTCCTGTCGATCGCGGGCACGATCTCGCCGGTTTCCAGCATCGCCGCCAGGCGTTCGAGATCGACGTGGTTCTCGCTCGAAATCAGCATCGCCAGGCGCTGCCGCACGAATGGCGAGAGCATCACCGCGCGCAACTGGCGGCCGATGCCCAACACCCTGTCCCCACCCTCGCCGCCAACGATGACGAGCGTGCCGCGATTGGTGAGCGCCCGCCGCAGTTGCCGAACCGGCGTGCTTCCGCCGATATCCAGAATCAGGTCATACGTCGTGGAGCCGTCCGCGTAAGGCTCCCGGGTGTAGTCGAGCACGCGATCCGCGCCGAGCGACCGGACGAAGTCCACCTTGGCGGCACCGCACACCCCAGTGACCTCCGCCCCGAGCGCCTTCGCGATCCGCACGGCATACGAGCCGACTCCACCCGAGGCGCCCGTGATCAGCACACGCTGACCGGCCACCAGTGGCCCCGAATCCGTGAGCCCCTGCAGGGCCGTCAGGCCCGACACCGGGACCACCGCGGCCTGCTCGAAGGAGAGGTTCGACGGCTTG
>CAZUPA010000265.1:0-3014 GCA_964622205.1 uncultured Sphaerobacteraceae bacterium
GGATTGTGAAAAACATTGCGTTCTCGCCGGTTGCTGTGTATAGTCAGCCCATGAACACGTTGGCGCTCGGCGCACTCACCGGCACTACCAAGCAAATCATCTCGATGTCGATTATCGACACCGAGATTAAGAGCTTGCCTGCTGGGCCGGGTGTGAACTGACCGACGACGGGTCATCAACACGAAACCGGAACAGCAGGCGGGGACGAAAGTCCCCGCCTTTCTCGTGTCCGGCTGGTGGGCCGAACCACCAGCGACACACGCAGGGACGGTCTGGGCAGCGGAGCTCGCCACCGATCTCGATAGCACGGACCAGCATGGAGCAATGGCGCTCAGGCGTGGTGTCAGCGGAACCGGAACATGATGGATCGCCTGACCCCGACCTTCGTCCATGGCCCCGAAACGCGGATCGGCCCAATCCCTGGCCCAGGAGCGCACGCATGATCGTCCTCAAGTTCGGTGGAACATCGGTCGCCAACGCCCAGCGCGTTCGCGAAGCCGCCCAAATCGCCCTCAACCAACCCGCCCCACGGGTGGTCGTGGTGTCGGCCGCGTCCGGGGTGACAAACGCCCTGCTGGACGCGGCTCGCGCCTCCGCCCGTGGCGACCGCGCCAAGCGAGATGAAGCCGTGGCCCTCATCCACGGCAAGCACGAGGAGATCCTGAACGGGATCTCTTCTTCGTTACGGCGGAAGCTGGCCTGGAACGTCGTCCATGAGGTCCAGAATGTTCTCGATGCCACGCTCGATGAGGTCGAGGCGGTCGGAGAGCTTTCCGGGGCGCTCTCCGACCGGATCGTCTCCACCGGCGAGAAGTGCCTCTCCACCATGATGGCCGCGACGATGCGGGACATGGGCCACGGCGCCGAGGCCGTCTTTTGCGATTCCATCATCGCCACCGATGGAAGGCACGGCGCCGCCCGCCCGGACAGGGCCAAAACCCGCGAGAACGCCGAGCACCTGATCCTGCCGCTGCTGGAGGCCGGCAACACCGTCGTCGCCACCGGTTTCATTGGACGTGGGCCGGACGGCGCCACCACCACGCTTGGGCGCGGCGGTTCCGACTACTCGGCTACCCTGCTCGGCGCGGCGCTGGATGCCGACGAGGTCCAGATTTGGACCGATGTTCCCGGCGTCCTTTCGGCCGATCCCCGTGCCGTCACCACCGCCATGGTGGTGCCCGAAATCAGCTACGACGAAGCCCAGGAACTGGCCCACTTCGGGGCGAAGGTGCTTCACCCCCGAACCATCCGGCCCGCGGTCGCGGTGGATATCCCCGTTCGCATCCTTTCGACCTTCCTGCCGGAACAGTCCGGCACCGTGGTCATGCGGGAAGCGCCGAGCGACCGGATCAAGGCGGTCACCGCGCTCAAGGGCCTGATCCTGATGACGCTCGACGTGCCGGAACTCGAGGACCTCGCCTCCGCCGCGTCAATCGTCTTTCGCCAGATGCACGAGCGGGGCGTCGAGATCCTCAACGTCTCCCAGGCATCGTCGCGCCGCCGGATGACGTTCATCCTCGATGGCGTGACGGGAGGGTGCGCCAATCTCCAGACGACCATGGAGGACGATCTCGATGAACTCGATGCCAGGATCACCTGTCACGAGCAGGTCGCGGTGCTGGCCGCGGTGGGCGCGGGCGCGGCGACCACCGCGTCGTCGCTTTCCCGGATGATCACCGTGCTCAACCGGGAGAAGGTGCGGGTGCTGGCGATGAACCAGCAGACCAGCAATGTCGCGATCGTCTCGGTCGTCCACGAGGATGACGCCTCGCGGGCGGTGGCTGCCCTGCACAGCGCCTTCATCCGGCCCGCCAACACGGGGGCAAGATCACGTCGCCGTCGCCGCTCCGATCTTCTGTCGGAGTCACTGCGGGTAGGCTAGCGTAGACAGCGTCCAGGCGGGAGCGGTTCCGCCCTGGCGGCAAACGACAATCATCAGAAGCGAGGAACGGAACGTGTCAGGCAAGATACCGGTAGCTATTCTCGGCGCGACGGGGAACGTCGGCCAGCGGTTCGTCCAGTTGCTGGAGAATCATCCGTGGTTCGAGGTGTCGGAACTCATCGCCTCCGACCGGTCGGCGGGCAAGCGCTACGACGAGGCGACCGACTGGCGGCTCGGGGCCAGCATGCCTGATGCGGTGCGCTCCTTGAAGGTCCAGGACTACACAGCCGAGCTTCAAAGCCCGGTCGTGTTCTCGGGCCTTCCCGGAGAGATCGCCGGGGAGATCGAGCAACGGCTGGCCGCCAACGGTCACGCCGTGCTGAGCAACACCTCCACGCACCGGATGGAGCCGGACGTTCCGCTGCTGATTCCCGAGGTCAACGCCGAACACGTGGCCGCGATCGAGACCCAGAAGGCCAACCGGGGCTGGAAGGGGTTCATCGCCACCAACCCCAACTGCTCCACCATCCACCTGGTGCTCGCGCTGAAGCCGCTGCATGACGCATTTGGTCTCGAAGGAGTCTTTGTCAGCACGATGCAGGCGGTCTCCGGCGCCGGGTATCCGGGCGTGCCCTCGCTCGACATGATCGACAACATCGTGCCGTACATCGGCGGCGAGGAAGAGAAGATCGAGATCGAGAGCCAGAAGCTGCTGGGCGGATTCTCCGCCGAGGGTGGATTCGCGCCGGCCTCGTTCGTGGTGAGCGCGCACTGCAACCGGGTGCCGGTGCGCGATGGACACACCGAGTGCGCCTCGGTGCGCCTGGGCTCGGACCCCTCGCCAGCGGAGGTGATCGAGGCGTTCGAGTCGTTCCGGGCGAAACCGCAGGAACTCGATCTGCCAAGCGCGCCGCCACAGCCAGTCATCGTGCGCCGCGAGCCGAACCGGCCCCAACCCGCGTTCGACCGGGACGACGCCAATGGGATGGCGTCCATCGTGGGCCGGGTTCGGGAGTGCCCGCTGCTGGGGATCAAGTTCGTCGTGCTGGGTCACAACACGGTACGGGGAGCGGCCGGGGCATCCATCCTGAACGCCGAGTTGTTCAAGGTCGAAGGGCTGTTGCCCGTCTAG
>CAZUPA010000266.1:0-3000 GCA_964622205.1 uncultured Sphaerobacteraceae bacterium
CACTCCACTCCATGACAACCCCGGCGCACGATCTGACGTTTGAGAGTCCTCGCCTGCGGAAACTCGCCGCCGAACTCGATCCGGATCCAGCGGCTCGCATGAAGATGGCCGAAGCGTTCTGGGCCGAAATGGCGGAGGCCGGTACGCCCCTGATCGAATGCGTGCCGGAGCGGGAGGGTCAGGCGCTGGTCACCTTCCTGTGGCGGGAGGTGGAGCCCACGCGGGCGGTCTATCTCTCGGAGGCGGCGAGCTGGAACCCGGCGGACCGGCGAATGCTGACCAGGATCGAGGGGACGGATATCTGGTATCTGACGTGGTGGGCCACCGATACCCTGCGAGCCACCTACGGCTTCTCCGTGGTGCCCGAAGGCGAGACCGGCGAGATCGATTTCAGGCGGCTCCGTTCCCGGCCCGACCCGCTGAACCAGCATGCCGAATTCACGAACATCGAGCCGGACGACCTGACATCCATCCTGGTGATGCCCAATGCGGCTCCCCTGCCCTACCGCGCGCGGCGCGAGGGGATTCCGCATGGGACGTTGCACGAGGAGACATTCGCGAGCGCGATCCTCGAAAACGAGCGACCGGTGTGGGTGTACACCCCGCCAGGTTACTCGACGGACGGCGATGCCTATCCATTCGTGGTGGTGTTCGATGGCGAGAAGTACAACAACGGTCCGCATGTGCTGGATGCGCTGATCGCCGATGGGAAGATTCCGCCAATGATGGCGATCCTCGTGCATCAGATCGGCATCCGAAACCAGGAGTTGCCATGCAATCCGGACTTCTCGCGGGCGATCGCAACGGAACTGGTTCCGTGGGCGCGTGAGCGGTGGCACATCAGCGACGATCCGGCGAAGGCCGCCCTCAACGGGTGCAGCTTCGGCGGGCTGTGCTCGGCGTACACGGCGCTGAAGCACCACGACGTGTTCGGAAATGCGTTCATGCAGTCTGGATCTTGCTGGTTCCACCCAAGCCTCGCGATGCAAGGGTCACAGGAGCCACCAGCCGCGGTGGGAGTGAGCGCCGCGATACCGAGCATCATCGAGGAGTACATGGCGTCGGAGCGGGCGCCGGTGCGCATCTACCAGGAGTGCGGGGATGTCGAGAACGGTCCCCCGCCAGCGAAGGTCTGGCAAATATTCGGAAATCGCTGGCTGCACGATATTCTGGAACTGAAGGGATACGACACGCATTACGTCGAGTTCAATGGCGGGCACGACGATGCGTGGTGGCGCGGGATGTTCGCCGATGGCATTCGGTGGATTTTTGGGACCGGAAAGGCATAGACGGCCCGGGAACGGTTGCCCGGCACGACGGGAAACGCCGCCGGTTGCCCCGCTTCATACAATGGAGAGGCAACCCGAGACCCGCCGGAGACAGTCCGGCTCTGGAATCCAAAGGAGGCCCACGATGGCGGTCGTAACCGATCCAGTTTGCGGAATGACGTTCGAGTCGGGCGAAGCCGCGGCTCAGACCAATTACAAGGGTGTGGCGTATTTCTTCTGTTCCAACGATAGCCGGAAGACATTCGAGGAAAATCCCGACGAATTCGTGAACCAATCCGAGAACTCGAGCGCCGAAGGCGAGTAGCACCGGCCACCACCGCCAACGCGTGAATGCATACGCGCCCCCAGAGCGTGGGGGCGCGTTGTTGTTTCGGAAAGACGTCCATCCCCTTGAGAGGTGACGCCCCCTGCGCAGGTAATTGGCGCCAGGCCGGCAATCGAGAAATGAGCAGTTTTACCGATGTGGACGCGGCTTCCGGGGAGGATGCTTGATGAACCAGGCTGACCTTCAACCTGGATGGCAGGCCGAAACGCGGCGCCGGATCCAGCGCGCGTTCAATCGCACCAGGAGACGCCATGACCACCGAACCCACCGCTACTCCCCTACCCGCGGAACGAGCCGACGCCCTGGCCGAGATGCTGCTCGGGCAATGCATCGCCTCCATGGAGATGCTCGGCGTCTACATCGGCGATCGGCTCGGCTTCTACGCCTCGCTTGCCAGGGACGGCGACGCCACCTCGGAGGAACTGGCCGTCCGGGCCGGTACCAACGAGCGCTACACACGCGAGTGGCTGGAACAGCAGGCGACGGCCGGCATTCTGGAGGTCGACGACACGGGAGATCCATTCACGCGGCGATTCCGGCTGCCAGAGGGCCACATCGAGGTCCTGACCGATCCCAACAATCTGGCATACATGCCACCGGTCGTCAGGCTCACCTTCGGCTGCGGAACCGTGATGCCGGCGCTGTTGGAGGCATACCGCACGGGAGGAGGCGTTCCCTATCCCGACTATGGCCGGGACACCCGGGAGGGTATCGCCGACATGAACCGCGTGATGTTCATCAACGAACTGGCCAGCGACTGGATACCCCAGTTGCCCGACATCGACGCGCGGCTCCGGGAGACATCCCGCCCCGCCCGGGTGGCCGACATTGGCTGCGGGACCGGATGGTCCAGCATCGCGCTGGCCCAGGGTTATCCCGGCATTCGCGTCGACGGCTTCGATATCGACGACGCCTCGATCGAAATGGCGCGGACAAACGCACGCTCGCTCGGTCTGGAAAACCGGGTCTCCTTCGACCTGCGCGATGCCGGAGATCCGGCGCTCTCGGGAGCGTACGACTTCGCCACCGCGTTCGAGTGCATCCACGACATGGCGGACCCGGTTGCGGCGCTACGATCGATGCGGCGGTGTGTGGGCGACGGGGGAACGGTCCTCATCGCCGACGAGCGCGTGGCGGACGAATTCACGCCGAACGGGGACGACATCGAACGCCTGATGTACGGCTTCAGCATCCTGCACTGCCTGCCGGTTGGCATGGCCGACACACCATCGGCCGGGACCGGCACCGTGATGCGAACGTCCACGTTCCGCACGTACGCGCTAGACGCCGGATTCAGGCATGTCGAAGTCCTGCCGATCGAGAATCTCTTTTGGCGCTTCTACCGGCTCACGGCCTGAGGCGCTGGATATCCCGGAAAGCGCCTAG
>CAZUPA010000267.1:0-2986 GCA_964622205.1 uncultured Sphaerobacteraceae bacterium
CCGCCATCCGCGAGCTTGGCTACGTGCCGAACATGGCCGCCCGCCAACTGGCCGGTGGCCGCAGCAACCTGCTCGGGGTCTTTACCTACGAACCCGTCTTCCCCCTCGCCAACGAGAGCTTCTACTACCCGTTCCTCATCGGCATCGAACGGCAGGCGGAGGCCCTCGGCTTCGACCTCCTCCTCTTTACGCGCGCCACCAACAGCTCCGGCCGCCGCCAGATCTACCGCGACGGCATCAACGCCCTCCAGGCCGCCGACGGAGCGGTCCTGCTCGGCACCTACGAGGACCGCGACGAACTCGCCCGCCTCCATCGAGACGGCTTTCCCTTCGTCTACGTCGGCCGCCGCGAACTCGATGGAACGCCCCCAGCCTATGTTGGCGCGGATTACGAAGCGATCAGCGGCGACATGGTCGGCCACCTCGTGAGCCTCGGCCATCGCGAGATCATCTACCTCGCCCACCAGGTCACGGACAACAGTGAATCCGCCCACGACCGGCTTACCGGCTTCCACGGCGGGCTGCGCCAGGCCAATATCTCACCGAAAGGCCGGTACATAACCATCTCTGGCGATCCCATTCCCGCGTCCCAGATCAGGACATGGCTTGACTCCGGCGTCACCGCGTTCATCACCCAAACGATCCGGCTCGCCCACCACATCATGCGGGAAGCCGCCACCCTCGGCCTCGATGCTCCGCGGGACTTCTCGATCGCCGCCCTCGGCAATGCCGACCCAATGGTCCACGACGATGGCTCGGTAACCTCTATCCACATCCCGCGAATCGAAATGGGCGCTGGGGCCGTCGAACTGCTCGTCAACATGCTGTACCACCCGGAGGTCGTCACCTCCCGGCAGGTGTTGCTGCCCTGCTCCATTACCCACGGGCAGTCAGTCGCCGCGTCGCCTCAACATTCGTGACAACCTAATGACCGCCACCCCATCGCCGTTGAAAGGAGGACCACAGCAGATTCCGGAATCGTCCAGACATCGTTAGCGACTTGAAATGGAGTCTTCGCCGATGAGCAACCGCACAACCTCGAAGTCGTTCCTTTCCACGCCGTCTACCCGCCGCACCGTCCTCAAGGCCGGCGCCGGCGCCACCGTCGCCTCAACCGCCCTCCCATTCGGCGTCCACCGGGCCTTCTCCCAGGAAGACCAGGTCAATCTCGATTTCTGGAACTGGTGGGGCGTCGACCGCGAACCTCTCATGCAATCCATCATCGATGAATTCCAGACCGACTTCCCAAACATCGTGGTCAACAACCTCGTCCAGCCGTGGGACCGGCGCGACGAGCAGGTGGTCACCGCCCTGGCCGGCGGCGATCCGCCCGAAGTCCTGATGGCCACCCGCCAGGAAATCGTCAACTTCGCCAGCCTGGGCACCATCGCCCCCATTACCAGCTTCGCCGAAAGCGCCGGGCTCGACCTCGATCGCTACTACCCCTCCGAAATCAATTCGATGTGGTGGAACGACGAGTTGTACAGCCTGCCAATGCCCACCGCTGGCGGCGAAACCGGCATCGCCTTCTACAACAAGGACCTTTTCACCGAAGCGGGTCTCGATCCCGAAGCCCCGCTCACCACATGGGCGGAACTCGATGAAGCCGCCGCGGCCTTGACCAAACTCGCGGACAACGGCGCGATCGACGTGCTCGGGGTGGACATCGGCTCTGGCGGGAACAGCTTCATCGCCTGGCTCTATTGCAACGGCGGAACCCTTTACTCCGAGGACCTCCGCACCGTGGCGTTCAACAGCGACCAGGGCAAGGAAACGCTCCAGTGGATCTTCGATTTCGTTGCCCGCCACTACGGCGACCAGCAGAATATCGCCGACTTCTTCGCCAACACCACCGGCGAGTCGGGCGAGGATCCGTTGTATCAGGGCCGTCTTGCCTACACCCATCGCAACGTCTCGCAGTTCTTCCACATGACCAACCTGGCGCCCGATCTCAACTACGGTGTCAGCCTGCGCGCCTACAACGGCGACAACGCCGAAGCCACCTCCCAGGGCGTGGCCGGGCTCACCTTCGGCTGGGGATACGTCATCCCGTCCAGCCTCGATCCTGATACGCAGGCCGCCGCCTTCGAGTGGATTCGCCGCCTGACCTACGACGAGCAGGGCGCCTGCCGCTTCGTCTTCGACCAGCTTCGCCCCAGCCCGCTCCAGGATTGCAACGAGAATCCCGAGTACGCCGAGGCCAACCCGCACTGGGATCTGGTCCTGGAATCACTCTCCAGGGATGTCGCCGTCGGTATCGTGCCGCCACAAACGCGCGTTCTCACCACCCTGACCGACTATGTCGACCTCGCCATGTTCGGCGAAATGGAACCCGCCGAGGCGCTGGACATGGCCGCCGAAGAAGCCCAGGGATTCCTCGACGAGTATTGGAGCAGCGTGTCGTGAGCCGCGCCGTTGGGGCATTGGAAGGGGATGACCGGATCCGGTCATCCCCCGCCAGCCGCTCGTTTACGTGGCGATACCGCAAATACCTCGGGCTGGTTTTCATCAGCCCGTGGCTGCTGTCGTTCCTCGCCTTCGATCTCATTCCAACCGGGGCGGCTTTCTACTTCAGCTTCACCGATTGGTCGGCCCTGTCGCCAAACTGGTCGTACGTCGGGTTCGATAACTACCGCGAGATGTTCACCAGCGACCGCCTCTTCTGGAAGTCGGTCTGGAACACGCTCTACTACGTCGCGTTCGCTGTTCCGCTCGGGGTTGTCGCCGCCTTCCTGCTGGCGCTGATGCTGAACGCCAACGTCCGGTTCCAGGGACTGTTTCGCACCCTGTTCTATCTCCCGGCGGTTGTTCCCACGGTCGCCGCCTCCATCGTCTGGCTCTGGATCTTCGATACCCGGCGCGGCATTCTCAACTACGGCCTCAGCCTGATCGGCATCGATCCCATTCGCTGGCTCACCAGCCCCGACTGGAGCAAGAACGCCCTCATCATCATGAGCCTGTGGACCATTGGCGGCGGCATGGTCAT
>CAZUPA010000268.1:0-2978 GCA_964622205.1 uncultured Sphaerobacteraceae bacterium
TCGTCCAGCACGCGGTTCTTGTGGGCGATCACGTCCGGCTCGGCCTGGCCGTTCCAGATGGTGGCGTGCTGGGCCACGATGCGGAGCGTCACCTTCTCGCCGCCGCCGCCGATCAGGATCGGAAGCGGGTCCTGGATCGGCGGTGGATTGAGCTTCGCCAGGCGGTCCCTGATGATCGGCATGTCCCGGTCGAGATCCTTCAGGCGCGACGCCGCGGTGCCGAACTCGTACCCGTACTCCTCGTAATCCCGCTGGTTCCACCCGCTGCCGATGCCAAGGATGAAGCGCCCATCGGAAAAGTGGTCGAGCGACCGCGCCATGTCCGCCAGCAGATTGGGATTCCTCAACCCCACCGCCGCCACCAGGCAGCCGATCTGGACACGCTCGGTCACTTCCGCCATGGCCCCCAGCGCGGTCCAGTTATCGAGGTGGGCGCCGTTCAGGTCACCTTCCAGTGGAAAGAAGTGGTCCCAGTTGAACAGCGTGTCCGCGCCGCTGGCGTCGACCGCCTTCCACGCCTCACGGATCTGCTTGTAGGTCGCGTGTTGCTGGGTGATCTGAATGCCAACCCGAATCCTGGACATGAATGGCTCCCTCTCGTCCATGAACAAACCGTCAATTCGCCGTTTCCAAGGCATCGGGCACGACGTGAACGCGGCGCCCGGCCCCGAACACTGTATCAGCATGAACGCGAACAGGCCGTGCCACCGGCACCGCGCTACACCGTGAAGCTGTGGCGGAAGGCCGGAATTTCCTGATCGAGCACGTGCTGGAGGTGGACGATCTTCCAGCGGATATGCTCGGCGTCGCCCAGGTACTCCATGGTCGGCTCCCAGCCCAGCCGGGAGTCGGCCTCGACCACCGGGATGCAGGCTTCGGAATTGGCGATCTCGTCCCGCGCCAGCGCCTCCAACCGGTCGAGCAGGACCGCTCCCGCCTCCCGGTCGCTTTCGACCAGCACCCGGGTTCGCAGTTGCCACCAGCGCTTGCTGTTGATCACCGTCTGGATCGCGTGGGGGATGTACCGCCCGAGGTTGAGCATCCGGGCGTTGCGCTCCGCCTTGTGGCCCGGCGCGAGCGCGATCGCCTGCTCCAGCAGCGCGACCCCCTCTTCCCAGCGAGACTTCATCCGGGTCAGGCTGGCGATCTCGGCCTCGATGCGCACGCCGCTGGCCGTCTTCGCCTTCGTTCCGAGGTTTTCCGGGCTGTACGGCGTCTTCGCGATCAGCTCGCCCCACATCGCGAACTCGCTGACCTGCATTTGCGGCTGCTTCACGAACGCGAACGGGTAGGCTGGACCGATCCGGAACGGGCCGTACTGGTCCTCGTTGGTCGGCACGTAATCGGCCATCGATTCGCTCCAGGCATCCCAGGCGGCCACGGCCAGTTCCGCGCCGGAGCCGAAATCGCGCGCGGCGAGGGCGTGGATGGTCTCCGCCGCGTCCGGTGCCGGTTCCCAGTAGTTCGCCTTGGCGAGTTCGCTGACGATGGAGGGCCACCAGCCGTAGTGATGCCCTTCCATGAGACCGGTCAGGTTCCAGTCGCGGTTCGCCTGGCGAATCGCCTGGTGCCGCCGGTTCCATTGCTGGGGCACCGGCTGGTAGGGAATCACGCCGAAATCCCACGTCAGGCCGCCGGTGTTCGCCATGGCGTGGAGCCGGATCCCGCGCTCCTTCGCGACGGCCGCCTCGCTGGCGAAATACCGGCCAGGGCCGACCGACGAGATGGTGTAGTCGACGCAGGCGTTGGTCACGCCGTCGTGCTCGATCGTCTCGAACATCTCGAAGGTGGCCTGCAGGGTGATGTCCGTCGGGAGGTTTCTCAGGAGCGCCAACCGCTCTTCCTCCGGCGCCCAGCCCCAGTTGTAGGTCCAGAACACCACGTCGACGTCCGGGTTGTGCTTGCGACAGACCTTGGTCACGAGCGACACCCATTCGGGGAAGTCTTCGCAGGGAAACCACCCTGGCGATGGCTTGTCGACCGGCAACCCGTCCGGGTTGGGATCGAGCCGCAGCCGACCGGTCGTGCGCGGGTCGCGGCTCGGGAACTCGACCGATTCACCGACCAGGATGATGCCCTTCGCCCGGGGACAGGCCTTGAACAGCGCGCCGAACGTCTCGTCGTAGAACCGTTCCGCGCCAGGGTCGTCCGGGTGGAGCGGCTTCTTGCCGTGCGGATAGGCGTAGAGGTAGACGTCGAGCCCGAACCGCTCGGCCCTGTCCACCAGCGCGTTGAAGTCGTTCCGTCGTCCCTGCGAACCCCGGGCCGGATCGCGATTGATGAACTCGTCCGGCGAGCGGTCCACGTCCGACGCGAACACGAGGATCGCGTCCATCCCGGCGTGGGCGATCTGGGCCAGGTGGCCATCCGGGAAGTCGTCCAGTCCCCAGCCGGAGTGCGTCATGCGCGGGGAGAACACCGGCCAGCGCGCCTCATCGAGCCCTGAGAGATACGGGCCGCCGCGCGTGTTGAGCAGGTCCTCAAGGTAGTAGCTGGCCTGGGCCGCGCCACGGTCGTCCCGCCCGCACAGCATGACTCGGCCAGGTTCGACCACGATCCTGTACCCGCGTGGCTGCTCCGGAACGCCGTCCATGGCGGGCAATTCGTCCACGGTCCCGAGCACGATGACCTTGTCGCCGGTCACGTTCGCCAGGTCATCGACCAGATGCAAGCGGAGGTCCTCCTCCATACTCACCTGGAAGTAGTCCCGTAGGTCGCTGGCGACGTCGCGGACCAGTCGCGGCGCATCGCGCTGGACAATGATCATCCAGCCGCCATCGATCGCGATCTCTCCATCCAGAAAGATGGCATCGGGGTCGCGCTGGTCTGTGTGGTGGACGGTTTCGAGGTACTGGCGAAAGGCAAACGGCTGCTCGGGCACGGAATACTCCTGCTACTGACCTCGGAAAGACGATTGCGGGCCACCTGACACCGCGCCACACCATGCACCAGTACGGAAGGCCTAACCGGCATCACCC
>CAZUPA010000269.1:0-2967 GCA_964622205.1 uncultured Sphaerobacteraceae bacterium
TGGCAGACCCACTCGTTGCGACGGCCGTTGGCCCACATCCAGGCCGCGGCGTTGGCATTCGCCACCGGGTCGAAGATGTCCTGGTCCGCGTACGGCGTGGTTGCCCACGTGCTCGGCAGGAACTGGAACAGCCCGCTGGCGTTGCTCGACGAGTTCACCGCGTTCGGATCGAGGACCGACTCGCAGCGCGCGACGCGCAGCATGTCGCCAGCCGGCTGATCGTACTCGGCGGCGGCGTTGTTGATGATCTGGATGATCTCTTCCTCTGTGTAGCCATCGCCACCATCGGCCGGGGGAATGGTCGGCTCTTCGGTCTGGACTGGCTCGGTCGGTTCGGTTTCGGTTGGCTCTTCGGTCGGAGCCGGTTCTTCTGGAGCAGGTTCCTCGGTCGGGACCGGTTCCTCGCCGGCAAGCTGGAGCCATTCGCCCGATGCCCAGCCGGTCGTGCCGCCGAAGCTCAGCGGGTAGAAGCCACCCTGTGGCTCGCCGCGAAGCTCGACGGTGGAGCCATCCGGCATCACGGTAACGACCGTGTAGTCGGTGCTCGGGCCGGTGCGCAGGTTCAGGCGGCCATCGACCACCGTCGCCGAGCCGGTCACGGTGTCGCCCACCGGCACGGTGGAGGGCTCTTCGACCGGTTCTTCCGGAGCAGGCTCCTGATCCACCGGCTCTTCCGGCACGGCTGGCTCTTCGACTGGAGCCTCTTCGCCGGTTCCGAAGATGGAGGCCGCGTGGGCCCATCCGCTGCGGTCGGTGTAGACGATGGCGACGAATCCGTTGGCGCTGTCGCCGTTGAGGGCGACCAGAGCGCCATCCGGAATCACCGAGATCACGGAATCGGATGTGCTTGGGCCGGTGCGGAAGTTTACCGGACCGTCGGCCACGTAGACCTCGCCCTGCTGCCCGCCTGTCGTGACCGGGCCATCGTCCGAGCCGAAGCCCGAGAGGTAGGCGCCATAGGCGTAGCCAGACTGGCCCTGCCAGACGACCGGGTAGAAGCCGTTTTCCGGTCCACCCGTGATGGAAACGGTTCCACCGGCGGGGATCACGGTCAGGATCCCCGCGTTGAGCGAGGGGCCTTCGCGGAGCTTGAGCGAATCGGTGGTTTGCGATATTTCGCCAGTGCCGGCATCGGCGGAGGCCGCGCTGGGCATGAAGGCGAGCCCGCCCACCAGCATCAGGGTGACCGTAACGATGGTGACGAGCGTGCGGAAGCCGTTCCGCATGGATCCGAGCGGAAACGAAAGGAATCCGGGAGCATCCGCTCCGGAGTGAGATGTCATGGTTCTCTCCTCGCATCCGGTTTTGGGCGGCGCACGGCATGTGCGCCGGCGGGCCAGCACGGTCGACGCGCGACCGGGGTGCTCCCGAGCGACCAGGCGAAACCGGCATCGGCGAAACCACGCGGCAGATCATGCCGCGGAGTACGAGTACCAGTTGCCTGACATCGCGCCCGAAATCCGGATGGATTACGCGTTTGTGGAAGTCGTCTTTCTCTCCGGGGCAGCGTCCCTCAAACAGTGCCCAGGGTTTCGACGCGTCCCGCCGGGGCGATCTCCAGGTGAGATCGTGGCGAGCGCGCGGATGCGGAACGAAAGGTGTTACCCGAGACGTCCTGACCAATCCTCCAGCCACGGATGTCTGGCCGACCATCTCGTTGCGGCATACCCTAGGGCACGCCGGTACGAGATGTCAATCTCGCGCGATAGCGGTGTACGGACAGTATGTCGGGGATGTTGGCCTGGTCTGTACCTTCGGTGGGTGCTGCCTGCACGCCTGGTTGACATGCGATCGGTAAGGGGAGGAGGCGATTGTGTTACCCAAAGAGGAGAGGGCTGGTGAAAAGTGTTGCCAGTGGTGCGGGCTATCGTTCGCCGGGCAACGACTTGCGAACGGCGGCATATCTACGCTCGGCCAGCCTGTAGATATTCTCGTGTGGCCCGACGACGAAGATGATGCAAATCCGGTTTGAGTCGACCACTGTGTAAACCGCCCGATAGGCTCCACCACCTCGCAGGCTGAACTCCAGCGACCGCGCCCCACGCAGGCCGCCCGTTAGGGAGTGGCCTGCATAGGGATCGAGTTCCAAGCGTAACAACTCCCGGGTAGCTCGATCCCTATCGTGCTTCAACCGGTCAAGATCCTTTTCAGCATTTCGTGTGAGGATGATCGCGTACCGATCAGTCACGAGTTGCTATCCAGATCGATGTCATACTTCTTTGCATAATCACGGAGGCTTATCGTTCGACCCTGCCGGTACTCTTCGATTGCGTGCGCGGCCAGGCCATCGAATGGATTCTCCGCCTTGGCAAGATGAAGAACGGAAAGCCTCTCATCCATTTCAAGAAAGAGGACATCTCCAGTTTCGATACCCAGTTCTTCCCGGATGTTGGCCGGTATTGACAGTCGACCCTTCGAATCTACCGTGACGGCAACCATAATAATTCTCCTTACATGGTGGGATTATCCCACTTCCATGTTACGCTGAGGATGACTCGGACGCAAGCATATTGACGCGTTGCGAAGCCCATCCAGATGACAGCTTCAGATTCGATTCCCGATCCAGGAACTTGACGGCTTCACCACAGCCTGCATTTGCGGGCTGCTCACCCAATTCGACCAATTCGACACCCACAAATACCCATGATGGGGAATGCATGTGGCAGCGGAAAAGCCCTCGCCGGTGGGGCGGGGGCTTTTTCGCATGGTGTCCTGTTAAGGGGAAGTCGGACGTGGCCGGTGGATGCTACTCCGCCGGAACGTAGGTCAGGTCGAGGACACCGTTCTTGAAGGTGACGCTGTTGGATAGCTGGAGTTTGTGGGTGGGAGTGTCCTCGAACAGGCGCTGGCCCTTGCCGACGGCGATCGGGTGGACGAGCAGCCGCAGTTCGTCGAGCAACCCGTTGGCGAGGAGCCAGCGAACCGTGGTCGCGCTGCCCGACATGCCGATATCGCCGTCGATGCCGT
>CAZUPA010000270.1:0-2963 GCA_964622205.1 uncultured Sphaerobacteraceae bacterium
GATCGGAATGTGTTCGTTGGCCCGGTGATCGACGAGAGCGCCGTGGAGCGCTTCACGGAGGCGGTCGCCGCGGCGGAAGGCGGCACAATCAGGACAGGCGGCGCCCGTCCAATGGCCGACGCGCTTGCCAACGGCACCTTCGCGCAGCCGACGATCGTCGATGGCCTGCCGCTCGATCACGAACTGTTCCACCGGGAACTGTTCCTTCCGTTCCTGACCGTTGGCGTGGTGGATTCGCTGGATGAGGCGCTGGATGCCGCGAACGATACGGAATACGGACTGACAGCCGGAATCTTCTCGGAGGATGAAGACGAGATCGCCACGTTCTTCGACCGGATCGAGGCCGGAGTCACCTACGCGAACCGCAAGGGCGGCGCCACGACTGGGGCCTGGCCGGAGTCACAGCCATTCTGTGGCTGGAAGGGCAGCGGATCGACCGGCAAGGGCGCGCTTGGTCCATACTACGTGATGCAGTTCCTCAGAGAGCAGTCCCAGACCGTGGTGGTCGACGAGTAGGCTCGGACGATTCACAGCAGTCACCAAAAAGGGGAGCCCCGGCGATTGCCAGGGTTCCTCTTTCGTCCGTCCATCGCGTCAGGCCAGTGACTGGAGAAAGTCGCCTGTCTTCTCGAGACCTTCCCTGAATATCTCAGGGCGTTGACCGATTCCGATGCGGAGGTGGCCCTCCATCCCGAAGGCGGCGCCTGGTGCGAGCATGACGCCGGCTTCTCCGGCGAGACGATTCGCCAGCGTCACGGAGTCGATGGGCGCCGTGTAGGTCATCATGGCGAGAAGCGCCGCCCGCGGAGGCGTCCAACGGGTGAAGGCCGCGTTTCGGTCGAACCAGTCCGTGGCGAACTCGAGGTTCTGGTTCATGATCGCCTGGTTGCGCGGCATGATCCTGTCACGGTGTTCGATGAGCGCGCAGGTGACGGCGTCGCTGATCTTCGAGGGACTGAGGGAGACATAGTCGCGCAAAGCCCACGATTGGGCCGCGATTTCCTCGTTGGCGGCCAGCCAGCCAATGCGCAGGCCAGGCATACCGAACGGTTTGGAGACCGTGCCAACGCTGATCGCCTTCTCGTATCGATTGCGAGCGGGCTCGACCAGACTGGTCCCATCAGGGAACTCAAGCCATCGATACGCTTCGTCGGAGAGAATCCAGGCGTCGCGCTCCTTCGCCAGCTCGATGACGCGATCGAGCCCCGCGCCATCCAGCACGGCTCCCGTGGGGTTGTGTGGAGTGTTAATGACGATGAGGCGGGTGTCCGGGCGGAGCAGCGATTTGAGCCGGTTGAGGTCGTAGGCGAAGCCGCCGCCTGGAGTCTGGAGATTCCATAGGTCCACTTCGGCGCCGATGGCCTTCGGGACACTGTGCAGTTGTTGATAGGCGGGCGAGACCGCGACGACGTGGTCGCCTGGGTTCAGGAGCGTGTTGAAGACGAGGAAGTTGGCTTCGATCGCGCCGGTGGTCACCAGGATATCGTCGGCGGTGACGCCTTGATACGTGCTGGCCAGGAGCCCTCGCAGTTCCTCCGTTCCCCGAGCTTCCGAGTAGCTGAGTGGCATCGTCCGGATCGTGTAATCGAGCCGGGATGCGGCGTCCGAGCCAATCAGGCCATACAGCTCGTCGAGCGACATTGGAAGGATGCCGCTCTCGCAAATGTCGTGGGTGACTTCCAGTTCCCAGCGGGTCATCCAGCGCTCAAGTTCGAACCGCTCAATCTTCATGGTGAATTCGCACTCCGATGGTAAGGCGCGGATGGACGGGTTGAGACGCTATGCGGCTTGTGGGCTGGAGCGCTGGCGCCAGGAGCCGGTTGACCTGCGTACACGGGTCCGGGAATTAGGCAGCAACCCGCTGGCGATCAGGGCGAGGACAGCGAGGGCGATTGCTCCCCAGAATGCCCAGTCCATTTCGTAACGGTCTATCGACCACGCCGCAACGAGCGGGAAGAAGGCTCCAATCGCCGCCACCAGGTTGGCGGCGAATACGGTTTCGCTAGCTTCCCCACGAGGAGAAATGTCCATGAGATAGCGTTGATTCGCCGTGTTGCCAGTGCTTGCGGCCAGTCCCAGGAGCGCAAACGCGGAGGCGAAGAACCGCATGGCGGGCTCTGGCCCGTCGAAACGGTCGAGATAGAGATCGCTGGCCGCAAGGCTTGGGAGAGAAACGATCAAGAGCAGAAGCAGCAGGCGCAACGCAGCGGCGATCTGGAACGGAATCCGGGGACCGGTGCGCGCGATCCACCGTGGCCACACCGCGTTGCCGACCACCTGGCCGCCTGCCCATGCAAGGAGCGCCCAGCCGATGTACCTGACCTCCAGGTTCAACTCGAGAAAGCCATACACGATCAGGAACGGATCCATTGCCGCGGCCATGGCCAGCAGAAGCTTGAACGAGGCAAACCGGCGGAATGCGGAAGTTGAGAGCGATGTTCGTAGCGCGCTGATCTGCCTGCGCGGGCGGGGAGACTGTGTGCTCACCTGTCCGGCGGGAATGGACAGCAGGAACCAGGTCGCGCCCGCGACGGCAAGAGTGGATAGAATCAGAAGGTTCCCAATGCTGTCCTGAAGGGGCTGTCCGGATTCGAGGATGCTCCAGGCGATCCAGCCCACGGCGAGTGAGGCGGCCAGCGCGGCGATCGATCGCCAGCGAATCTGGTTATTGCCAGAGGTCCCTCGAAAGGCCGAGGCGAGCAGTCCAGTGCTCGACTGCGAGGTAATCGACGACGCGACCTGATAGACGAGGTACGCGCCGACCAGTGTGCTGAGGATCGTGGAAGCGGACCATTCGTCGATGTGCAGGCCCGTCCACCCGATGGTGGCGATGGCGCCAAGCCGGATGGCGGCCGTTCCGAATATCAGGGGATAGGGACGGCCAATCACCGGCCGGATTGCCATCAGCACCAGTGGAGTGAGTGTCCAGGCGGCTACCGCGATGACCGTGAAGGCCGCGATCT
>CAZUPA010000271.1:0-2893 GCA_964622205.1 uncultured Sphaerobacteraceae bacterium
AGTTGCGCTCCTTCCAGCCAGTGGGTGCGGCCATCGATCGATATCAACACCGCGACGATGACCGTGCCCGCGAGCGCCGCAAGTTCGTAGGAGTTGAACACAAGTGTCATCGGGGCCGGTCCGACGAACTGGCTGACCAGCACCAGCACGGGCGCCACGAACAAGGCAATCTGCAAGCCGGAGCCAATGGCGATTCCGATGGTGAGGTCCATCTTGTTCCGGATCGCCGTCTGCACCGCCACCAGATGTTCGGCGATGTTGCCCACCAGCGGCACCAGCATCACGCCAACGAACAGCTCGGAGAGCCCCCAGGATTCCGCCGTTGGCTCGATGGCTCCCACGAGCACTTCGCTCATCACGACAACCGCCAGCGTGGACCCAACCAGCAAGCCGAGCGCCATGTAAAGCCCGCGCCGCGAGTGCCTCTCCGGAACACTCTCGACCTCTCGCGACTGGCCACCAATCGAGTTTGTGAACACGGTGGCCATGAGATACAGCACGTAGAGCAGGATGAGAATGATCGACGCGCCGTCGCTCAGGCGGACGATGTCCTGATGTGTCGGACCCTTGTCGCCCGATCCCAGTTCGAACACGGCAGGGATCATCAGCACCACGATCGCCAGTGACATCATGGTGGCGTTCGTCGATGCCACCCGGGCATTGAACTTCTGCTCGCCGTTCTTCAAGCCGCCTAGCAGGATCGCCGCCCCAAGCACCACCAGCATGTTGCCGATGATCGATCCGGCGATGCTGGCCTTCACCACGGTCACCAGTCCCTCGCGCAGGGCGATGACGGTGATGATGAGCTCGGCGGCGTTGCCAAGCGTGGCATTGAGCAGGCCGCCGACTTTCGGTCCCGTGTATTCGGCGACCGTCTCCGTCGCGTTTCCCAGGAGGGCGGCGAGCGGGACGAGGGCCAGGGCTGAAAGCACGAACATCAGGGAGTGATTGTCAATTCCCGCCACCTCCAGCCCGATCACGATCGGGACAAACGCCAGGAGGAGGTAGAGGAATTTCATGACTTCAGCATCCTCGCCATAAGGTCATCGACGGGAGCGGCGAGCCCGTGGAAGCGGGGATTGGCCGTGCCGACGATTTCGGAGAGATGAGCGATTCGGTTGGCGGTCAGCCACGCCTCCAGCCCGTCGATGAGGCGCATCAACACGCTGGGTTCCGAGAAGACGGCGGTTCCCACCTGGATGGCGGAGGCGCCAGCCATGAAGAACTCCAGCGCGTCGTTGACATTCGAGATGCCGCCGAGCCCAACGATGGGTACGCCGACCGCCTGGGCGACCTGGTAGACCATGCGGACCGCGACGGGCTTCACGGCGGGTCCGGACATGCCGCCGGTGTTGTTGGCCAGGATCGGCTTGCGCGTGCGCGTATCGATCACCATTCCGACGAGCGTGTTGATGAGGGAGACGGCATCGGCGCCAGCCTGCTCGACGGCGAGGGCGATTTCAACAACATCGACCGCGCCAGGGCTGAGTTTGACGATGATCGGCAGGGTGGTCGCCTGGCGCACGGCGCGGGTGACATCGGCCGACATCACCGGGTCCCAGCCGAAGCAGAACCCACCGGCGTTGATGTTCGGGCATGAGATGTTGACTTCGAGCGCGGCGACACCGGGAACCTCGTCCAGGCGGCGGGCCATCATCGCGAAGTCCTCGATCGTCTCCGCCGAGATGTTGACGATGGCGGGCACGGCCCACCCTTCCCAGACGGGCGGGTACTTGCGGATGAAACCGCCGATGCCGGGATTCTGGAGGCCGATGGCGTTCAGCATCCCCGAGGGAGTCTCCGTGATGCGGGGCATGGGGTTGCCGGCCCGGTGCTCCGGGGTGATTCCCTTGGACACGAACGCGCCGAGCCGCTGGACATCGACGATGCCGCTGTATTCGAGACCGTAGCCGAAGCAGCCCGAAGCCGGGATGACCGGGTTGCGGAGCACGAGTTCGCGCGGGTTGTTCGGCGCGAGGTCGACCGAGAGGTCTGGTTTCCAGTCGCTGGCCTGATCCATGCTCATTGCCACACCAGGTCTTCCATCTCGAATACCGGACCTTCGACGCAGGAGGTTTTCATCCCACGTTTGGTCTCGACGACGCAACCGAGGCATGCCCCTACCCCGCAGGCCATGGTGCGCTCGACCGAGAGCTGGACGGTTGGTTTCGACGCGAACCGGTTGGCGAGGACTTCGCGGCGGAGGGAACGGAACATGGGCTCGGGGCCACAGGAGAAGACCTGGTCGGCCCATTGCAGGTAGGTCGGGATGAGATCGGTGACGAACCCTTGATGCCCGGCACTGCCGTCGTTGGTGGCGACGACGTATTCCACTTCGCTGGGGAGATGCTCGGACGCCAGCAGCCCGTTGGCCGACATGGCGCCCAGCAGGTAGGTGACGCCGAGACCGGCGGCGACCGCCTCGTTGGCGAGCATCAGCAGGGGAGCCGCGCCGACTCCACCGGCGACCATAAGCAGGTTTTTGCTTTTCGGCGAGACGTCAAAGGTATTGCCAAGCGGGCCGAGCACATCCAGCTCCGTGCCTACCGGTTGATCCACCAGCCAACTGCTGCCTCGCCCATAGGGGCGCACGAGCACGGTCATTTCGCCGCGTGCCGCATCGGCCGAGTAGACCGAATACGGGCGGCGCAGGAGCGGATCGCTCGACCATGGAGAGCGGCAGAGGATTTCCACGAACTGCCCGGCACGAGCATTGGCGGCAAGCTGGGCGGGAGCGGTGAAGGTGACGAGCATGGAATCGCCCATCACCGGCTGGGTAGTGGTGATGCTGCCCTTGAACTCCCGGGACCAGCCCGCTTCGCCCGTATCGATTGGCATGGCCTGTGCTGTCTCTGTGGTGTGTTTCAATCCTCACCCCGCGCGAACGCCAGGT
>CAZUPA010000272.1:0-2853 GCA_964622205.1 uncultured Sphaerobacteraceae bacterium
GCACCGAAGCCCCGCCATGGCGCGGCTACAACCCGATCACGCTCCACACCGCCAACGCCCTATCGCACCACCCCATGCACCAGTACGGAATGCCTAACCGGCATCGACGCGAACGTCGCCAGTCGCAAACGTGCCGGTGTATGGCATTCCCCACTCCACGAACCATCTTGCGCGAGCTGGCTGGCGTGTGGTCTTCCTTCGAGTTGGTTGTCGGCGCGACACCCCTCAGTCTCATCCTCCGATCACGCCGTGACCGTATTGCGTGGTTCCCCGGCGACGAACGCCTCGATGTTGCGAATCGTCTCCTCCAGCAGGATGTCTTCCGACTCCACGCTCGCCCACGCCATGTGTGGCGTCACGATCAGGTTCGGCAGGTCCGGGTCCAGCAGCGGATTCCCGTTGGACGGCGGCTCCTCGGAGAGCACATCCACCCCCGCGCCGCCAATCCTGCCCTCCCGCAACGCCTCGGCCAGCGCCGCCTCGTCCACGATTCCGCCCCGGGCGCAGTTGATGAGCAACGCATCTGGCCGCATCAGCGAGAGTTCCCGCTCCCCGAACAACCCCCGCGTCTCCGGCGTCAGCGGGCACAACACCACCAGCACATCCGCCCTGCTCACCGCCTCATCGAACGCCGTCCTGCCCGCTCGCGGCGACGCACCCTTGCGCTCCGCGACCAGCACATCCATCCCGAACCCGCGCGCGATCGTCTCCACCCGCTTCCCCAGCCCGCCATGGCCGATCAGGCCGAGCTTTGAGCCGTGGAGCGCCCTCGGCAACGGCTCAAGCATCAGCCCGTACACGGGTGACCGCTCCCAGTCACCCGCCCGCACCGCCGCCTGATAATCGGCCAGTTGCCGCCGCAGCGCCAGGGTCATCGCGAAAACGTGCTCAGGGACCGACACCGACCAGTTCCGCACGTTACTGACAACGATCCCCGCCCGCTCGCAGGCGTCGAGATCGACGTGGTTGAAGCCCGTCGCCGCCACCGCCACCATCCGCAACCGCTCCGCCCGTGAAATCGCCTCCGCCGTGATCGGCGCCTGGTTGGTGATCGCGATGGACGCCTCGCGCAGCCGATCGTCCACCTCGGCGGCAGACGTCGACACATGCGACACCCATTCGTGCGGAAACTCAGGCGCGCGCATCGGCCGCGTGAACGCGGCCCCGTCCAGCAGCACGATTCGTTCAGTCGCGGGTTGATGATCGCGATTGGTCACCCTGCCTGTCCTTCTCAACTGATCCCGATCCATTTCCCTCGTATGCTACCGTGCTTGCGGGACACGTCGCCGCGAGGTCCATGCCTCACGGGAGCGACCACCACACGTCATACGTTCGACCACCAAGGAGATGACATGACCCTCTGGCTCTGCGCGACCTGCGGACTCGAACACGCCGATACCCCGGAACCGCCCGCAACCTGCGCCATCTGCTCCGACGAACGCCAGTACCTCCCGCCCGGCGGCCAGCAATGGACCACGCTCGAGGAGCTCCAGAAGGACCACTCCGGCGCCATCGCCAACCTCGAACCTGGGCTCCACGCCATCGCCATCAGCCCGAAAACCGGCATCGGCCACCAGCCGCTGCTCGTCACCACCCCGGTCGGAAACGTGCTCTGGGACCCGCCCGGCTACATCGACGACGCACTGGTCGGCGAGATCGAGGCGCTCGGCGGCATCGCCGCCATCACCTCCAGCCACCCGCACCTCACCGGCCTCTCCGTCACCTGGAGCCACGCCTTTGGAAACATACCGGTCTGGTACAACGCCCACGACGAGCGCTGGATTCGCCGGCCCGACGATGTCATCCGCCTCTGGCGCGGCCGGCAACAGGTCCTCCCTGGCATCACCCTCATCGAGTGCGGGGGTCACTTCGCGGGCAGCGCCGTGCTGCACTGGCGGGATGGCGCGGAAGGGCGGGGCGCGATCCTCACCGGCGACACCATTCGCGTGGTGGCCGACCGCGTGTCCGTCACCTTCATGCGCAGCTATCCGAACAGCATCCCGCTCTCCGAACGCTCGGTCCGCAAGATCGTCGACGCCGTCGATCGCTGGCCGTTCGACCGCATCTACAGCGGCTTCCAGGGCGAGATCATGGACCGCGACGCCAAGGTACGCATCCGTTATTCCGCCGACCGCTACGTCGGCTGGATCCACGACGAACTCCAGGACCCCGACGAACTTCGCTGACACGCCCCACGGGAGCATCGATGAACGGCGCCGAACATCACTACGTCACCACCGTCACCTGGACCGGCAACCCAGGCAACGGCACCTCGAAACGCGGCAACCACAGCCGCAACCACGACATCGCGGTCGAGGGCAAGCCGGTCATCCCCGGCTCCTCCGATCCCGCCTTCCGGGGCGATCCGGCCCGCCACAACCCGGAGGATCTCCTCGTGGCGTCCCTCTCGGCCTGCCACATGCTGTGGTACCTCTCGCTCTGCGGGAAGGCCGGCATCGCCGTGATGGAGTACGTCGACCGCGCCGAGGGCGTGATGACGGAATCGGCCGATGGAGGAGGACGCTTCACCAGCGTCGTCCTCCGCCCCGAAATCGTGCTCGCGCCCGGTTCCGACCAGGCGCTGGCCGATCGCCTCCACCATGAGGCGCACGAGAAGTGCTTCATCTCGCAATCGGTCAACGTCCCGGTGACGGTCGAAGCGACCTACCGCTGACCGGAATCTGATACCCTTTCGCCACGTCGTCGTTTACACGGATAGAACCACCGCGCGGTAGCATGAAGGCTCCGACCGCATTCGATCCGGCCCAACGGAGTGGCAACCTTGTCACGGCACCGAGACACAACCCGCTCAGCCGCGCCCGGTACTACCGGTACCGGCTGGTTACTTGAGGG
>CAZUPA010000273.1:0-1319 GCA_964622205.1 uncultured Sphaerobacteraceae bacterium
GGAAGGTCCATCGTCGTCCCGAAAAGCCCAACGAACAGGCTGTAACCGACCACGGCCCAGGTCACGCCGATCGCTCTTGGCAGCACGCCAAACAGCAACGCCGCGATCCCGAGCACGACCAGCACGCCAGGAGCGTGGGCCAGGTACGCCCGGGTCACGCTCCAGATATAGGAGCCATCGCCCACCGCGACAGCCGCACCGGTCCCGGTGGCGAAACCAGCCATCAGCAGCAGCCCGACCAGGCCCAGCGACATCACCGCCAGGTAACCGCCAAACCAGGCCCAGCGGCTGGTCGCGGTCGCCAGCACCGGTTCGGCCCGGCCCTCGGTCTCCTCCGAACGCACCGCCTGTACGCCGAGAACCACCATGATTCCCGCGATGACCGCCATAACCAGTGACATCATGCCGAGGTAGCCGTCGAGCAAGGTGTCCACCGACCCGCCGAACATCTCGATCCGGCTCTTGCTCATTTCGGCGGGGTCGGCTATTTGATCGCCGAGCGCTCCAAGCATGAACCCGAACGCCGAGAGCGCCACCGTCCACCACATCACGGTGGACCGTTGCAGCCGGAACGCGACCGCGAACGGTGACCTGAGCCATGGCGCCCCCACCGGCATCCCGGGGCGGACGGCAATCATGCCCGCGCCGACATCCCGGCGGGCCGACAGTAGGTAACCGGCCGTCGTCGTCGTCATTGCGAGCCCAACCGAGAGCAGCAGTGGCCACCACCGGCCATCCACGAATGGCCGGGTCTGGTTCGACCAGGCGAGCGGCGAGAACCACGACAGCGGGCTGCCATAGTCCCTGATCATGTCGCCCGCGGCCCGCACGGCCCAGGCCGCACCGAGGACAGCGCCCGCGATCCCGGTTGCGGTGCGGGAATACTTGGTGACCTGGACGGTAAGGGCGGTGATTCCGGCGAAGACCAACCCAACCGCACCGACGCTGGCTCCAAACAACACACCGTCAGCGCGGTCGTGGCCATGGGCGATCATGACGCCGCCGAGCATCAGCGCCAATGCCACGTTCGCGCCAACCGCGACGATCAGTGTCGCGGTGAGTTGCGCGTACCGCCCCACCACACTGGACCGGACAAGTTCGGCCCGTCCGCTCTGCTCCTCGACCCGGGTGTGCCGGGACACCAGCTGCATGCTCATCAGAGCGGCCAGTATGAAGAAGAACAACCCGTAGACACCGGCGACGTATCGTTCGGCGGTGATGTCGTAACGGCCGTAGCCAGGTCCCATAATGGCGCCGACTCCTCCCTCCATGATCCGGAGGAGATCCTGCCGCTGCTCTTCGGTCCTGGTCAACTCGGT
>CAZUPA010000273.1:1419-2835 GCA_964622205.1 uncultured Sphaerobacteraceae bacterium
GATCTGGAACTGACCCAGCGTCCGGACCGCGTCGTCGAGGGATTCACCTTCCACCGCGAACCGCACACGGTCGCCGGTGACCTCCAGGTCGTGAATACCGGGTAATCGCTCAAGGCCGGAAACCGGCCAGATGGTTTCGGCTTCGATAGTGGTGCGGGTCAGGCGCCGCATTCCGGCAAGGGTGCCGGATTCCACGACTTTTCCCTGCCGGATAATGCTGACCCGGTCGGCAAGTTGCTCCACCTGGGCCAGGATATGGCTGGAGAGCAGAACCGTCCGCCCTTCCGCCTTCACCTGGCGGATGACGTCCTGGAACACCACCTCCATCAGTGGGTCCAGCCCGGAGGTTGGCTCATCGAGCAATAGCAACTCCGCTCCGGAGGCAAGTGCCGCCACCAGCGCAACCTTTTGGCGGTTGCCCTTTGAGTAGGTGCGGCCCTTTTTGGTCGGGTCGAGATTGAACCGTTCGATCAACTCAGCCCGGCGCTCCAGGTCCAGTCCGCCACGGAGCCGGCCGAGCAGGTCGATTGCCTCGCCGCCGGTGAGATTCGGCCAGAGTTCGACGTCTCCCGGCACGTACGCCAACCGCCTGTGCAGGAAAACCGCATCGTTCCATGGGTCGCCACCGAGCATTTCCACCCGGCCCGCGTCGGCGCGCAGCAACCCGAGCAGCACCCGGATGGTGGTGGATTTGCCGGCGCCATTCGGCCCGAGAAACCCATGCACCTGGCCGGGCTCCACAACGAGGTCGAGCCCGTCCAGGGCGCGAGTCGCTCCAAAGGTCTTCACCAATCCGGATGTTGCGATAATGGTGTTCGTGGCTGTCATGTTGTCTCCCTTGACCACAAGAAAGCGAGCGATTTCGCCTCTGGTCACAAGACACCGGAAGGCAATGTGTTGTGACAGCGTCTCAACAACGATCCGCCCCGCCCTCGTTCAACCAAACGAGGGCGGGGCGGATCAGCGGTCGAATCGGCTAGAGCCGGAGCATCTTTAGCGCAGGCTGAGCAAGGTCTCGGTTTCGACGCGGGACAGCTTCTCGGGATTGCGGACGTAGTAAACGCCGGTAATGAGACCACCCTCGACCCGCATCGCCATGATGCCGTCGACCTCGCCATCCACCCGCAACAGCAGCGCGGGGTGGCCGTTGACCACGGTTGGCGCGGCCGTAATCGCGCCCTTGAACTTGCTCAGGCCACCGGTAAGCATGCGAACCGCCCGCTCGGCGCCAACGATCGGCATCAACGCCGCCGACTTGATTCCGCCACCATCGCCGATGAACACGGCGTCCGGAGCAAGCACGCTCAGCAGACCCTGCAGGTCCCCGGTTTCGAGCGCGCGCTGGAAGGAATCCAGGGCAGCCCGCGTCTCCTGCTGGGACACCACCTCGCGCGGGCGACGAGCATCGACGTGGCG
>CAZUPA010000274.1:0-2814 GCA_964622205.1 uncultured Sphaerobacteraceae bacterium
AGCACGACGACGAAGACGACGACCAGGCGCTGGGTTTGCATGCGCCGGGTGATCTGGGAGCCGAGCCGGGCGCCGGTGAAGATGCCGGCCATCGCGGGAACAACCACCCGGGGGTCGATCTGGTCATGCGAGTAGAAGACGGCGGCGGTCGCGACGGCGGTCAGCCCCACCATGAACGAGCTGGTGCCCGCGGCCGCCTTGACCGGCACTCTCATGAGGAGGTTCATCAGCGGCACCTGGATCGCGCCACCGCCGATGCCAAGCATGCCGGAGAGCACCCCGGCGCCTCCGCTGATTGCCATGCCGGTTTCCATGCGTTGCGGAATGTACTCGACGGTGGCGCGCGTGGCTGGATCGGCGTAGGACGAACGCAGCGACCACGGATCGGCGGCATCCGGCGCGGGCGGCGGAGGCACGGTTCGGCGCTGCCGGAGCATGGAAATGGCGGAGTAGATCAGGACCAGGCCAAGGACGACGTTGATGGCGTTGGCGTTGACCTTGAGGGCGATAAGCGCCCCGATGATCGCGCCGGTGGCCGTGGTGATCTGCAGGAGCATGGCCAACCGGAGATTGGTAAAACCGCTGCGGATGTGAACCGTGGACCCCACGACCGAATTCGTGACGACGCAGATGGCGCTGGCGCCAACCGCGATCCTGGGGTCGATGCCGAGGAACAGGGTAAGGATGGGAACCAGGAAGACGCCGCCTCCCAGACCGAGCATGCTGCCAAACGTCGCCGCGAACAGGGCGCCAACGCCAATCCCGATAATGAGCCACGCGTCCAAGAGGAAACTCCCACCACATCCATGCCAGCGGCGTTTGCAATGGCAACCACGCCGCACGATAGCACAGCCTGGCGGGTTTGACATGCGGGTTGTCCGGGTGAGACTATCCCACCAGACGGATCGTCTGGATCCGAAGCACGTTGGCATCTGAACAACTGCGCCTGGGGCGATCCGGTTCATGTGGATCGCCAGGTGGGGGAAGCCGGTGAAAATCCGGCGCTGTCGCGCAACTGTGACGATATCGATCCTCGATGGATCGGACCGGAGCCAGAGCGCCCGCTCCAGGTGTGTCAGGTTCCCATCGCGTTCAGTGGGGGCAGGCAGGCATCGCCAGGGTGGTTGTCCCGGCAATGCACCATGAGCAGGAGAATGGTCCAGGCTTTGGCCGTTATTCCTCCTCCACCTGTTGGCCCGCGCGACGCGGGCTTGTTCTTTTTAAGGCTGGAGGGTCGATCATGCGGCTGGGGCGAATTCGAGCAGTGCTGGCATTGCTCCTTGTGTTGACGTTGGGACTGGCGAGTGGGGCCCAGATGGTGGCCGCCCAGGAAGCGACGCCAGGTGCATCGCCGGTGGTTTCCGCGGCAGGGATCGACGGGGCGGTCGCCTGGCTGGAATCCCAGCAACTCGACGATGGCGGATTCCCCGGCTTCTCTGACGAGAGCGATCCGGGATTTACGCTGGATGCGCTGGGCGCGCTGGGCGCGGCCCGGAACAGCGGGGTTGACGCTCAAGCAACCATCGACGCGGCGGTGGAGTACCTCGCCGCCGACGACCACGCGCTGGTGTACGCGCAAACGGGCGTGGGCCAGGCGGCGAAGCTGATTCTCGGATTGGCGGCCGTGGGCGTCGATCCGCATGAATTCGCCAATGTGATGCCGCTAACGATCATCGAGCAAGGCATCGATCAAGCGTCCGGCCTCTATGGGACCGGCCTTTACGACCATGCCCTCGCCATTCTGGCGCTGACGGCGGTGGGTGAAGAGATCCCCCAGCCAGCGATCGACCTGCTGACGACGAGCCAGGCGGACAACGGCGGCTGGGGCTTCGACGGTTCTCCGGACGATGCCAATGTTGACAGCAATACCACCTCGATGGTGGTGCAGGCGCTATTCGCGGCCGGCGAAGGCGAGAGCGACGTAACGCTTGGAGGGCTGGAATACCTGGACGCGGTGTGGACCGGTAGTGGCGCGACCTATAACCTCCTGGAAGGGTCGATTCCGGACTCCAATTCGACGGCGCTGGCGATCCAGGCGTTCGTCGCCGCCGGACGCAATGTAGGCGATCTCGAACCGGTGCTGGCCGGATTCCAGAACCCCAGCGGGGCCTTCTTCTTCAACGCCGATGACACGGCGGACAATGCCTTTTCCACGGTGCAGGCGATTCCGGCGCTGGCGGGCGAGGCGTTCCCGGTATTGGGTAACGCGACGGCCACCGCGGTAGCCACAACCTGACATGCGCGACACGCGGCCCGACCACGCCATTGGCGCCCGGGCGCTCCTGCTCGCCCTGGCGCTCCTGGGCATCTTCCATGCACGGGCGGGAGCGGCGGACGAAATCAACGTGGCGGGGCTGCTCGTTGACTACGGCGATGGACGGGTCTCCTATGTTGTTGTGCCATTCGAGGAGGAGAGCATCTCCGGCATCGATCTGCTCGAACGAAGCGGGCTCGAACTGTTGACCATCGACATGGGCGGGATGGGTTCGGCGATCTGCGAGATCGAGGATGTCGGCTGCGACGTCAGCGCCTGCCGGACACGGATGTGCCAGACCGGCGACCCGGATTCGCCGTTCTGGCGACACATGGCTGGCACGGAAGGCGACGGCTGGCGATTCTCCACGCGCGGGGCCAGCTCGTCGGTCGTCGAGGATGGCGACGTGTACGCCTGGTTCTGGAGCGGTGGTGATCCGGCCGGACCTTCGCTGCCGCTCGATGAGCTGGCGCGGCAGGCTGGGGTGGATATCGACGAGTTCCGGAAACAAGCCCCTGGGGAACTCACCGCCACGCTCGTGACCATCGGCGGTGAACCGG
>CAZUPA010000275.1:0-2809 GCA_964622205.1 uncultured Sphaerobacteraceae bacterium
ACTGCGGGCATTGTCGCAGGTGGTGACGGACTGGTCATGATGGGAAAGCCGCTAGTGGAGCCTGGCAACGTCTGGGAAATAGCTGACTCACCCTGTTGACAGGCATGGTAGCCTGTTACTAACAGGGTAGCCTGATGACAACAGGATGCATGGAAGGGACTGGGGTATTTACATGACGCCGCCGATCGATCCCACACCGCTATCGCCCGCGGAGCGCCGTCGGCGCAATCGCGAGGAAATCACGGCCACCATTCTTGCCGCTGCCCGGGCAGTGATGGAGGAGCATGGCGTGGCCGCGCTGAACCTGAACGAGGTGGCGCGGCGGGTTCATCTCCGACCACAGTCTCTTTCGGAGTATTTTTCCAACAAGGCTGCCCTGTATGACGCCCTTGCACTGGACGCCTATTCAATGTTCCGCGATGGCGAAGAGCGGGCTTACAGCGAGCACTCGCCCGGCTGGAACCAGATCGAGGCGTGGTTCGAATCTCGGATCAAGCTTTCGGTCGCGAATCCCATTGCCTACCATCTTGGTTTCGATGCCCCGGTTCCAGATTACACACCTTCGGACCAAGCGATGGACCTGGCGCGGTCGATGCTGGCCAGGTCCCGGAGGATGGTGGCTGATGCGATCGAGACAGGGACGGTGAATCCGGGCGTGCCGTTAGAGCAGGCGACAGATATTCTCCTGGCACTCCGCCGCGGCCTGACCGCCGAGCAGATTGGCAAGCGCCGGTTCCTTGGCGCCGATACGAAGCGCTTCGACGAACTCCTTCCCGTTGTGATGGACATGCTCAGGACCGCCTGGTCGCCCGCGAGCGATCCGGTAGGCGCCGGACATGAAGATTTGAACAGGGAGAATGCCGATGCGTAACTGACGGGTCCCGGGTCCTCAACAATCTTTGCCAACAAGAAACCCTGATCGAGCATCAGAAGGACATGGACCACATGCAGACCATTTCCAGCCAGGAAGTTACCCGAGTACCAGCGGACAGCGGCGCGACCTACAACGTGATCGGCGAGCTTGTCACCTTCAAGCTCACGCAGGCTGAGACTGGCGGCGCGTTTACGGTTGTCGAGATGTTGTCCCAGCCAGGGGGCGGACCGCCACCTCATACCCATCCATCGTCGGAAGCATTCACCATTCTCGAAGGTGAGTTCGAGTTCACGAGAATTGAGAACGGCGCGCCGCGATCGTTCCGGGCAGTTGCTGGCGATACCGTGTTCGTGCCAAGCGGCGCCGCTCACACCTACCAGGCGGTGGGTGAGACACCGGCGAAGACCGCGATCGTACTGATTCCGGGCGATGACATGGAGGGGTTCTTCAAGGAGGCGGGTACTCTCGTGACGGACGAGCCCGCCGTGGAGCAATCTCCCCCCGACATTCCGGCGATGATCGCCATCGCCGCGAAGCATGGCATGTTCTTCCTTCCCCCGGCGGAATCCTGAAGGTTGCGTTCCGCTCATTCAGGAGATGGGGGATGAATCGACCTTATACGGGAAAGGTTGCCGCACCCAGGCCAGCGTCTGAAGCCTCAGCGCCCTGGTCCTGGGATGGACGCAGGCCCCTAACCTGAACCAGCGATACGGGATCCGGGGACACAGGAGTGCAACGAGCCGGTCGTGGCGACGCTGGTCTTCGCCTGGGCTGGGTGGGCAACGTCCGGGCCAGGATGGACACATTCGGGACCACCGCCGCCAGTCGGAGATACACTCCGCCGCTACCAGGAATGCGTTGCTTCGATCCGGATTCCGTATGACCTTCCCGGCTCCATGAGTGAAACCGCCGCCCCAGGGATTGGGCGGCGGTTTCATGTTCCGCAGGGGGCCAGGTCACGGACGACGTGAGCGCGCTCACGTCGTGGTGCCCGCGAGCTGGTTCCGGGCGATGGTGACGACTTTCGCCAGTGATTCGAGGTTGACGTCGTCGAGTTGCTTGATGGCGATGCTGGACTTGCCGACCTTGACCTTGCCGAGGTCCTGCCTGTACTTCTCGGCGACGTATTGGCCATCCTCGACCGCGTTGACGTAGACACTGATGTGGCTCTTCTGGAGGGCAAGCCCAACCAAGAACCATTCGACCTTTCGGCCCTTGGACTGAGTCATCGTCAGGTTGCCGTAGCCGATGATGGTCTGCTCGGTGCCGCCCCAGAACACGCCTTCCCACACCACGCGCGAGTGATCCTGCATGACGCCGGAAATGAGTTCGTCGAGTCTCTCCATGTCGCCACGGGCGTCGTCAGTCAGGGAAGCGATGTAGGTGCTTGGATCGGTGGTGGTCTTCCTCATGGTGGACTCCGAGGGTGATACGACGAGTTCCGCGCAAGTATGGAGAAGCGCCGGTCGGATGGTTGAGCCAGGATATTGTCAGGTTACCGCAGCGTTGTTCAAAAAGAGAGTGAACCATGACCGGACCGACACCAGCCACCACGCTCGACACCCGATACAGCGATGCAAATGCTTCACCGGAGGATTGGAATGAGGCAAGATCCGCGCTGGAGGCCGCCCCGATCTTCTGGCTGTCCACCGCGCGACCGGACGGACGCCCACATGTGACACCCCTCATCTGCGCCTGGCATGAGGATGCGCTGTACATCCGCACCGGGGAGCAGGAGCGGAAGGGGAGGAACCTGGCGGAGAACGATGCCTGCGTGCTGACGACAGGTAACAACGCCTACGTGACCGGCATCGATTACGTGGTGGAAGGCCGCGCGACCCGGGTGCGCTATGAACGCGAGTTGGCGGCCGTCGCGGCGGTGTATCTCGACAAGTACGGCGAGGACTGGCGCTTCGAGGTGGTGGAGGGTGGTTT
>CAZUPA010000276.1:0-2748 GCA_964622205.1 uncultured Sphaerobacteraceae bacterium
CGGTGGTCTACGAGCGCTTGAGGGTTGGTGGTGTTCCGGCCGGGTATTCGCGGAAGTCGGGGAGGCCTTCGAGGTCCTTCTCCGAGCCGCCGGGGTTGTAGAGGGCGAGCAGCCGGAGCGGGGCCCAGCCGGTGTTCAGCGTGGAGTGGAACATGCCGGTCGGCACGTAGATGGTGTCGCCGGGCTTGACCGGGAACGGCTCCTCGTCGTTGAGCGTCTGCAGGCCCTCGCCCGAGAGCACGTAGAGGATTTCCTCGGCGGCCGGGTGGTTGTGCCGGTCGTGGCCGACGCCGGGGAGGAGGATGACCTCGCCGAACGAGAGGTTCGCGCCTTCGGTGATCGATGGAGTGACGAGCCACTTGACGATGCCCCAGTCGAAGGTGGCGGTGGGAAGCTGGCTGACATCGACGGCCTGGAGTGTTGAAGACATGTGGAAATCCTTTCGGTGTGAGGTGGGCGGTGGAACCGGTTAGGCGGCGCCGGTGGAGAGCGAGATGTCCTTGAAGCGCTTCATGTTGGCCGAGATCGCGACCTCGGTTGGGAGCCGCTCCATGCTGGACGCGCCGAAGAACCCGGCGATGCCGGTGGTGTTGGCGAGGATGTAGGCGGCGTCGTCCGGCTCGGCGATCGGTCCGCCGTGACAGAGGACGATCACGTCCGGGTTCACGTCCTTCGCGGCGTCGTGCATCGCCTGCACCTGCACGGCGGCTTCTTCCAGCGTGACGGCGGTTTGGGCGCCGATGGTGCCGGAGGTGGTGAGGCCCATGTGCGGCACGAGGATATCCGCGCCGGCCTCGGCCATCATCCGCGCCTCGTCCGGGTTGAACACGTAGGGGGTGGTCAGCAGGTCCATCTCGTGGGCGAGCCGGATCATCTCCACTTCAAGGCCGTAGCCCATGCCGGTTTCTTCGAGATTCTGGCGGAAGACGCCATCGAACAGGCCGACGGTCGGGAAGTTCTGGACCCCGGCGAACCCGGCCTCCTTCACCTGGCGGAGGAAGACCGGCATCATGCGGAACGGGTCGGTGCCGCAGACCCCGGCCAGCACCGGTGTGTGCTTCACGACCGGCAGCACTTCGCGCGACATGTCCATGACGATCGCGTTGGCGTCGCCGTAGGGCAGCATGCCGGCCAGCGAGCCGCGACCCGCCATCCGGAACCGGCCGGAGTTGTAGATGACGATCAGGTCGGCGCCACCGGCTTCCACGGACTTGGCGGAGAGGCCGGTGCCGGCGCCCGCGCCGATGATTGGGATGCCCTTTTCAATGTTCTCCCTGAATCTGGCCAGGAGTTCCGCTCGTCCCATGCTCATGTCCCGTATTTCCTTTCGCTGAGTGCTTTCCGGCGGGCGCAAGGCCGCGTCCGGGCGTATCGCTCGCTGGTCTGCGTCAATGATGCCAGTCTCGGGTCAACCGTGCCCGGTGGCTGGTGTTCCAGCCGCCAACGCGCCGCGATACAGCGCATCGTCCCAAACGGTCGCCGGGTACACCGGTTTCCCGCCGTCCAGAACCGTCAGGGCATCGGCGCAGGCGGTGGTAAAGCAGCGCCGGTGGCAGATGCTGGTGTTGCCCGCCATGTGCGGGGTGGCGATGACGTACGGGCTGTCGCGAAAAGGGGCATCGGCGGGGGGAGGCTCCGGTTCAAACACATCGATGGCCGCGCGGATTTCGCCAGCCAGGGCCCGGCGCCAGAGCGCTTCCTGCTCGACCACGGCCATGCGGGTGACAAGCACCAGCAGCGCGCCCTTCGGCAACGCATCGATCACCGGCGCCGAGATGATTCCCTGGGTGGCGGGGGTGGGCGGGATGCCGATGATGAAGACCTCGCTCTGGGCGGCCAGGTCCTCCAGCGTCGGGACCGGGCGGACTCCCGCCTTTTCAAGCACCGCTGGGTCCACGAACGGGTCGCAGGTGGCGACATCGCAGTGGAAGGGAGCGACCAGCTCGGCGTAGCGGCGATTGATGCTGCCAAACCCCGCCAGGCCGACCTTTCGGCCGGTCAGGTCCCCGTACACGAATCCCGGCTGATCCCAGTGTCCATCCGGCCAGTCGCCGGTTTGTACGATGTTGACGGCCGCGGGGATGTCGCGGATCAGGTTGAGCGTCATCGCCAGGGCGAACTCGGCGACGGAGGGCGTCATGCTCCGCGAGGTGTCGATCACGGGAACGCCGCGCCGATTCGCGTCGCCAACATCGAGCCAGCCGCCGAAGCGGTTGTCGAACGTGCCGGCGATGACCTTCACCGTGGACGCGAGTTCCCACCGCTCGGGGGTGAAAGGGGGGATGTTCCGGATCCACGGGGCGACGACGATGGCGTCCGCGCCCGGAAGCGCGACGTCGAAGCGAGCGGCTCGTTCGTCTGGCGGCATGTCTCGTGTCCAGTGGACTTCGCGGATGTTCACCGTGCCGTCGAGCGGGGACCCTTCGATCTGCTGCTGGCGCGGGTGTTGCGATTCGAATGCGAAGACGACCGTGTGCGTGTGAGTCACCTGCGTTGTCCTTGCTGAAAGCGGGGAGCGGAACCGGGAGAAAGATCGGGAGATTTGGTAGTGCAGGGTATCCGATCCGGGCGCAAACACAATGCCCCGGTTCCCGGGCCTTGATTGTTCAGAAATGGGGGAGGTTGCCGCACATGGGGCTCCAGACCCCCGGTTCGCGCTCCATGGAATGCGGGCTCAGGCAGGCCGGAGCCGCCGCCCCGTACCTTCCCTTGCTTCCGCGCCCACACGGGTGAGCGGTACCTGTTTGG
>CAZUPA010000277.1:0-2734 GCA_964622205.1 uncultured Sphaerobacteraceae bacterium
GGCATCGTCCGCGTCTATGCCTGGGCCCTCACCACCGTGGGCAGGATCGACCACGCCGAACGGTTGCTCAACCGGGCCTGGGCCGACCTGGACGAGGCCAGTTCCCCGCACAACCGTACGGAGTGGGAAGCTCTCCTCACGGCGGTCCAGGCGCGGGTGGCCGCCTACAAGGGCGACGACCGGGCGACGATCACCTTCGGGCGGCGGGCGCTCGACCTGCTGGACCCGATCGCCCAGGCCCAGGTGTACAGCGACGTGATGCTCAGCATGGGATTCGCCTACCGCGCGCTCGGCGACCTCGACACCGCGACGGACACGTTCGCCGAAGCCGCCCGCCTGGGACGCCTGCACAACAACGAGCAGGCCGCTCGCTGGGGAAGCCGCTACGGCGCGCTCACCCGCCTGGCCCAGGGGCGCCTTCGCGAGGCGGAAGCGATCGTGGACGAGGATCTGGACCTGGTTCACGGGAAGGAATCACCGGGTGGAACCACGCTGGCCGCGTTGCTGGTGACGAAGGCGGAACTGCTGCTGGAACGGGGAGAGCTTCAGGCGGCGAAGGGCTATCTCGACCAGGCGATCCCGATTATCCAGCGCATTGGCGACGCCAAGATGCTGATGAACGCCTACGTCGCCCTGGCGAACTACCTGTGGGCCACCGGCGATCCCGATGGCGCCCGGGAGAAATTCCGGCGGGCCGAGGAGATTTTCACGCCGATTGTTCGTGGAGGACGGATCGCCCGTCTGGACCTGCGGCAAGGGGACACGGCAGCCGCGATGCGGTGGGCCCGCAACAGCGGGTTCTCGGTTGACGACGAGGCCGATCCATCCCGCGGCGAGGAAGAGCAGGCCACCTTCGCCCGGATCATGGCCCTGGCCAGCGACGAGGACGGGGCGACTAACCTTCTTTGCCGCCTGATCGACGATGCCGGGACCGACGGTAGGATGCGCCAGGCGATCGAAATGCACATCGTGCTGGCGCGCGCGCTCGCGATGCGCGGCGATATCCAGGACGCAAACGCCGAATTGTGCCTGGCGATTCACTACGCCCGGCCGGAGGGTTTCACCCAGGTATTCCGGAACGAGGGCCCGGAGTTGCACGCGCTGCTCCGCGACCTGGCGAGGGATCGGGACCTCCTCGATGAAGCGGATCGCCGGTTCGTGCTCGACCTGCTTGGCCGGTCGATGGGTCCGCTGACATCCGAGGCGGCTCCGCCCGCCCAGCGTGCGCTTCCCGAACCGCTGACCGGCCGCCAGGTCGAGATCCTGCGCCTGATGGCCGATGGCCGCTCCAACCGCGAAATCGCCGGTGCGTTGTACATCGCCGAGGGCACGGTGAAGGCGCATGTACACCAGATCACCGGCAAGCTCATGGCCCGGAACCGCACCGAGGCCGTCGCCACCGCCCGCGACCTGCACCTGCTGAACTGAGTAGGCAGGGAGCCCATACGCCGGCCACGCTCCCGTTCCAACACGATATTCGCTGGCCGGCTAGGACTCCCCTACTGGTGCTTCAACCGCGTACCAAGCCCGGCAACGTCGTCACGCGGCCGCACGGCGCGAGTTGGTACAATCGCCGTCACGATCGCCCGCCACGCGAATGAAAGCAGCGCCATCATGGACCTGAAGGTCGGACTCCAACTCTACTCGGTGCGCGAATCGCTCAAGCGCGACCCGTGGGGCACCCTCGCCGAGGTCGCCAACGCCGGCTTCACCCACCTGGAAGCGGCCAACCACAACGCCCGCAACGATCCCGGCGTCGGATTCGGCGTCAGCGCCCGCGAGCTTCGGGAGCAACTCGCCGCGCTCGGCCTGTCCATCGTGGGTTGCCACATCAATCCCCTGGACGTGGATATCCTGCCCGGAGTGCTGGACTACCAGGCCGAACTTGGCAGCACCCAGTTCGGCTGCGATATCGAGTTCTTTCCGTATGGCGACCGTGAGTACGTGCTCCGGCGATGCGAGACCTTCAACCGGGTCGGGAATCTTGCCCGCGAGCGTGGCATGCGGTTCTACTATCACAACCACTTCCAGGAGTTCCAGCGCTTTGGCGACGAGTGTGTCTACGACATCATCCTGGCCAACACCGATCCAGAGCTGGTCTTCCTCGAACTCGACACCTACTGGATGTACCGGGGCGGCCAGGACCCGATCGAATGGATACGCCGACACCCGGAGCGGATCGTCCTGCTGCACCAGAAGGACTTCCCGGAAGCCGCCCCGCAGCCGCTGAACCTCTTCGATGGCGTGATCGCACCGACCGAGAACATCGACATGAGCCTGTTTGAGGACCGGAAGGAGAAGCTCTGCTTCACCGAGATCGGCACGGGTATCCTGCCAATCCAGGACATCATCGATGCCGGGTCCAGCCTGCCCAATCTCGACTACCTGATCCTCGAACAGGACCACACCACGCTGCCGGAGATCGATTCGATCCGGCGCAGCATGGAGGCATTCACGTCCCGTTTCACCGGTATCACGACCGCCTGACAAACACTCCGAACCGAGCGGCCGCCGTCCTTCCCGCCGCAGCCGGATTGGATGCGACGACATTCGCCATGCCAGCCAGGGAGCCCATACACCGGCCAGGTCGAGATTCCAACACGGTTCTCGATGGCCGGGGAGTTCGTGGGAAGAGCATACACCGGCAGGTTCGGGGCTGTTGAAGTGTATGGTCATGCCGGTTAGCCCTTCCGTACTGGTGGCCGAACAGCATCCCATTCCAGGAGAAGTCGCA
>CAZUPA010000278.1:0-2728 GCA_964622205.1 uncultured Sphaerobacteraceae bacterium
TGACCTGTCGTTGGCTCGCTGGTAATGGGCGGAGATAAACTCCGCCGCTACCAGGTCATTGGGCTCTTGAAACTCTCGGAATCCGTGCCATTCAGGTCATGCAGCCAGCTCAATGGAGAGGCCAGGCAATGCTCGTATACGAACTCCAGGGGAACATTCATGAGAGTCCCCTGCCGGAAGGCATTCACATCGAAACGGTGACGATGCCCAGCGATCGCCTGGTCAAGCGCATCCAGCGCGTGCGCACCGATCACGACCGCGAGGTGGGTATCCGCCTGCCGTCGAACGCGCCCGACCTGAAGGACGGCGACGTGCTGCTCCAGGAGGATGGCAACGCGATCGTGGTCCGGGTCGAGGCGTCGGACGTGCTGGTGATCGAGGCGCGTTCGATCCTGGAAATGGCGGTCGTGGCCCATAGCCTGGGGAACCGTCACCTGCAGGCGCAGTTCTTCGACAAGGACTCCGAGTACGGGGCGGAAGTGATGGTGGTTCAGTACGACCATACCGTCGTTCAGTATCTGGACTCGGTTGGCGTGCCGTACGAGCGGCGGGACCGTGTGATGCCAGTCCCGTTTCGCCATAGTGAGCATACGCATTGAACCCGCTCGCGCTGCTGCTGCAACTGAGCGATTCCGCGCTGCCAACCGGTGGCTTCAGCCATTCATTTGGCTTCGAGCAGTATCTCAATCGTGGCGAGATTCACGACGCGGAATCCTTCATGGGCTGGTTGAAGGTGTACGTCGCCAACCAGCTCACGTACACCGACGCGCTCCTGATGCGGATGGCGTACGAGGGCGTGGACGGCGCCGAACTCGCGGATCTCGCCGTGGCCGTCACCATTCCCGCCCAGGTCAGGGCGGCCGATATCGCGATGGCCAAGCGCGTTCGCCGGATTGGCGAGGAGGCGCTGGGTGTTCCTCCTACCGACGTGGAGCATGCCCACCCCGCGCTGGAGTTCGCGCGCATCACTCTGCGTTTCGGGGTGTCGCTCGACGATGCCCTGGTTGGCCATCTCACCGGGGCGGTGGGCTCGCTGACGCAAAACGCGGTTCGCGCGATCCCTATCGGCCAGTCGGACGGCCAGCGCGTGATCACCGCCGCCCACGAGTGGATCGGGCGCGCCCGTGACATCGTTCACACCCTCGACCACGACGACCTGGGGGCGGTTGCGCCCGGCCTCGAGATCGCGCAGATGCGGCACGAGCGCCTGCGCGCGCGCATGTTCATGAGTTAGGAGGGACCCAATGTTGAACGATGGTGGCCCAGTTCGCGTGGGAGTCGGCGGCCCGGTGGGGGCAGGCAAGACCCAGTTGATCGAGCGCATCACCCGCCGGATGGCGGACAGGATTTCGATGGCGGCGATCACCAATGACATTTACACCATAGAGGACGCCAGGATCCTGGCCGCGACCAGCGTGTTGCCCGAAGACCGCATCATCGGCGTCGAAACGGGCGGTTGCCCGCATACCGCCATCCGCGAGGACACGTCGATGAACGACGCGGCGGTGGAGGAGATGCAACGGCGCCATCCCGACCTGGAGGTGCTCTTCATCGAGTCGGGTGGGGACAACCTCTCGGCCACCTTCAGCCCCGAGCTGGTGGATTTTTCCGTCTACGTCATCGACGTGGCCCAGGGTGAGAAGATTCCGCGAAAGGCCGGCCACGGCATGATCCGGTCCGACCTGCTCGTCATCAACAAGACCGATCTCGCCCCCTACGTTGGCGCGAACCTCGACGTCATGAAGAGCGACACCGAGCGGGTTCGTGGCGAGCATCCATTCGTGTTCACGAACCTGAAGACGGACGAAGGGCTGGACGAGGTCATCGATTGGCTGCACCGCGACGTGCTGATGACGGATCTCGTATGAGCCAGGCCACGCTTGGGTTCCGGAGCGCGAAGCCGGCCGATGTCGCGGGCTGGATCGACCTCTCGGTGGCCCGGCACGGGCGCCAGACACGCCCGGTGAAGACGGACAGCTCCGGCGTGCTGCGGCTGATGCAGCCGCTGTACATGGACGATTCCGGCCAGGTCACCTACATCGTCGTGAATCCGGGCGGCGCGTACTTCGGGGAGATCTACAGGCTGGCGGTCGAGGCGCTTCCTGGAGCGCACCTGCTGCTTGCCTCCCAGGGCGCAACCCGCGTCTACCGGACGCCCAACGAGCCGGCGGTTCAGGAGATCGACCTCACGCTGCGGGCGGGGAGCCGCGTGGAGTACATCCCCGAGCAGACGATCGCGTACCGCGACGCCGACTTTCGCCAGCGGATGCGGATCGTGGGCGCGCCAGACGCCCAGGGGTTCTTCGCCGAGAACGTCACGCCGGGCTGGGATCCCGAGGACACGCCCTTTACCTACGCCGGGATGCGCCTGCAAATCGACGTGCGTGGCGAATCCGGCGATGGGCTGGTGTGCAGGGACAATCTCCGACTCCAGCCAGGGGAGATCGGCCACGCCCTCGATGGAATCGGGTACATGGAAGGCCATACCCACCTGGGGAGCATCCTCGTCCTTGGTCCCCATGCGACGCCCGCCTTCGCCGACACGGTTCGCGACACGGTCGACGCGCTCGGGCTGTCGCGGGTGGGCGTGACACATGGCGCGCGGCATGGCGTGTCGTGGCTCATGGCGCGGGCGCTGGCGGATTCGACGGACGCGCTGAACGCGATGATCCTGGCCGTCAACGAACTCGATCGCTCGGTCACCACCGGCCAGTCGCGACTGGACCTG
>CAZUPA010000279.1:0-2720 GCA_964622205.1 uncultured Sphaerobacteraceae bacterium
ATCGTGGTGGAACCGTTCCCTGGGGCTCCGGCCGATGCGATGTACATCGAAGCAAAGAGCGACGGGCGCCCGTACTTCATCATCCCGTGGAATGGCCTGTACCTGATTGGGACCACCGACGATCGCTACGAAGGCGATCCCGACAAGGTCGTGCCAACGGAAGCCGAGATTTCCTATCTGGTCGGCGAGACATCCATCGCGATACCGGCAAGCGGCCTGACGCGAGACTCAGTGCGGTATGCCTATGCGGGGCTGCGGCCGTTGCCAAACCAGGACGGCGCCGAGAGCGGCATCACGCGGAAGCACATCATTCACAACCACGCGCCGAAGGTGCGGGGATTGCTGTCCATCATCGGCGGGAAGCTCACCACATTCCGTAACCTCAGCGAGCAAACGGTCGATACGGTGGGGGAAATGCTGGGAAAGTCGCTGCCGGCGTCGACCACGGGCACGGTTCCGCTGCCTGGCGCGCCAGACAAACCGGCGGTATTCGCCCGCGAGTTCTCCGGGAACCGGCCTGACTGGCTAAGCGAAACGTCAGCTTCGTTCCTGGTTCGGGTCTACGGAACCCGGGCGACGAGCGTGGTGGCGCTGGCGAAGGAGAATCCAGAGCTGCGAACGGTCATCAGCGGGCGAACGGGCGCGATCGGGGCGACGATCGCGTTTGCCTTCGTCGAGGAACACGCGGCCAGCCTGACCGACGCGATCATGCGTCGGACCATGATCGGATACGATGCCGATGCTGGGTTCGACAGCCTGGCCGGCGTGGCCGGGGTCGCGCGCGTTGCGCTCGGGTGGGACGAGGCGCGAATCGCGCGGGAAGTGGAGGAGTTCCGCGATTACATGGCGCGCTTCCTGCCCCTGGCCGCGAGCGGTTGATTGGCATATTCAGCCATTGAACACGATGTCTAAGGCAGGGCTTCGATTCACTTGACCACTCTTCCGTGTACGTACAGTTTAGCCTCCATGAAACATGATCGAGGTCTTGCGAACGCGCTTTTCGATCGCTAATATAGGGTTAAGTTGAACCAAGGACTGGCAGGGGTGGCCATCCGAGGAAAGACCATGACCACCGCCGCTCATGGCTGAGGGCGCCGCATTTTTCGATACACATTTGTTACACATATGAAAGGAACCCTACCTCACATGACCATGCCCGCGAAATCCGCCATGCATCACCTGCGCCCAAGCCTCGTTGTCGCCGAGGCGCTCGTCGAACGGCAGGATCCGTCGCAGATCGTCGACCGGGCCCGCAAACTGGGCTTCTCCCCCTCCCTCACCACCGCGGTCGTTGGCGTCTGCTGCGGCCAGGACTCCTGTGACGTGATACCCGCCTCCCACGGTTCGATCATGCCGGCGACCAAGCCCGTCCAGTCCTAACCCTTCCAAATCCACTCATCCCGACAACCGAGCATCCAACCGAATTTCGCTTCCGCCCGCCGCTGTGTGCTAGAATCACGGTTCGTGACTGCCCACGGGTGGTCAATGCGTTGTGCATGCGAAACCCCAGGAGACACGGGGATTGCAAGGCACGCGAAACCCAGGTTCTCGCAAGTCCGGACGCCAGGCAGATGTCCAGACCTGGTCGTTATTGCGGACGACCGGAAGGGCCGTAGTGCAGCCCATTCCTGCTTGAACCTCGCTCCAGGCCGGAAGACGGCCGGTTTCGATCGCTGTTCCGAATAGCCAATACCGACCGCGGCCCACCTTACTGGCCGTTCCCTTCATCAGGAGTCGCACGTGATCAAGCTTCGTCTTCGTCGTACCGGCGCCAAGAAGCGCCCCAGCTACCGGATTGTCGCGGCCGAGCATAGCTCCCCACGAGACGGCCGGTTCATCGAAATCCTCGGACACTACGACCCACTGACCGAGCCGGCGACCGTCAAGGTCAATGCCGAGCGCGTTCAGTACTGGCTGAGCGTTGGCGCGCAGCCGTCGGAAACCGTTGCCGGCCTGCTGAAGCGCGCTGGCGTCACCGCCGGCGAGGCTGCGCCTGAAGCAGCCGTCGCGGACGCATCCTAAAGCGTATGACGGACGAACGCGACGACATCGAGGTGCCAGAGTCGACCGGCGACGCTTCCGAAGCGCTGCGGCTTTCGAATGACGCGGTCGTCGACGAGGAGGCGGTTTCCGAGCCCGCCGAAGCCGACGAAGAGGCTGTTGAATCGCTCCGGGAACTCGTGAGTTTCCTGGTGCAACACCTCGTCGACGATCCGGACGCGGCCGAGATTACACTTGAACGTCGCGGATCGTCCGTATACATCCAGCTCCGGCTGCCCGAAGACGATCTTGGCAAGGTAATTGGCCGCGGCGGTCGAATCGCGAAGGCGATCCGCACCGTGCTGTTGATCGCGGGATCGCGCCATCACCTTCGGGTCAGCCTCGATATCGAGAGTTGACACACACGGTGACGGACAGTTCCAAGCCAGACCATGAACAGGTTCCACCGGCGGACGGCGATACGTCGTCCGCCGGTGTTTCGCGTGTCCGATCGCGCACGTCCGCGCCGAAGGCGAGCGCTCCACGCCAGCGCAAGGGCATAAGGGCGCTGATCGACACCCCAGGGCCAGACCCGAACGACGCGCTCGCCTCGATCAAGCTGACGGTCGGCGTGATTGCCGGAACCCACGGCGTGCGGGGAGAACTCAAGCTCAAGCTGCTCACCGATCGTCCGGAAACCCTGCCGGGGATACGCACGGTGTATCTTGGCGATAGCGATG
>CAZUPA010000280.1:0-2720 GCA_964622205.1 uncultured Sphaerobacteraceae bacterium
ACGCCGCGAACCTGGCGCTCGACCTGTCGTCGTCCAACTTCGGCATCCAGGAAGCGACGATCTGGGGTGAGCGGACCCTAGCGGTATTCCCGGGGACACCAGAACTCCGTGAAGGGGCGCTGTGGTCGAATGACCAGCCGGGCCTGGGCATCGACATCAACGAGGAACTGGCCGCGACATATCCGTTCCCCGAGCATGCGATCAATGGGGCGTGGCCGGATATCAGGCTGCGCGACGGTGAGATCGTGCGTCCATAGGCGCGGATATCGGCGGGGCCCTGGTCGCGATGTACATTTCGGCCGGGGCTTTTCCGTTTCCGCCGGCATGTCCGGTGTAGCGGTCTTTTGCATGCTGGCGGACAATGCCGGATATAGTCAGCCCGGTTCAAGTCGTAATGGAGAGTTTGCGCCGTGGACATGCCTACGAATGACCGTGACCTTTGCCTGTCGCCCGCTGTTGTTCAACGAGCGCTGATCCGGGAGCGGAAAGTCTCGGCCCGGGAATTGCTCGACGCATGCCTGGCGCGGATCGAGCGAACAAACCCCACGATCAACGCGATTGTGACGATGGATGTCGAAGGCGCGGAGCGCCAGGCTGATGAGGCCGACGCCACCTTCGCCAGGGGCGACGATCCTGGGCCACTGCATGGGTTGGTGATGGCCCACAAGGACCTGGTGGCGACCAAGGGCATGCGGACGACGATGGGCAGCCCGGACCTGGCGGACTGGATTCCGGACGAGGATATCGCCATGGTGGCGAAGATGCGCGAGGCTGGTGGGATACGGCTCGGCAAGACGAATGTTCCGCAGCATGGCGCTGGATCGCACACCTTCAACCCGGTATTCGGCGCCACGCTGAATCCCTGGGATCAGGGACGCACCGCCGGTGGATCGTCCGGCGGGGCGGGCGCCGCGCTCGCCTGTGGCATGGTGAGTGTGGCTGATGGGAGCGACCTGGGCGGATCGTTGCGGAATCCAGCGTCGTTCAACAGCGTGGTGGGCTTCCGGTCGTCGATTGGCAGCGTCTCGCGAGCGCCCGTGGCCACGGGATGGGTCAGCATGTCGGTGCTGGGGGCGATGGGCAGGACCGTTCGCGACGCGGCGCTCCTGCATTCGGTGATTTCCGGGTTCGATCCGCGCGACCCGAACAGCCTGCCAGGTGACGGAAGTGCCTTCGCCAAGCTGGCGGAGTCGCCGGTAGGGCTCGACCTCGCGGGCGTGAAGATCGGGTGGTCGCCGGACCTTGGCGGCATCCCCGTCGAGGCCGACGTAACCGCCGTTCTCGAAGGTTCCGGCCGTCCAGTGCTCGCGGGGCTTGGAGCCGAGGTCAACGACATCGACCTCGATTTCGAAGGCGCCGAGCCAGCGTTCCGGGTGCTTCGAGCGTGGGACATGGTGCAGAGGCACGGTGATGACTATCGCCACAATCGCGGGAATCTCAGCCGGAACGTGATCGACAACGTGGAGATGGGCCTGGACCTGACGGCGGCCGATATTCACCATGCTTACACGGCCAGGACGCGGCTCCATGCGCGTTTCGTCGAGGTGTTCGAGTCGGCTGACCTGCTGGCGATGCCGGCGGTGCAGGTGGCGCCGTTCCCGGTGGAGTGGAATCATCCGGAAGCCGTGGCCGGAGAAGTCCAGGACGATTACCTTGGGTGGATGCGATCCTGCTGGTATGTGACCGCCACCGGCCTGCCCGCTATTTCCGTCCCATGCGGATTCACTCCGGGAGGGTTGCCGGTGGGAATCCAGCTTGTTGGGCGGTCATTGGGCGATGTGGACCTGGTACGGCACGCGATCGCGTTCGAGGACGCGCATCCAGTTTGGAGGACGCATCCGGCGATATCGCTTGACGGTGGCGACTGACCGTTACAGGAAATAGGTGAACTTGTCCCAGAACCAGCCGCGGAATGTGTTTTGGAATCCGGTTGGCTCCTCCCCAGGTTGCGACCGGTCAATGTCGGGTTCGACGAACTGCTGGACGGCGTCGTCGGCGACCGAGGCATCCTCGAACAGCAGGGCGATTTCGAGGTTGCGATAGAGCGACCACGCATCGTAGTTGATGGTGCCGATGATGACGTCATCGTCAGCCACGGTGACCTTTGCGTGCATCGTAGCGGGGAACTCCCAGATTTCGATTCCCGCATCGAGCATCCGGCCGTACTGATGCTTGAGCGCGGCGTCCGCCGGGGCGTTGTTGGATTTTTCCGAGACGAGCAGGCGGACATCCACGCCACGGTTCGCGGCGTCGACGATGAGGTCGATCATCCCAGGATCGGTAAAGTAGGGATTCATCACGTCGAGCCTGGTGGTGGCGTTGCTGATGATCTCGCGGGATGCCTGGGTGCCGGCGACAAAACCGCCGGGGATGTTCTGGAGCAGCGTGACGCGGATGGTTCCAGGGTCCGGCTGTTCCGGGAAATACGCGGCAAGGTCGCCTTCGCCAGAAGCAACCGGGCCGCCGAACGAGTGAAAGCTGGTCAGGAACACCGCCTGCATCTGCAACACGATGTCGCCCTCGACGCGGACGAAGACATCGTGGAACGAACCGCCATTGAAGTGGTCCTCCAACCCGGCGCCACCGACCCAGCCGATGATGCCGTCGACCACCATGGTCTTTCGATGATCGGCCTGGCCGACCTCGTCCTGACGCCAGTCAACCGCCTGGCTTCCCAGCAGCCCATCATGGTCGAGCGGGAACTCGTGGTTGACGACAAC
>CAZUPA010000281.1:0-2709 GCA_964622205.1 uncultured Sphaerobacteraceae bacterium
GGGAGCGTGATCAGCAGCATGCCGAGTACCCACGCCACCGAAAGCCAGATCGCGCCCCACCACCAGCCGATGAACACGATGTACACGAGCCGCACGTACCACGGATGCTGCGGAATGGTGGTCTCGGTAACGAGCGTGGCGCCGTCGCGGTACTCGGTATGGAACGCGCGCGTGCGCGGCCGCAGCGTTTGCGCCCACGGCACGCGATGCAGGAACCAGAGTCCGGCCGGCAGCAGGATCACGGTGACGACCAGCGCCCAGCCGATGGCGATGAAGATCGCCGACAGCCACCACCCCACCAGCAGGAACCACAGCACCCGCACCAGGCAGCCGGGATCGCTGGACGTCCGCATGATGACCGGTCCGCCGGGTGTGGGCCCTGATTGCTCGTGGGACATGACGTTCGCTCCGTCGCTGGATGCATGGCGGCGCCGTTGCCGCCCATCCCTGAAGTGTAGGGAGCGCGAAACCGGTGTGCCTGGGGGATGGCCGGAATTTCCGGGCGGACGCTCAGCCCTGCCGGAACCTGCCCAGCGGCAACAACCGCCGCAACCCGCCCGGCCGCGGAGGCTCGTCCTGCACCGGCACGTCCAGCGGCACGAACGGCTCCGCGTCGCCGACCTCCGCCCGCCTGGCCGGCGACGCGGGCTCGGCCTCCGGATCGACCGCCGTGTCGCTGGCGGGAGCCTCCGCGACGGCGAGCTCCTCGGACGAGGTTATGTCGAATTCGGTATGATGCCCGTTGCCGTTCCCGTTGCTCTTCACCACCCCATTGGCTGGAGGCGCGGGCCAGTTCCACGCCGCCGGCGCGGCCCGCAGCGACGCGCCACACTGCCCACAGTAGGCATCGCCTTCCTGGGTCGGGGCATCGCAATTGGGGCAGGTGTATTGCCTATCCATCGAAGCGTTCTTCACTACACAGTGTAAAGCGTATACGTACTCTCATGACGTCATGGTACGCCCTGGCGACGGGCCACGCAATGAACGTTCGCCCCATGTGTCCCGTCATGCCGTACCCGCCGGCGCCGGTACTGGTCCGCGGTGGCCGCTACCGGGATCGCTTGGGCGCCTGGAGCCACCCCTCGTTGACTTTCTTCGGCTGCTCCTGGCCGGCCTGGATCCAGCCGTTGCCCTTGCACACCATACAGGTGGCGACCGGCTCCCCGGCCTGGGTCTCGTCGATCACCCGGCCCGTGCCGTTGCAGGTCTCACAGATGTCTCGGCCCCGGTCCGTCATGCGTGGTTGCTCCTGGTAGAAAGATTGCGTTGGTTCAAATGGGGCGATGTCCTCGCGTGTGGATATGGTACGCCGCGCGCGCCGTTTGGGCGACCTCGGGAACGGGGCGACAACCCTTCGCGCGTGCATGGGAGGGTCCCGCCATCGACCTGGTCGCGGCGGCGCATTCCCTCACCGACCGTCATCCCTCGTAGCGGGCGACTCCCTGTCGCCCCGGACCTCACCGCCGCTCAACCGGCGTCCTGCTGGGCCAGGTTCCATTCGGCCAGGCGATGGAATGCCACCTTGGGTTCCCAGTGGCCGGTGGTTTCATAGGGCTGATCGTGCTCCGGCCCCCATGTCGAGACGATGCCATATCCGGTGAGATCGTAGTCGTATCGGGGATCGGCGCCGCGGGTGGAGCCGGTGGTGATGAATTCGTAGAGGTAGGCGCGTTCCGCCTGGGATTGGCTGATGTATTCCAGGGTTTCGATGATGGCGCGCGCCTGCTCGTCTTCGTCGCGGACGATGCCATCGACGATCCGGGGTGGAACAGCCTCGTAATCGATGATGTCCCAGGCCATGCCGCCGGCTTCGGAAGCGCCGTGCCAGGGTGGGCTTCCGAACTCTGCCACCCAGACCGGTTTGCCGGTGGCGGCCAGGGTGTCGATGATGTCGATGTACGTGTCCCTGGTATCGCTGCTCAGGTAGTGGTCGATGCTGATGATATCGAAGGCATCCCAGGTGAAATCCATGTCGGGCGTATCCGAGTAGGTGATGGAGCCGCCGAAATGGGCGCGCGCGGTATCGGCGAGCGCCTGGAGCATCGTGCCGAAGCGCTGGATGATGGCTGCCCAATCGAGGTCGCCGGAGGTGATGGCTTCCATCTTGTCGAAGAAGTCGTTGCCCTCGATCAGCCCATCGGCGAAGAGCAGGTATTCGCAGCCCACGTCGAGCACGATCGGGATGCCTTCATTCCGCACCCGTTCCGCTTCGATGGCGACCGTGGACAGGCGATCGAGCATGTCGGCCTGGGGAAGGAAGTTGAGGCGGGTTTGCAGGAAGACGTCGAATCCGAGGTCGGCGGCGATGTCGAGTCCCGCCATGAGTTGGGTGGGGTCGGAGCCGTAGAGATTGATGGAAGAGACGTGGAGCTGGTCGCGGATGGCGGTCAACTCATCCCGGTAGAACGTCTCATGACTGGCTGGGCGGGTGAACTCGTTCCGGGCGAGTTCGGCTCCGAGATCGTACTTGACGCCGCGGGGGAGGCCGTTGGCGACGATGGCCTGGGGAGAGGCTTCCGGCGTGGATGCCGTGGCCGCGCGGCTAGCGAGGGCGGTGACGGCGGACCCGATGAGCAGATTCCTGCGGTTGGTTACAAGCATGCCAAACTCCGAAGTGGATGGGGCCGAGCCCGCGTCAAGACAGCGTATTCATGAATGAATGCTAGGCTGGACCTGTCACAGAACTTTCACGCTGCTGCTTCGAAGTGC
>CAZUPA010000282.1:0-2708 GCA_964622205.1 uncultured Sphaerobacteraceae bacterium
CCGGTGTCGATGGCCCGCTGGCGCGGTGCTTCGGGTAGGATAACGGCATCGACCACTATGCACTCAGGACCGGAGCGAATTCATGGCCGGAACCCGCAAAGTCATCGTTACCTGCGCCGTCACCGGCGCGATCCACGTCCCCTCGCAGACGCCATACCTCCCGATCACACCCGACCAGATCGCGGAATCGGCGATTGGCGCGGCCGAGGCCGGGGCGGCGATCGTCCATCTCCACGCCAGGAACCCGAAGGACGGCTCGCCCGACGGGCGGACCGAAACATTCCGCCAGTTCCTCACCCAGATTCGCGACCGCACCGACGCGGTGATCAACATCACCACCGGCGGCGACCCGACCAAGCCGATCGAGGAGCGGCTAAAGGCGCCGCGGGAACTGGCGCCGGAGATGTGCTCGCTGAACATGGGTTCGATGAACTTCGGGCTCTATCCCATCGCCAACCGGGTCAAGGAGTTCCAGCACGAATGGGAACCGGTCTACCTGGAGCACTCGCGCCAGAACATCTTCCGGAACACGTTCGCCGACATCGAATACATCCTGCGTGAACTCGGCGAGGGAAACGGCACCCGGTTCGAGCATGAGTGCTACGACGTCGGGCATCTCTACACCCTCGCCCACTTCCTCGAACGCGGGTTGGTGAAACCGCCCATCTTCGTGCAGACCATCTTCGGCATCCTCGGCGGGATCGGGCCGAACCCGGAGGACCTGCTGCACATGAAGCGCACGGCAGACCGGCTGTTTGGCGATGATTACGTCTGGTCGATTCTCGGCGCGGGGCGAAACCAGTTCAACCTGGTGACGATGGGCGCGATCATGGGCGGCAACGTGCGGGTTGGGCTGGAGGACAACATCTACCTGGCAAAGGGCCAACTGGCCGAATCGAACGCCGACCAGGTCGCGAAGATCCGCCGGATTCTGACCGAACTCTCGCTCGACATCGCCACGCCAGACGAGGCGCGAGCGATGCTGGCGTTGAAGGGACCGCAAAACGTCGGCTTCTGACCTGGCCCGCGCCCAGCGAAGGGTTGACGTTCGTACACCCGATGGGATGGAATGAATGCCTGTTCCATTGGCGCGCGCATGCACATCGTGGAAGAACGGGACCCCATGTCACTGATCGACTCACCACTGCACCACCAGCACGACGCCGAAGACGATGGGTTCGAAACCTTCCTGCTCGAATCCGACGGCGCTTTCCCGAACAACCCCACCCTGCCGGTGATCCTCTACCGCGACGTGGTGATGTTCGAGGGGGGCGACCCGGAGGCGACCATCGAGCGGCTGTTCGTCGAGCACGGCTGGGACGGTACCTGGCGCAATGGCATTTTCGGCTACCACCACTATCACGCCACCGCGCACGAGGTGCTCGGAGTCGCGCGCGGCACGGTGACGGTTGAACTTGGCGGCGACGAAGGTCCGCTGCTGGAACTCATCGCTGGCGATGTGGTGGTGCTCCCGGCCGGGGTGGCCCATCGCAACGTCGACTCCTCGCCAGACTATGTCGTCGTTGGCGCCTATCCTCCCGGCCAGATCTGGGACGTCAACACCGGCGGTCCGGACGATCACCCGCGGGTGGACGAGAGCCTGGCCGAGGTGACCCTGCCGCGAACCGACCCTGTCTATGGAAGCGAGGGCCCGCTGGTGAGGCTCTGGAACCGGTAGGGAGATCGCTCATGATCCGGATTTCCGCCGAGCGGGACATCTCCGCGCCCGCCGATCGCGTCTATCGCATCATCGCCGATTACGGCAATCACCATCCACACATCCTGCCCCCGGCGTTCACGAGCATCGAGGTCGAGGAGGGCGGCGTTGGCTCCGGCACCGTGATCCGGTTCTCGATCAAACTGGCGGGCCGAACCACCTCGTTCCACCAGCGAATCCTGGAACCCGAACCGGGAAGTGTGCTGGTGGAGGACGACCTCGACAGCGATCTCGCCACCACCTTCACCGTGACGCCCTCCGGAGCGGGATGCAAGGTGCGGATGGAGTCGGCTTGGACACCGAAGGGCCTACAGGGGCTGGTCGAGCGACTCGCCGCGCCCCGCATGATGCGGCCGGTGAACGAGGAAGAACTGGTCCTGCTGGACCGCTACGCTCGCGAGCACATCAACATCTGATGCCGGCGCCCTGGGGTGCTCGTGGAGATTCCCCGGCGCCGGCTGGGACGATTTCCGCGGGGATAGCCGATGGAATCGTGCAGATCAGTCCCGCCCATTCCAGGTTGGCTGGCGTGGATGGATCACGTCCTCGAAGATGTCCATGCTCTTCCACTCCGGCTCGACTGGCTGGCAGCCCGCGACCGGCGTGAACCGGGACGGCGCGAGTACCTGCATGGTCGGGATGTAGCGCGGGCAGTTGGGGAAGATCCTGGTCGCGGAGACCCGGATCATCATCTGGGCGCCAATCGTCTCCTGGAGGAGTGGATCGTCGCGGCGGACGTCGGCGGTTCCCAGCACGCGCAACCGATGCGGAGCGCCATTCATCGCGATGAACAGCAGCGCGACCTTCGGATTCACCAGCATGTTGCCGAGACTGCGGAACATGCCGTTGCCGTCGTAGTCCGGGAACGCCAGTTCCGACGGACCGGTGATGCGCACGAATCCGGCGGGTCCTCCCTTGAACGAGCAGTCTGGTTGGCTCTCCGGATCGGCGGTGGCGAGAAAGAAGAAGGTCGAGCCCTCGATCAGTTCGC
>CAZUPA010000283.1:0-2702 GCA_964622205.1 uncultured Sphaerobacteraceae bacterium
CTCCCGATCGCCAGCGCGCCCTGCTCGCCGTGTCGAATCGGCTCGACCACCTGCCGCCATCCCGACCCGCCACCAGACCGCTCGAACTCGCCCTCGGCGTCCATCGCCCGGACCTGGGTGGGCAGCTCGCGTTCAGCCTGCTCCTCGATATCCGCGAAACCGTTTCTCCCGCGAACTCAACGCCACCGGACACCACGGACTGGGCCGCCGGGTTCCTTCACCGCTGCCGCCAGGTAGAGACGGCCATGTTGCTCAAACTCCAGGTAGAATCGGGATACATGCGGCTGGAGCAGTCTCACGATGGATCGCTCGAAGCCTGGATCAGCCGCAAGCGGCTTTCCGCCAGGCTCAGGGAGCGTGCCGATTTCGAGTGGCGACGCGCTTCCCTGACGCCGTCGCCGGAACCCGCGTACCAACTCGACTACCCGCCAGGGACTGTCCTTGGCGGAATCACCGTTGACGCACTTCATGCCATCATCGGCCGCCTTCGCGATCTCGCCAGCACCACGCTCACCGGTCAGCCCATTCGCGAACTCGACCTCGCCAGCCTCCTGGCAACCGACCCTGGCATCGATCCCGAATCCGCCCTCGATGCCATCCCGCCATTGACCCTCACCCCCGAAAATGCCACCTGGCACGCCGCCCTGCCCGCGGTAACCCTCGCTCCACTCATTCGCGTCCCCTCCGGCGAAATCGTCATCTCCCGTCGCGGCCTCGACGACGAACCATTCCTGTTCCTGACCCGTGAACTTCGCCGCCGGGACGCACCCGGCTACCACGACGCCGCCTTCCACCGGGAACATGCCTTCCGTTCGGATCTTTACGGCCTCTTCACCGATCGCCGCTTCGTCCATGCCGCCAGCCGGATCGTCCTCCGCCGCCCCGATGGCAACATCCGCACCGATATCGACGCCGCCATCTTCGACCGCAAGACCGGCACGCTGGCCCTGTTCGAGTTGAAATCGCTCGATCCCTTCGCCCGCTCCACGGCCGAACTCGATCGCCAACGCGACAGCGCACTGTACGCCAACCGCCAGGTGTCCGGCGTGCTCGACTGGATCAACCGGTTCGGCGCGGACGATATCCTCAACCGCATCGACCGCCAGACCGCCAAAACGTTCCGGGTCCAGCGCGTGCTGCCGTTCGTGCTGTGCCGCTATCTCGCCCGCTTCGACGACGGTCCCGCGCCCGATCCCCGCGCGGCCTGGGCATCGTGGCCCGGTGTGCTGCGCGTCACTGAGTCGCGTGAGGGGAGGTCGAAGGAATCCAATCCCCTCGCCTCCCTCTTCCAGCGGCTGCGGTCGACCGCAGCCGATCCTGGTCTCCATGGCGCCTCTCCGCCGGTCGAAATCCACCTCGGCCAGCAGGCGGTTCGCGTCTATCCATCGGTCGACGCTCGTGGCGGAATCCCGTGGCTGGCGCCTCATAATGGCAAGTGATTCATGATGTGTGTCTTCATTGGTTTGGGGCGGTCCTGTCGAACCGTCGCCGGACCCTCTTGTTCGCATTTACCCGGTTCGACTGTTGTCCGTCCGGTGCGATCCAACCTCGCCGGCCCGGTAGGTCACCGCCAGACCTGTTAGCAACGCGACGAACATCGAGAGGTGCATGGTCACGTCGAATGTCGTGCGCGGACCCACGGTCAGCAACAGCGTGAATCCCACCATCGTTCCAAGCAGGGCGAATCCTTGCGCCGCAAGAGCAGCCGTGCGCGTGGCGCCGGGGTTCGCCAGGGAAACGGCGAGTCCCGCCAGCAACGCCACCGCGATCACCGATTCCGCCGTGCCGGCTCCGGGATCGTCGAGGTGACCGAACACGCTGAAGTGGGCGAGGGCGGCGAATGCGAACAGCGCCGCTTGGATGGACAGGAAAAACCGGATGGTCGATATCATGACGGGCATCCTCCGGACGCGAATACGACGCACAGCGCGGGAGCCATGTGATCCCGCCCGAACCCCATTTCATCGCTTGCCCGTGGAGTGATCGTGGATGCTTTGTGAAGATGCCGTGAATCGACCGTCCCTACGTCCAGTCGAACACCACGCCCAGATACCGGTCCTTGTTGCTCACCATCTCGCCGTACACTGTCGATGCATCCGCAGGCGCGACCCGGTGCGAGAGCAGTGGTTCCACCCGTAGCCTGCCATCCGCGATCCACCCCAGGATGGCCCCGGCGCTGTGCGTCAGCGAGCTTGGCCCGAACGAGGTTGGCAGCGTCGGCAACTGCCACTCCCATCCCGAACGAATGTGTACGTACTGCTCGAAGATCGATCCCAGGAATCTCAGCGCGTCCATGTCCTGGCCGCCCTTGCCCCACTGGCTGCCCACCAGCGAAAGCTCGCCGTGCGGTTGCACCAGCTTCAGGCCCGTCTTCGCGCCTGCTTCCGAACCCGTCGCCTCGATCACCAGCGCGTGTTCCGGGCGCAGGTCGTCGTCACTGGGCGACCGCAGCACGGTCTCGATCCCGCACGTTCGCGCCAGGTCGCACCGCCATTCGATCACGTCGATCCCGGTTGCCGGCATCCCCGCGATCTGGCACAACTGCGCCGCGAGGTTCCCCACCATTCCCAGGCCAACCACGGCGGCCTTGTCGCCCAGTCTCGCCGTCGAGGTCCGGAGGGTGGACATCGACACCATCGCCAGCCGCGTGAACACCGCCAGGTGCGCGGGGAGATCCTCCGGCGCCCGCACGCAGAGCTGGG
>CAZUPA010000284.1:0-2694 GCA_964622205.1 uncultured Sphaerobacteraceae bacterium
GTTACGACCTGCGCTACGCGGGTCCGGATTGAAACCCATAACTACGATTGCCTACCACAACAACTCCGGTACTACTGGGTCAGGCGGCTCGAGTCTGGCGTTGGAGGGCGCGTTGGCCCGGAGGAGGATCGCGATGGGGCTGACCGTGGTTGCCTACGATATTCCGCACGACCGGCGGCGAGCCCGGTTACACACGTTGCTCCTTGGCTACGGCGAGCCGGTGCAGGAGAGCCTCTTCGAATGCGAGCTGGATGAGCCGGCCACGCGGAAGTTGCGCGCCGCGCTCAAACGGCTCGTCCGGCCGGTGGACAAGGTCCGCCTCTATCCCATCTGCGCGGAGTGCGCCGCCCGGATCGACGACGGGCGCGGTGAGCTTCGCCCGCCCGCGCCAGAGGTCTACGTCACCTGACGCGCATCTGGCGGGGCGCCTGGCTCAACCGGCGCTGGGCGTGGTGGCGGGAGCCGCGGTTGATGGCGAGAACCATGCCCGCCGCCACCAGGCTCAGGTAGCCCGCGCCGGTGAACGCCAGAACGTAGTCGCCCTGCGCGGTGCGCAGCCAGCCAGCCGCGTAGGCCGCCGCGGCCGCGCCAAGCTGGTGGGCCGCGAAAATCCAGCCGTAGACCAGCGCCGATTGCGCCACCCCGAACGATCGCGTCGCCAGGGCGATGGTGGGCGGCACCGTCGCCACCCAGTCCAGTCCGTAGAACACGATGAAGGCCACCAGCGCGAATTGTGGCAGGTCGAAGGCGAACGGCAGCAGGATCAGCGACAGCCCGCGCAGGCCGTAGTAGGCGAACAGCAGGCGGCGGGGGTCGAACCGGTCGGTCAGCCAGCCTGAAGCGGTCGTGCCGATGATGTCGAAGATCCCGATCAGGGCCAGCATGTTCGCGGCCGCGATCTCGGTCATCCCATGGTCGATTCCGGCCGGGATGAAGTGGGTGCCGATCAGGCCGTTGGTGGTCGCCCCGCAAATGAAGAAGCTGCCCGCCAGCAGCCAGAACGCGCTCGATCCCACCGCCATCTTCAGGCTGCCGAAGGCCATCGCGATCGGGTTGCGCCGCTCGGGCGGGGGCGGTTCCTCGCCGGTGGCGCCGTAGCGCAGCAGCCCGACATCCTCCGGACGGTTGCGGGCGAACACCAGCACCAGCGGAATCACCAGCACGGTGGCCGCCGCGATCGCGATCGACACCGCCTGCCAGCCATGGCGCGAGGCCAGCCACGCCAGCACCGGCAGGAACACCAGTTGCCCGGTCGCGCTGGCGGCGGTCAACACGCCGATCACCAGTCCCCGCCGGGCCACGAACCACTGGTTGGCCACGGTCGCCGCCAGCACGGTGGCCATCGAGCCCGTGCCGAGGCCGACCGCCACGCCCCACAGCAGGTAGAGCTGCCATGGTTGCGTCATGAAAATGGTGAGGAACGCCCCGGCCGCGATCGTCACCAGCGCCCCGGTCAGCACCTTGCGGATGCCGAACCGGTCCATCATCGCGGCCGCGAACGGTCCCATGAACCCGAACAGGATCAGGTTGATCGACACCGCCAGCGAGATCGTCGCCCGGCTCCAGCCAAACGCCTCCTGCAGCGGCACGATCAGCACGCCCGGCGCCGAGCGGAACCCCGAGGCCCCGATCAGCACCACGAAGGTCATCGCGGCCATGATCCACGCGTAGTGAATCCGGCCCTGGGCCCTATCCGGCATGGGATACCAGGTCCGCCAGTTCGGACATCAGGCGCGCCAGCCGTTCGCCGCCCACCCTGCGCTCGATATCGGTTTGCGCCGCGCGCCACAGCGGGCGGGCCGCGCGCAGCCGCTCATGTCCAGCAGGCGTCAACGATATCAGGCGCGTCCTCCGGTCCTTGCCGGCGGAGATCTTCACCAGGCCATCGCGGCGCAATGGCGCCAGCGCCCGCGAGAGGGTGGTGCGGTCCATCGCCTGAGCCCGGGCGAGGTCGCTGACGGTAAGGGGGCCGGGCGCCCGGGCGATGAGCGAGAGCAGGGAGTACTGGCTGACCCCGAGCCCAACCGGCCGGAGCATGTCGTCGTAGACGCGGCTGACGGCGCGGTCCGCCCGTTTGAGGGCGGTGCAGGCGCAGATGGTTTCGGGCCAGGGGTGTTCGGCGCTCATCGCGGTCCAATCGGAGATACGTGTATATGCACGTATCAGAATAGGGACTCAAGGCTCGCTCGTCAACGCCCTTTCGGGTGGGAATCATTCGCGAAAAGCTCTTGACAGCGTGTGACGGGGTGGTAGCATTCCTCGAATGACAGACGATAACAGGACGCGGGAGCGGAGGATCGGTCCCGCGATTTGGCGCGGCATACGCTGGAACGCAACGAGCAAGGGGTAGCGCGACAGGGGATTGTGGAATCGAAATCAGGGTGGAAAACCGCCTCAACGGCGGGATTTCCGGCGGCCGGCCAGGAATCCGCCAATGGCTGGAACGCCAGAACCGGCCGGTACGCGTCAACCGAGCAACACCACGCACGGCCCATGGGACAATCGCAAAATGTCAGAATCTAACATTTCCAGCACGGCCCCCCGTACACGTACGCCAAAGCAGCAATGGCCAGTCGCCGCCGTCGCCGATCTTCCACCCGGCGAGAAGGTGATCGTCACCATCAAGGAGCGCTCGGTTGGGGTCTTCAATGTCAATGGCGAGTACGTGGCCGTGTTGAACATCTGCCCGCACGA
>CAZUPA010000285.1:0-2672 GCA_964622205.1 uncultured Sphaerobacteraceae bacterium
AGCGAAACTGGCCGCCGACCTCGCCGATGAGTTCGTCGGCGTACTTGTTGAGGCGGCGACGGTCGATATAGTCGTTGACGGCTTCCCAGACACGAAGGTCCTGCTCGACCATCCAGTCGATGAGTTCGTCGATGCTGGTATCGATCGCGCGTTCGGTATCGCCGACGACCTTGCGCTCGAATTCCTCGCGGATGCGGTCGGGTTTCATGAGGTCGAAGATGCGGCCGATGCGAATGGTGTCCTCGAAAAACTCGTCGCCGCGGGCGTTCATGCGATGGATGATGTTTTCGATGCGGGTGAGGTGATAGGCGAACTGGCGCCGCATGTCGTCCTGGTAGAGCCGCAGTTGGCGTTCGATGTTCTCGATGGTGACGAGGTCGTCGTTGAGCACGGCGAGGCGGTCGGCGGCGCCCTTGAGGTAGCGTTCGGTGAGATGTTCGGCGATGCCGAGCGGGTTGAGGAGCTTGAGGCGAATGCGGCCTTCCTCGTCGAGGGTGTTGACGATGTAGTTCTCGAGCGGCTCGAAATTGCTGGCCTCCCAGAGGCGGTCGCGCTCGGTTGGGTTGCGGTCGCCGGCTGTCTTCGCCTGCTGGGCAAGCAGGGCGGAAACGGGGAAGACTTCGGGCTCGAAGCCGAGGAGCCGCTCGATGCTTTCGTGGACGAACTCGACGACCTGTTCGCGGGCCTGGTCGTCCCGCAACAGGTCGATCTTGTTGAGGATGATGACGATTTTCTTGCCCCACTCCTGGATCTGGGCCATGAACTCGCGTTCGGACTCGGTGAAGGGGCGGTCGGCGGAGGTGACGAACAGGACGAGATCGGAGCGGGGAACGAAGCGCTGGGTGAGAGTTTCGTGCTCGCGGATAATGGCGTTGGTTCCAGGGGTATCGACGACGGTGATTTCTTCGAGAAAGGTGGCGGGCCAGGTGCGCTGGATCACGCCGTCGGGGAGCATGGTTTCGGACGGTTCCTCCGCGTGGCGGAGGAGGTTGATGACGGCGGTGGTGGGGGTGACGCCCTCGGGCATGACTTCGGCGCCAATGAGGGCGTTGACGAAGGCGGATTTACCGGCATTGAACTCGCCGACGATGACGAGGAGGAAGAGTTCGTTCAGGTTACGGGCGGCCTGGTCGAGTTCGTCGCGGTCTTCCTCGGTGGCGGGGAAGACTTCCAGAGCGACGGCGAGGCGCTGGAGAATATCGGATTCGGTGGTAAGGAGATCCTGTTGCTGGCGAGAGAGGATGACGCCGTCGCCCTGGCGATCGTTGTCCTTGCCGCGAAATCGAAAGACACCACGCATGATGAGCCGCTCCTGGACCGGGTGGGGAAAGCTGGTGAGGGAGCCTGAGCGGAGTTACGGGGTGGCTCCGGACGTGCTGTGGTGAGTATAGCGTCGAGCAGGCAGGGCGTGGGTTTTGAGGCGTGCGGCTTCGTGCCGGGGCCGCTCAATCCCAGCGGAGGATAGGGGTGAGGATCATTTTCCCAGCGTCCGATTTGCCGTCGATGATGTACTGGTCGCGGACCAGTTCGGGAAGCGGGTCGACGCGGAACGTGTAGGCCAGGGCATCGGGAACGAACGCGGTGAACGTGAGTTCGCATTCGCCGAACTCGTTGAGCGCGCCGGGCTGGATGGAGGTTTCGACGGGATCGCCACTGGTGGCCGTGATGGCGATGGTGGCGTTTTCGGAAAGGCTGGCGAGTTCGCCGGTTCCAGTGCAGGTGTCGCCGGAGGTAACGAAGTTGGCGGGCTCGGAGATCAGGACGCGGCCATTGAGCACCAACTCGGTGGGGGCGGTGCGGTAGTGGTTCCAGGCGAGCAGTGAGAGCACGGCGGCGATGGCGAGCACGATCGCGCATCGGGTGAGGAAAAGCCTGGGGGTGATACGCCGGGATGCCACGGAGCAAGGGTGTCCTTCATGAGACTCGTCTGCGATGGGGGAGATTGTACGAGACGCCCTCGCGGCTGGGAAGGGGCGGCGGGATCGCCATGCCCGGTTTTGGCGACACGCGGAAGCTCTTCCGAATGCCGGCCGCGATTAGTCCAGGGCGCGGCCACGCCTTCCCGGATCGCGAATGGCGATGGAGGCCGCGAGGAGGGCGCCGGCGATCAGCGCGAGCGCCACGGTGGGCGTCGAGGACGCGGGGGTGGCGGGACCGCCAGTCCCAGGCAGGACGGTGATCGACACGCGGCTCTCTTCGGTGGGCGTTGGAGGCGCGGGGGCGAACGTGGGGGCTGGTCCCTGGGTGGGAGGGTCCTCGGTTGGAGGCGTGTGGGTGGGAACGGTCTGGGTTGGCGGAATCCCGGTGGGAGGTATCTCGGTCGGAGGGACTTCGGTTGGCGGAATCCCGGTGGGAGGTATTTCGGTCGGAGGCGCTTCGGTCGGCGCGGGGTCCTGGGCGAAGGCGTGGTGGAGCGGAGCATCGGCCGGAGATGCTGTCACGACATGAGATGTGGCGAGGGTTGCGGCGATGACGGCGACCGCCGCCAGCATCGCCAGGATGCGACGTATCCGAACCAAGCTGTGCTCCTCCCACCAAGACAGCGCGGTCACATTTCCAGCATTGCGACGCCCTGCCCCCAACATTGCCAGTGTGCCATAGGGTTATGTGGATGACTAGCGGGTCCAGGCGTCGACAGGACCGATGCGGTGGCCGGGCGTGAGCAAGCGAAC
>CAZUPA010000286.1:0-2668 GCA_964622205.1 uncultured Sphaerobacteraceae bacterium
GCATGGTGAGCTGCGTGCCGGGCTCGCCGATCGACTGGGCGGCGATGATGCCGACAGCCTCGCCGAACGCGACGATCTCGCCACTGGCGAGGTTGCGGCCGTAGCACTGACGGCAAACGCCGTGCGGGGCCTCACAGGACATGACGGTGCGGACGAGCACTTCCTCGACGCCGGCGTCGATGACCTGGCCGACGAAGTCGTGCGGCTGGCCGTCCTCGTCAATGTAGTGCTCGGTGAGTTCCTGCCCCTTGGAGCGGATGATCTCGCCGGTTTCCGGATGCACGACATCCTCGGCCAGGATGCGGCCGGTGATGCGGTGGCGGTAGTCCTCATCGGAAAGGCGCTTGCCATCGGAGTCGTAGGCCGTGGCCAGGATCCCGTGCTCGGTGCCGCAGTCCTCGGTCGTGATGATCACGTCCTGGGCCACGTCCACCAGGCGGCGGGTGAGGTAACCGGAGTCCGCTGTGCGGAGAGCGGTATCGGCCAGACCCTTGCGCGCGCCGTGAGTGGAGAGGAAGTACTCGAGGACGGTGAGTCCCTCGCGGAAGTTCGACTTGATGGGAATGTCGATGATCTTGCCTTGCGGGTCGAGCACCAGGCCGCGCATACCAGCCATCTGGCTGATCTGGTTCATGTTCCCCTTCGCGCCGGAGTCCGCCATCATGTAGACGGTGTTCTGACCACGGAGGCGGTTCTCGACATCCCTGGAGAGGGTATCGCGGGCTTCGTTCCAGATCTGCTCCAGTTCGCGCAAGCGCTCGTCCTCGGTCACAAGACCGCGGCGGTACTGACGCTCGATGCCACTGGCGCGATCTTCGGCGAGGCCGACGATCTCCTTCTTCGTGTCGGACGTCGTCACGTCGGAGAGGGCAAATGTAAGCCCGCCCTTGGTGGAGAACTCGAAGCCGAGCTTCTTGATGTTGTTCACGACGTTAGCGGTTTCCCGCGGGTCGGTGAACGTGCGGTAACTGTCGGCGACCACGCCACGAAGCTGCTTCCGGCCCATGGTGTCGTTGTAGTACTTGCCAAGTTCGGTTGGCAGGATCTGGTTGAGCAGCGCGCGGCCGACGGTGGTCTCGATGCGCTTGGTCACACCGCCGTCACGATCGGTCCGGACGGTGATCCGGGCCTGGATGTCGATTGCGCCAGAGTCGTAGGCAAGCTTCACTTCCTCCAGGGAGGAGAAGGTCTTGCCCCAGCCTCGTGGCACGACGCCATTCGCCAGGTCTTCGTCGTAGTTACGCTCAGACGTAATGTAGTAGATACCGAGCACGATATCCTGGGTCGGGGAGACAATCGGCTCGCCACTGGATGGTGAGAGCAGGTTGTTCACCGACAGCATGCGCTCGCGGGCTTCGGTCTGCGCGGCCTTGGAGAGCGGCACGTGGACCGCCATCTGGTCGCCGTCGAAGTCGGCGTTGAACGCCGTGGTCACCAGCGGATGCAGTTGGATGGCCGACCCCTCGATGAGGCGCGGGCGGAAGGCCTGGATACCGAGGCGGTGCAGGGTTGGCGCGCGGTTGAGCAGCACCACGTAGTCACCGATCACGTTCTCGAGGACATCCCAGACGCTGGGGTTGACGCGCTCGACGAGACGCTTGGCCGACTTGATGTTGTGAGCCAGGCCGCGATCGACGAGGCGCCGCATGACGAACGGCTTGAACAGCTCGAGCGCCATGCGCTTCGGCAGGCCGCACTCATCGAGCGCGAGGTCCGGGCCGACCACGATGACCGAGCGGCCGGAGTAGTCGACGCGCTTGCCGAGCAGGTTCTGGCGGAACCGCCCCTGCTTGCCCTTCAGCATGTCGCTGAGGCTCTTCAGCTTGTGCTTGCCCGAGCCGGACACGACGCGACCGCGGCGACCGTTGTCGATCAATGCATCGACCGCTTCCTGGAGCATGCGCTTCTCGTTGCGCACGATGATATCCGGCGCGCCGAGTTCGAGCAGCCGCTTGAGGCGGTTGTTCCGGTTGATGACGCGACGATAGAGATCGTTGAGATCGGAGGTGGCGAAGCGGCCACCGTCGAGCTGGACCATCGGCCGCAGTTCGGGCGGGATGACCGGCAGCGCGGTGAAGATCATCCAGGCCGGCTTGTTGCCACTCTTGCGAAGGGCCTCGACGACGCGAAGCCGCTTGGTGGCCTTCTTGCGGCGGACTTCCGACGGAACCTGCATCTCGTTGCGGAGTTCGAGGGCCAGCTCGTCGAGGTCAACCTTCTTCGACACGTAATCGTAGACGGCCTCGGCGCCCATGCCGGCCTTGAACACGCCCGGTGGGACGATGTCGGTCAGCTCGCGGTACTGGGTCTCGGTCAGGGTCTCGCGCTCCTTGAGCACGGTCATCTGCTTGAGGATATCGTCGCGCTGGGTTGCTTCCTCTTTAATGCGCGCTTCGAGCTCCTCGTCGATCTTCTTGAGAAGCTGCTCGGCATCGTGGGTAAGCTGGTCGCGCTCGGCGCCACTGAGGGCGTCGGCGCCGCTGGCCTCGCTGGAAGCGGCGGACTCGACGGAGTTCTGGGCCTCGCGGAGGGCGCCCTCGAGGTTGACGAAGCGATCGTCGTTGACGATCTCGTCTTCCTGGACGATGAGCTGCCCCTGGAAGCTGTAGGTCTTGTCGCTGGACTGTCCGCGCATGGCATCCAGGGTAGCGAACAACACATCGTATTC
>CAZUPA010000287.1:0-2603 GCA_964622205.1 uncultured Sphaerobacteraceae bacterium
CTGTTCCAGCGTCACGAACACCCCGCCATCGTCGAGATGCGGCCTGAAAATGCCGTCCTCTCCCGCCCGCACGAAGTCGGAGGTCCGGCTCGCGTAGGGCTCGGTTTCCGCCACCAGCAGCGTGACCTCGTCGGCGAAGGCGATCTGCCCGGTGTGGGCGGTTGTTCCGCCCTGGTAGACGCCATCCTCGTCCTCCCCGCCGAGATGCACCGAGAGGTGAATGTGGATTGCCCGGCCCGCGTACCAGCCGGGATAGATGGTCTGGAACCACACGTTCCCGGCTTCGTCGCTGAGCTGGATGCCGCGCAGGAAGGTTCCGGCATCCGACTCGTCTTCCACATACCCGGCGTTGCCCGGCTGCCCGCCCGGGCTGTTGTCGACGAAGCCCGAGTAGAACCCGTTGGCGTCGCAGTGCCAAATCTCCACCGCCGCGTTCGCCAGCGGGGCGCAGGTCTCGGCGTTCACCACGGTCATCGTCAGGTCGAGCGGCACGCCCGCCTTGCCTTCCGCCACGTCCTGGCGAATCAGCATGTCGTCGAGGTAATACGGTCCTTCGGTCATTTCCGGGGAGAGCAGGCAGGTCGAAGGCATGTCGTCCTCCGGTGTCGATTCCGCGTCCTGCGCGTGGGCCGCGCCCGCCGCGAGCGGGACGATCGAGGCGCCCGCGAGTCCCGTCATCATGCGCCGCCGGTTCAGTTCGGCCTGGAAAACCATGGGATGCCCCTCTTTCGTCTGTGCCTGGCTGGTTGCTTTCATACAGTAACACCCGGTGCCATGCACGAATGCGGCGACGGTTGGCGCGTGGGGTTTCGGACTTGGAAGCAGCAGGGGAGCCGGGCGTGGATGCAACCGCCGGGGAGGCGGTGTGGGAAGCATGTGCCCGCGATTGAGTCACGGACGAGGGTTGGGGATGGGAGTGTGGAAGGCGCCCGGCCCCCTCACTGTGCCGGTCTGTCCCGGCACTTACAACACTAGGGGCCCGGGATGAACATCGGCCCGGAATACGCTGGGAACTTGCTGTGAATGGCCCGCCCGGACCGTGTGCGCGCCCGTGCGTGGATGCGAAGGGCGTCTCAGCCTTCCCCCGGCACATAGTCGTCGAGGTCGGCGATGGTGAGCAGGCGTTCATACTCCGGTTGCCAGAACAGGTGGCTCAACTCAACGCCGGTCAGCACCTCGTATACCAGCACCACGTCTTCGGTGTCGCCCGGCGCGATGCCGATCTCGCTCTCGGCGGGGATCAGATCGGAGTCCTCGGAAGCGTCGGCCCAGGAGCGGCTGTAGAAGAACCCATCCACATCCTGGAGCCGGAAATCATCGGCCCGCACGATCATGTTCCCGCGCGAACCAAGGTTGGTGATTTCCACCACGACCACCACGTACTGCGACCCGGGAGAGGGCACGTAGTATTCGCTGAAGCCGTCCCATTCCAGGATCACTTCACTGGCGCGAAGATGGGCGACCTCGCTTCCGCTCTCGGTAATATAGGAAATGGTCTCTCCCACTTCAGGGTTGGACGTGTTCGCGATCGGCCCATCCTGAATTGCGCTGAAACCAAGCGCTCCCGCGGTCCCTGGTCCAACCAATGCCAGCAGCGCGATCGCGAGGGCCCACAGCTTGAGCACGCGACGCATAAGGTGAATCTCCGGAGCAATGCGCAAGTGCTTGCGCCAGCTAGCCAGCACCTGGCCAGCAAAGGCGCGCCATCGGTGGCGCGAAAGTTCACTGATATGGCCCGTGTCGTACGCTCGCGGTCGACATCGACGCCATCGAGACATGAGCCTATGGTGTAAACGTCGCCTGCCGAACAACGGTTCCCCGCCCAGGACCATTCCATCACAATCGGTTCACAATGGAAACACCCTGGGCAGTACCACTGCCCAGGGTGTCTCGTGTCAGAAGTGGAAGGTGCGGAAACTACTCGCCTTCGAGGTTCGCCGCCGTGATTAGCACGCCGCTGTCTGGCTGCCAGAACAGGTGGGCCAGTTCTTCGCCTTCGAAGACCTGGAACACGACGGTGAACTCTTCGGAGTCACCGTTCGCAAGGCTTACCGTATCTTCCAGCAGGGGCGGCTCCGCCGTCTCGCTGGAGGTGAACGCCCGGCTCCAGAGGAAGCCGGAAGCAGTCTGCAAGCTGAAGTCGTAGGCCTCGACATCGATCGCGCCACGCTCGATGGTGCTCTCGACGGTCACCGTGAACGCCACGTACTCGGCGCCCTCTTCCGGCTCGTAGAACTCATCGAAGTCGGACCAGCCGCGCTCGATCGAGTTGATCGTCACGATCCCGGCCGGGCTGCCATCCTCACCGAAATAGGTCACCGAATCGCCAATCGCGGGATCGACTGGATTTGTTCCCGAGGCGTCGCCCGCGAGCCCTTCGAGATCGCTCGGGTCGGGCGTCGCGTCCTGTGCCGCCACCGCCGCCGCCGATCCTCCCAGCAGGAAGAACATCGCCATCAGCGAGATAAGAAGTTTCCGCATGAATTGACCCTCCATGTGTTGCCGAAGCGAGAAACACACACGATCGTGTCTCTGTAACGCGTGCATCATGCGCATGCACCGATTTGGACTTTACCATCAGGTGTCAAGGGAAATTGCGAACA
>CAZUPA010000288.1:0-2596 GCA_964622205.1 uncultured Sphaerobacteraceae bacterium
TCGTCGCCCTGCGCATCTGGCGCCGCGCCAGCCGCGGCTACCAAAGCTCCGGAACGTGAACCCTGACGGGTCGCAAGCCGCGGTAAGGGATGCGATGAAAAAACCGCTACAAAAATACATTAATACATTTAACCATGGCTAAACCTGTCATTTGGTCCGGAGTGGCGGGCTTTTTCGCGAGCGGAATTAATGTGGTGGCGGGTAATTAATGTAGTACAGGAAATTGGTGTTGTCGTGCCCGGCTCGTATGGTGACATGGTTCAATCGCCTTTCCAGCTCGTGAATGCGGCTGCGGATGAACGGTGCTACCCAGTGAACGCATCCAAGGAGGAAGAACACGCCACACCTCCCGATAATCCGTCCCTCACCACTCGCCATGCGCCATGCGCCATGCGCCATGCGAGAGGCTATTCAGCGTTGGGAGTCGCCGGGAAATGGGGCTCCAGCCGGGGCCGACCCTCGTTGCCAATCCAGGTGAGTTCCAGGCGTTGGCGGTCATCGGTTACGATCCGAAAGTTCAGCAACGCGCCAGACAGCGGTCGCCTGTTGGGCAAGCCAGTTCTGGTGGGCGTCGATTCGCTGTGGCGTCCATGTGTCATTGTGCTCCGCGATACGCCTGGTAATGGCGAAGCGACTATCCTCGTAAGCCATCCGCTTCTCTGGATACTCGGCATTCCCCAGGTCACGGTTCAACCCCGTCTCCAGCATTGTCATGTTCCCCAAACGGTACACATACTCAGCGGCATCCTGATCGGAGAAGTGATTCCACCCATCGCCAGGGCGTTCGGGAAGCACGTGCTCGATGGAGTAAACGGGCGTCTGTTCATCCTGCACGTTTCCCGAAACCTGACGTTCGATTCTGGTAAGCAGATGGCGCACGAGTTTGCGCCCGGTTCCATGCCGGGTGTTGATGGCGCGTTGGGCAAATGTGGCCTTGAACTGATCATCGGCAACATAGACGGGCGCGAACGCATCGATCAGGGCACGAGCAGTACTGAACTCACCCCGAATGATGCGCCCGACAACGTCGATATAGAGTGTTTCCTGATCGCCGGTTGCCAGGCTACCAATCACATTGTAGCGAAGCGAGATCACGGCAACTGCTCGGAGCACTCGAGCAAACTCATCGTCCGAGAGTACCCTTCGAGCAGCCAAGAGCATTGCGAGTGGCTGGCGCACCCGAAAAAGCTGAAGTTCACGTATCGTCCCGGCCACCTCGTGTGAGACTCCGGACGCGGGCTCATTAACCAACAGGAGGTAGGTCTCGAGGTCTGCCTCCATGTCATCAACCAGCGTGAATACCGCGGGGGCGGTACGCACCGCATCTCGAACAACGCGAAAGAGCCCAGTCTCGCGCACGCGACCAGGGCGACGACTGTTCCAAAACACCCGCAGATAATTCGAGAAGCGTTCGTCTCCCAGCCGGTCCACCAATGCCGCCCAGCGGTCTTCAAGGCGGTCCAACTCACGCTGATGGACATTCGCCCGATCGAGAATGGTGAACAGATAATTCTTGAGGAGGTCGGTGGAGGAAAGCTGGACACCGCGTGCGTTAAGCGTCTCGAACACCCGGTAAGCATTGAGTTCATCTGTCACGGTAATGACGGTAAAAAAGAGGCGGTGACTCATCTCGTCGACAAACGTCGCGATCGCGGCGCCCTTGTCGTCCCGGCCTTTCAACCACTCACCCAGCATTCGATCGAACCAGATGAACGCCGCCCGCATCGCACGCTCCGACACGTTGTATCCTCGCTGGGGAAGATGGTCGGCCAGGCGAATCAGTTGATCCTGAAAGTAACGGTTGTTGTGCCGGTTGAGCGTGAGCTTGGGAATCACGTTGAGCGTCACCGCATCCCGTTCACCAATATAGGTGCCTCGAATTTGATCGAGCCGTGCCTCGTTGCTCTTCGCATCAACGCCCGCGCGTACCAACCGCTGGAGATGCTTTAGGCCCGCGAGCACCACGATACTGAGGGTTGTCAGTCGTTGCTGGCCATCAATAATGTTGAGCGTTCGATCACCCGTGGACTGCAATACGAGGTAACCCATGTAGTGAGTCTCTTCACCGCCCATGTGTATGGTTTCAACAATGTCTTGCCACAGATCGTCCCACTCATCTTCGCCCCAACTGTAATCGCGCTGGAATGGCGGGACGCGATAGGAGATGCCGTTGCCTATAAGCTGGCGATACCGATCGTTGCGCGGCTGAAAGTCGATTGCGGCCATGACTACCCATCCATCAGTGTCCACTGGACGACGAGCAAGCGATTGATAAGTGTATCTCGTGAAGATCGGGACCCGGCGCCAGCGCTGAACGTGTCGCGGCGGGCGTCCAACACGTTGTAGTCCGATACCATGCGGTCTGCCTCCGCGTCAGCCCCGTATCACCGCTCGACCTGATTATCACCACGTCACTTGGCGTAGTGTCGCCTCCAAGCACAACCCTTCGCGCCCGGCAGGCGTCAGTTCATCAACAGCACCACACGAAACGCCGGACCAGCCGACCGGGCCAGCACGACGCAGGAGCACATCGCGTGAAGTTCGTCGAACGCATCGTCAACATGGGCTACTCCACCACGATCCTCGGCGCCTGGAC
>CAZUPA010000289.1:0-2561 GCA_964622205.1 uncultured Sphaerobacteraceae bacterium
GTTACGACCTGCGCTACGCGGGTCCGGATTGAAACGGTTGTCGCCCTGATCGAGAAACGGATGTCTTGATCGCGGCGGAGCAACGCCAGGGGCCACTCTCCTTTGTGGGAGTGGCCCCTCGCTCGTTCCTGGAGGTCGGGGCGTGTGTTCGCGGCAATCCCTTCGCCGCGCCTCGTGACCAGCGCGCGATGCCACCGCGGGCCGGGCGACGGCGCGCCATGCCAGGGGAAGATCGCGCGCATATCTTCCCCCGGATTCGTGCTGGCCGAACCGTGAATGGCCCGAAGCGCGTGGTTGTTATAAAGCTGTCGTAGGTTGATCATGTACGCGGGAAATCCGGTGTGATACCGTGCCAGTGGAACCCAATGGAGTGGCGCGGTTTCGCGCGGAGATGGACCATGCGATTGGCGGCATTACCAATCTGGCTTTCTGTCGGAATCCTGGTGTTTGGGTTTGGGGCAATGAACCTGTTCTGGCTTGCCGATCGCCGGGCCGCCGGGGTGCCCGGACTGTATGACTTCCGGTCGGCGACCATCGGCGACGCGCTGCTTCTGCCCCTGTTCGTGTTTATTTCCTCGACATCGATCATCAAGTTCTCGGACATCGTGAGTCCACGCCTGGCGGTTGGCCTGACGGTTGGCGCGCTGGGGGCGGCGCTGGGATTGGCCAGCCAGATTCAATGGCTCGTTTCGGACGATACCATCCCGAACTGGACCATTCCCCAACCACACCAGTTCACCGCCGCGGGTTGGTATCACGCCGTGTTTCTTGTGCTGGCCAGCGGATTGATCGCGTCGTTGCTGGCATTGTCCATCCTGCAATTTCGATCGCTGTCGTACCTGTCTTCACCGGATGCGCAGGCTCAGGACTGGCTTCCATACCTGGTGGGAATCGTTGTCACGCTTGGCGCCTTCGGTGGCCTTCTCCTGCTCGACAATGTCGAGATAGCCAACTGGTCTTCCTCCACTATGTGGGGCGGGTTTCTGCTGCTTGGGATTGTCATCGCATCGGTCATCTGGGGCGCGATGGGGCCGCTTGGACCTGTTCCATGCGGCATGGTTTGGGCGGGGTCGATGCTTGCGATTCTCCTGATCTGCTCGTTGACCTGGGATGGATTGTTGCCAGGGGTGTGACGTGGTGGACGTTGGTTCGTGGCCCGGTATCGCGGGGAGGAGGGTGAAGGGTGGATGCGATCTGGCTCGCGATGCGGGAGTGGGTGACCATATCGAGCTTTCTGGGGCTTGGGTTCGGCGTGGGACTGTCCATCGTTGCCGCATCGTGGGAAAAGCGATCCATCCGCCAGATGCTGATGCTGGCGTTGCTGTCATCGGTCTTCATCCTGCTGCTCTTTGTCACCGTGCAATACCTGGAGGGATTTGTCGCGGAGGATGCGGCCGTCGCTGGCGTGGGCATACGCTTGCTGGCATTCGCGGTCTGCATGTCTGGGCTTTGGGGCGTGCAGGCGGTTTGGTGGGCCAGGGGGCATGACCCGGGGGTCGATTCCTGGGATTACAAGCGAAACCTCCTGTGTGCCGGAGCCTCGTTGATGCTGTTCGGGTTCGGCCGATATGTCATCCAGTACTCGGCGTACGTCAATGCATTCCTCATCGACCTGGCGCTGGGCATTTTCGGCACCTGGCTTGTGACACGGCTCGTCATGCCCTGGGCGATAACCGAACTGTATCTCTCGCTCGACGTGATGAAGGATGGAACGCCGCTGGCCCGAAACAGGATTGTCATTTTGCTAGCGGCGGCGTTCGTGGCTGCCCTGTTCATGGTGATTTCGATCGTGCTGGCGCTGAGCGGTATCGAACAGAAGAACCGGCTGGTCGAGGAGTCGTTCGAATTGGGCCGGTCGTCTGGATCGGAAACCACGTTCAAGGTAGCGGTGACCGCTTTGCTGGTGGCTCCCCTGCTGGTGTTCGCGCTCAGAAAGGTCGTTCCCCAGGTGTTTGCCTCCCACGTGAAGCGTGGGCAGGTGTGGATGGCGGTGTTCGTTGGCGCCTGGATCTGCGCGGCGGTGGCGGCCCTGGTATCGTTCGCGACGTTCAGCATTTCGAGCCTGCTCATGATTTCCTATTTCTCCGTGTTCGCGGGCATCTTCGCGGGCGAAGGCTACGTGCGGAATGGGGGCAAGGTCTTTGGCAACGATGGCGGCGTGGGGCTTATGGCAACCGGGGTGGTGGTGGGCTGTTGCGTGGCGCTCAGCATGGCATTGGGATTGCAGGCCGCGTACTGGTCGGAATGGCTGATGATCCTGCTCTCCCTGTTGATGATCCTGGTGGGGTGGTTTGGATGGTCGGCGGTGGGGATCGTGCTTGGCGCCGGCCTGCACCGGCATATGCATCCCGATGCCAGGAAAGACATGGAGGGTGGGATCACGCAGGACTGCGTATTCGGATGCGTGCTCGCCGTGTTCTTCGGCATGGCGCCGCTGATCATGCTCTCCAATGTGGGGGTGTCGTCCACCCTGCTGTCGTTTGTCCTGTTCTACGCCGGGTTTGTCGCCATTGGGGCGGGCTTCATCGTGGATGCCGATGTGGAGCACGCGCTCAAGGTCA
>CAZUPA010000290.1:0-2537 GCA_964622205.1 uncultured Sphaerobacteraceae bacterium
GCTACCGCAAGGAGCGGCAGTTCGAGATGTCGCACGACTGGGAGGGAGCCGCTGGCGCCGGATCCTTCCAGATCGGCACGCCGCCTCTCCTCTCGACCGCCGCCCTGCTGGGATCGCTGGCGATCTTCGAGGAAGCCGGAATCGCGGTGATCCGGGAGAAATCCCTCGCCCAGACCGATTACCTGATGTCGCTGGTGGAAGCATCCGGCCTGACCAGTGCCCCGTACGGCTACCGGATCGGGACGCCACGGGAGCCAGGACGGCGCGGTGGGCACGTGGCGATCGAGCACGACGACGCGGCGAAGCTCTCAGTGGCGCTCCGCGACCGGGGCATGATCGTCGATTTCCGGAAGCCGGACGTGGTCCGGCTCGCCCCGATCGCGCTGTACACCACCTATCGGGAACTGTGGCAAGTGGTCCAGGTGCTGCGGGAGATCATCGACAGCGGCGAACTGGCGGACATCGACACGAGTTCACCAGTCACCTGACCCGAACCACCCGCTACTACGATTCCGTCACCCAATTCTCGATGCTTAACCAAGGCGCGCAACGACGGAAATGCTTGGTGTTATTCGTTACCAGAACGCATCCGATCGACACAGCATGAGCAGCAATCATCAAATCCAGATGGTCTACCGTCGTGCCCTGTATACGCATGGCGTAACGAAGTTCCGCGTGCGCGTCAGCGGCGTGCTGATCCCAATCGAGCGTCGTCACCTTCCGCAGGAACCTTCGCACCACCAGATGAGACCAATGCGTTGTCGGGGCAAGAAGCAAGCCATGCAGCATTTCAGCGCGGGTAACGACCGAGATGCAGTAGTCCGCCGCCGAAAGACGTTCAAGTCGAGCATCAATGGTTGGGTACCGACCTCTCAATGAAGAACTGGCGATGTCAGTGTCCAGCATATATATAGGCCGGCTCACTCTTCCTCCAGGAGTATCTTCAAAACCCGATCCTCATCGGATGGAGGAGCATTTTCTCTGGCCTCCCGAATCGCCGCATCGAATGCCTCCCATTCTTCATCCGGGATTGGATGGGCGTCCCGAAACTCCATGAACTCTTTCCATGTATTGTGTTTGGGTTCCGCTGAGAGAATGATGTCACCTGACGCCTCGTCACGATGGATGTAGACCTCATCACCTTCGAAGCGGAATTCAGCCGGGATTCGTACAGCCTGGCTTCCTCCGTTTTGGAAGAGCTTTGTCGTCTTATGTTCAGCCATGAAGCACCTCCTGCTGTGTGTATATACTCCAGTATATACATCCGTCAACTGGTTATTGCATTTCCCCATCAAGCAGGTCGGTAATGCGGGTGATGAGGTGGGCGCGGTAGGGATTGGGACCGCGGCCAGCACCATGCAAGCCGGACCATGCCAGCCACCTCAGGTTCGTCATGGAGCGTGGTGACCGATTGTCTTGAGAATGCTCTACGCCGCGGTGCCACCCACGCGATAAAGTACTTCGACCAGGTGCTCGCGATGGATATACACCCAGCGGTCGAGGGCGATGAGCCGCTCGCCCCGGCTCCGCATATCTCGGCTGTCGGTCAGCCCCTGATGCATTCGCCCCAGCCAATGGACGAATGAGGTTGCCTCTCGTTTCAGGAGAAGGTCCGGGACGCCTTCACGTTCTTCGGGTGTCAAAGGACTGTGGCGCATATACCCGGAAGCGAACGCTTCGATGAGCGACCATTCCAGCCGGGCTGTCCAGTCCTTGACGCCAAACGCCCCCATTCCAGTCGCGAAATCCATCACTCGATGACCTGGGCCAGAGTACTCAAAGTCAAGAACTCCCGATACCGATGCGTCCACCATCAGGACGTTTGTCGGATAAAAGTCCCCGTGTATGAGCTGCTTCGGCCAACGGCGAGTTCTCTCCAGCCAGACTTCCTCAATCTTCACCAGGAGATGTGCCACGTCACCGTGCGTGAGTATGGAGTGGGCCATCCCAGTTGGGTCGGAAACCTCCGGGTGAATGTGATCCAATACGGGAAAGGGTTCTTTAACCGTGATTCCAGGGACAAGCGTGACGCGTCTCAGCGCTTGGTCGAGAAGCCCAAGCGCCTGGCCACAAACCAGTGCCTGCTGGTGATCGCCGAATATTGGGGAACGCCCGTCAATGCGCGGGGTGAGGGTCAGGACGACCGTGCCGCCATCAATGGGAGCGGCGCACATCGGGCCGCCAGCCCGGCTCCTGAGAGTGATGGGGATGGCGAATGGAAGATGCATCCGCTCCAATGCGGCGAGTATCGGATCGAGGAGCATGATGCGTTCGATGGCGCCTGTATTCTGGTGCCATTTGAGGACAAAATCGCTTCCCGCCGACGAAATCAGAAAGGAGCGATTGTTCATACCGGCGGATATTGGCGCGATCGCAACGGGCGGCGCGAGATCATATCCGTCCTCAACGAGCCTGAGGAGCAATTCGGCATCGAGTTCATTCATTTGCCCAGTATACGGATGACTCAGGTCGCCCGATCGCCTTCGGCCAGCAGGTCGGCCAGGCGTGTGATCAGGTCAGCTCGATAGGAGTTGGGC
>CAZUPA010000291.1:0-2532 GCA_964622205.1 uncultured Sphaerobacteraceae bacterium
ACCAGTGGAGTGAGTGTCCAGGCGGCTACCGCGATGACCGTGAAGGCCGCGATCTGGCGGTTGGCGCCTCCCAGCAGGAACGCGATGGCGGCGAGCACGATGACGGGGTTGAGCGCGGTATCGGCCATCGACTGCAGGAGTGCATTGGCGACGCTGTTGTATGGCGCCAGACGGGTCTGGCGGCGCTGCGTCGATCTCGAACGACGAATCAGGAACACGTATCCTCCAGGCGGTTCAACCTGTTGTCCCAGTGGGAAGCTGGCGCCCACGATGGCGTCATGCTCGGGTCATTATAGGCGGTTGGGGGCGTCATCCGGAGGGGGGCGCGAGTCGGCTCCAGGTGGCCCGGACCAGCGCGGCGTCTTCGTCCGGGAGCACGTCGTCGATAGCGGTCAGTGCGTGGTGTTGAAGCGGTGTGCCGCCTGCTGGCATGGGAGTGACCTGGCAGGCGAGCGCCAGGCTGGCCGTATCGTCGCCAGAGCAGGACGCGTTCCCCGACCAGCCCATCAGCGAGAGGGTGGATGCACACGGATTGAGATGGTTAGCGACGGTTTTCCAGACTGGCTGGTCCGCCTGGAGTGGGATTTCCGGCAGTCGACCATCGATGAGAAACACGCCAGTCCAACCCGCGTCCACGAGGACCGCCCTGGCGGTCGATTGGCCACCCTTGCGCCGGGCAACCTCCGCGCGGAGTTTGCCGTAGGTTGCGGGGATCAGTTCCGGGAGGACCTTGGTGCCGCCGACGATCGGCATGAAATTGGCGTCGCCCTTCCAGCGAGGGACGATGTGCTGGTGGAGGTGATCGGCGATGCCGGCTCCGGCGACCGAGCCAAGGTTCATCCCAAGGTTCATGCCATCGCAGCCCATCACCTGCTTGAGACCGGTGCAGAACGACGCGCTGAGTTCGGCGAGTTCACCCCGCGCTTCCGGCTGGAGCGTGGCGAGGTCATCGACGTGTTCGTATGGCACGACCATCAGGTGACCGGTGTTGTATGGGTAGAGGTTCATGATGACGAAGCAGTGCTTGCCGCGATGGAGGATGAGGTTGGCGACATCGTCATCTCTCGCGGGGGCCCGACAGAAAACGCAGCCGCTGGACGGCGTGGAACCACCGACGTAGGCCATCCGCCACGGGGTCCAGAGGCGCTCCGCTGGCGCGATGCTCCTGTCATCCATGGGATGCTCCCGCCGCCGCGACGCCAGCAAAGTAGTCCTCCAGGTAGGAGCGGGTTCGAAGCTCGTTCAGGTCGGCCACGATCAGCGAACCAGGATCCACACCCGCGGCCGAACAGGCTCCCGCCACCAGCGAAAGGGTGCCGTGGGCCATGGCCGCGACATCGACGCTTACGTTGGTTCTCCACAGGTCCGCCTCTCTCCGGAGAAGCTGGGCGACGGTTCGCGAGGCGGACTCACTGAGGCTGGCCCGCGTGTCCAGCGCGCGGTCGGGCCGGACATCGTCCCAGGCGATGCCTTCGCGGATGCAGCGCAGGACAACCCAGTAGCAGACCTGGCCGCCTTCGAGTGCCACGTCCGACGTCAGGTCGACGTGGCGATGGGAGCCATCGAGTGCTCCCGCCAGTTCGAGCAACTCATCGGCTACCCGGGACGTCACTCGATCCTGGTTGTCACGCAGGAGGCGGGAGGTGCCGGAGCGAGCTTCGAGGTTCGTCGCGCGGAGCGTTTCGTAGGCTCCCCACCAACGTGTCGTGGTCCCGGCGAGGCCCGACTCTTCGCCGTAGACGTCGGCGGGGTCGAACCAGCGATCACCGATCGTGGTGAGGGAGTTGTCGGGTTCAAGCAGGCGGTAGTAGCAGGTGGGATAGCCATCGTGGCAAACCGCGCCGGTCTGGATGACCTCGATCAGGAGGGAGTTGAGTTCGCAGTTGACCGCGATGCTGACGACTTCCTGGAGATGCCCGGACGTTTCGCCCTTCTTCCAGATGGTTTCGCGGCTACGGCTCCAGAAGTGGACGTACCCGGTGCTCCGGGTGCGTTCCAGAGCCGTTTGGTTCATGAAGCCGACCATGAGGACATCGGTTGACGACGAGTCGACGATGACGGCTGATACGAGCCCGTCCGGGCCAAAGACGATGGGGAGTTCGATGGAGTTCATGCCTGGAGTACTCTCCGAACGGGAATGCCGTGGGCGTGGAGGTAATCCTTCACGTCGGCGATTCGCATTATGCCAAAGTGAAAGAGCGAGGCGGCGAGGACGGCGTCGGCGCGTCCTGGCTCGAGTGCCTCGGCGAAGTGTTCCAGGGTTCCGGCGCCGCCAGAGGCGATGACCGGGATATTGACGGCGGACGAGACCGCCGTGAGGAGGTCCAGATCGTAACCGGAAAGGGTGCCATCGCGATCCATGCTGGTGAGCAGTATCTCACCCGCGCCAAGGTCCGCGACGCGAGCGGCCCATTCCACGGCGTCGACGCCAGCCGAGCGGCGTCCACCGTGGGTATAAACCCCCCAGGAGTTGTCCCCGGTCTTTCGCGCGTCGATGGCGACGGTGATGCACTGCGTGCCGAAGATGCTCGC
>CAZUPA010000292.1:0-2506 GCA_964622205.1 uncultured Sphaerobacteraceae bacterium
TGGTGTCGGTGCTGGCCGCCGCCGCCGTGGGAACGGTGCTGGGCCTGATCGCCGGCTACGTGGGACGGTGGCAGGAGTACGTGACGATGCGGGTCATGGACGTGCTGTTCTCCTTCCCGTCGATCCTACTGGCGATCCTGATCGTGTCGATCTGGGGAGCGGGGTTCCGGAGCATCATCCTGGCGATCGCGCTGGTGCAGACGCCGATCTTCGCGCGGATTGTGCGGGGATCGACGCTATCGCTGAAGCACGTCGAGTTCGTGCAGGCGTCAGTCGCTGGCGGGGCCTCGACGAGGCGAGTGCTGTTCCGGCACGTGTTGCCGAATGTGGCGGGGCCGATCCTGGTGCAGCTGGCCTTGAGCATGAGCGGCGCGGTCATCATGGAGGCGGCCTTGAGCTACCTGGGGCTGGGCGCCGTGCCGCCCACGCCCTCGCTGGGGTCGATGCTGAGCGAGAACCGCAACGCGATGGAGATGGCGCCGTGGACGGTGCTGTATCCGGGACTGGCGCTGGCGATGCTGGTGCTGTGCATCAACATGTTTGGCGATGCGATTCGCGACCTGCTCGATCCACGGTTGCGAACCTCGATGGGCGGATGAAGCCGGTATGACCGGGGCGTTGGGGTACGATACGATCAGATTTGGCTGACGTGGACGGTGAAGGGAGGACGCGTGATACCGGGCATTGAGGCGAACATGCCGGTGATCGTGAAACTCTGCCGTGAGTTCGGCGTCGAGCGGCTGGAATTGTTTGGATCGGCCGCGACCGATGCGTTCGATCCCGAGCGTTCTGATGTGGATTTCCTGGTGTCCTATCCGGACGGGTACGACTTCGGACCGTGGCTGGCGCGGTTCCAGGATTTTGAGAAGGCGCCTTCGGCGGCACTGGGACTGGATGTGGACCTGGTGATGACGTCGGCTCTCAGGAATCCCTGGTTCCGGCGAGAGGCGGCGAAGACGAGGACGGTAATCCACGATGCATCCGAAATCTCCCAGGTTGCTTGAAGCGATCGCGCGATCGTGCCGTTACAGGGAGGGCGTTGGGCAAAAAGATCGCCAGAACCTTCCCTTCGCTCCCCTTCGCCTTGCTGTCCCATAGCCGTCACCCAGAGGCGTAGCCGATGGGTCACCGGACGAAGTCCTTCCGCCGTCAGGCGGTGCCGGGTCAAATCGGTTCGCCTACCTCCGCCTGATCCCCGGCGGTGACTCACATCCAGTCTGGCATGGAGGGACAGTGTATTCTTTCGGCCGCATAAATGCATTAATTCCGTTTCCGGGTCGTTTTGCCCGGAACGACGCATTGCTATTCTTGAGGAAGTGTTGGCGCATAAATTCGTCATCAATTCCGCGCGAATTCGCTGGCGAACGGCGGCGCCATGGGGGCGATTGTCTCGAATGGACGGAGATTCGGTGCATGAGCGTGGCGCCGGGATGGACGCGAGCGATTTGGGGTTCGCGTGCATGGTCACGGTGCTGGCTCCTTTCTGGGTTGGGCGTGCGGTGAGCGAACGATGTGATCCGTCTACCACGGTGAACGCATCGAACAAGCAGAACCCCGCCACTTTGCGGGATTTTGAATGCGCCTACGGGGACAGTATCCAGGGGAAGGTCACGGATTCTTCGCCATCGCTCAGGATGACTCTCTGTAGGATGGAAGGGTGGAGGTGAGCGATGCACCGTCACCCTCACCGGCCTCATCACTGGGACAAGGGAAGGCCCGGGCGCGCGAAGCTGTATGGCTATCCGCCGAAGGCGAGTGTGTGGCCCTCATTCCCCCTCGTCCGGCTTCGCGTTCCGCATGACTATCAAAGGGTTTCTCGGATAGGACCGTTTTTCCGTAGGGTCCGACCTCGTGTCGGCCTTGGAAAGTACGTCGCATCGCGTGGTATCACTCGTGGCCCTCTGGCCAGAGGCCCATGACCTGGCGGAGGATGGCGAACTCGCCGAGGTGGTAGGCGTTGTGGTCGGTGACGACGAGGATCTGGCGGAGGAGCGTGTGTTTCTCGTTGCCTCTGGCATGAAGGGCCAGCGAAGTGAGATCGGCGTTGGTGGCGAGGTCGCGAAGAGTGGCCATGTCTGCGCGGATGGCGTCGATGGTGGCGTTCCAGGCGGTCTCGTCGGCTTCGGCGTCGCGAGGTGGCCAGACTTCGGCGGGCCAGTCGAGTTCGCGGTAGCCGGGGCTCTGGATGTAATCGAGGATGTCGCGGTTGCAGATGCGGATGTGCTCGAGCAGGCGCCAGAACGAATACGGAACGTTGGGCGGCCGGGTGTTGTAGTGCTCGGGCGGGAAGTCCGCGACGGCGGCGTCGAAGGGCATGAAGGCCTGGCCGCCGTCGATGGAGCCGAGGGCGGCGTCGCGAATGGCTTGCTCGTTCATGGGGATGCTCCCGGGTGGATGACGCTACGTCTGTGCGGGATCAACGCGCGGTTGAGCGTGGTGTGATACCGGGTCCTGGAGAACGGGTAGAGAAGAGCGCCCGTTTCATGACGACCGTTCGCGTGGCTGT
>CAZUPA010000293.1:0-2502 GCA_964622205.1 uncultured Sphaerobacteraceae bacterium
GGCCGTCAACGAACTCGATCGCTCGGTCACCACCGGCCAGTCGCGACTGGACCTGAGGCGGTACTGACATTCCCGGATGTCAGATGCGGTGCATCGCCCGGCCCCATGCGCCGGGTGGTGTGTGTTGATTCAGGATGATTCATGGATTGCCTGGTTTGCTACATTATTCGAAGAAAGGGGAGCAACCTTGGCAAAGCGTGCCACCGCAATCGTGGTCAATCCCAGAACGGCATCGCCAACGCGCAGCCAGAAGAAGTCCGATTCGGGGTGGTATGCCTCTCCGGATCAGGATCAGGTTCGCTCTACCCCGAAGCCGGTGGTTCGTCACGGCGTCGTGAAGGATCTGCCCAAGGGGCCGTCCAACTTCATCGTGGTAACGCCATTCCCGGTATCCCCAACCAGGTCAGACAACTGACAGCAGAAAGGTGAGGCCCGCGGCCAGCGCGAGCAGAAACCCCTGAGCGCACAACGCAATGATCGACCGCCCCACCCAGAGGCCCTTCCTCTCCAGGTGGGGCGCATTGTATTCGGTCGACTCCACATACTCAACGCCAACCCACCGTCGTAGCGATTCGCCTGACACAAGCTCGCTGTTCCGATACAGGGTTCTCAGTTTGGGCCGGTAGTCGAAAGCCCAAATCTGGCTCGCCTTGTAGGCACAGAACAAGAGCGCCGCGTAGCAAAGCAGCGCCAGGCCCAGGATCACGACACTGGAGATTGGCACATCTCTGGTGCTCAACCCGACCAGCCCGAAGGTCACCGGGAGGATGATGCTACCCGCCGCGACGGTGGCTCCCGACCGGTTATCGAATGCGTGATAGGTGCTTATTTGAACTTCGAGGAACCGGCCCGCCGCCGTGAGAAATACCTCCTCGGCGGAGGTTTCGGGCGGATTGATCCAGACGGTGATGTCTTTGTCTTGAGCCGGGGATTCAGCGTGCAATAGCTTCCGGATGGCCCTCAACATGCGATTGTTCCTCGTCCTTGCTGGAAGCGAACTTTCCGATTTCATTCTGCCCCACGATCGTGGCCTGGTGAATACTCACCGTGGTGGTTGGAATCGCCTCTACTCCCCGCCTGATCGATGCAGACGTTTCTGAAATACGCGCCGGAGTCGCGGATTGACACAACTGGTCAACAAACTGGGACGCAAGGATAACGACATTCCGTCAAGTCATCCCCACAATGGAAGCCACGCACCAGCACATGCTCGCATGGCGTTCGCACCAGGGAGGGTGTCGTGGAATTGCTTCTCGTTGTTGGGGTCTTCCTGCTTGCTGTTCTTATCGTTGAGCTGGTTGGTGGCCGCGCGCCCACCGTGGCGTACAGCGATGCCTGGCGCCAGGCCGTCACCGGGCTGATCCAGGAACCCGCGGCGGCGGCCTTCGCTCGCTCCGTCGCGCAACCGGCCGCTCGTGTCGATCCCCGGTCGCGGCCCAGTATCACCGCGCCCGATCCCGGAACACCGGTCGCGGTTCCGCCAGGCATGGCGGTACAGCAATAGGCGCAACCCAGCAAATAACCGACCAGGCAGCATCGCTGTTATGCCGCCTGGCCGGTCCGCGTGCCGGTCACAACCATGGACGGGTCAGTGCGGGGCGGCCATCGATTCGTTTTCCGTGCCGCAGGGTCCGCCGCCGGTGTTGGCGTCGATCGTGACCTCGTCGCCCGCGAAGGTGAGGATCGGCCGGTACCACTCCGACATCCGCTCCGCCGAGCGGCCGATGTAGTGGCAGATGAACGAGCGGCGGAAGCGGTCCGCGCTGGAGTTCGGCCCGGAGCCGTGGACCAGCGAGCCGTTGAAGAACAGCATGTCGCCCGGCTCCATCATTACCGGAACCTTCTCCAGTCCTGGCGGCGGTGGAACGTACTCTCGCGTGAAGGATACGCTGCTGTCGGCTTCCTCCGGGCAGAACAGGTCCATCGCGTGGGTGCCCGGCACAACCTCGAGACAGCCGTTGCCCAGGTCGACGTGGTCGAGCGCCAGCCAGGCCGCGATGCAGGTGCCGGGATCGACATTGAGATAGAAGTTGTCCTGGTGCAGCGCCTGGCCGCGGCCACCGGCGGGCTTGAAGTAGAGCATGCTTTGGGCGGCCAGCGGCTCCTCGCCGAACAGATCGGTCAGGACCGGTTCGAGACGGCTGTCGAGCAGGTATTGGCGGGCGGTGTCGTTGAACCGGTGCGGGTGCATGATGCGGGGATACATCTTCAGCGGGTCGCCGTTCGCCTCTTCGGCCGTCTTCGGCGAGAAGTAGCCCTTCACCGGGCCGTTCCGGTGGATCTCCATGAAGGTATCCACCAGCAGCGTCACTTCCTCGGGCCGGTAGAACTGCTTCAGGATGAGGTAGCCATCGGTATCGAACCGTTCGCGCTGTTCGGGGGTCAATGCCCGGAGGTTGGTGGAAAGGGCCATCGTGCGCCTGCCTTCATTGCGTGCCGGGGAAGGTTGCCAGTGATGTGTGGCCACATGATAGGAGGTAGCCAGCGGATTGCAAGCGAGTG
>CAZUPA010000294.1:0-2494 GCA_964622205.1 uncultured Sphaerobacteraceae bacterium
CTTCGAGATCGAGATACTGGTCGTCACCGACGTCGATGCCAACGCCGAGGATGCGCCCGCCCGTGAACTCAACGTTCTCGGGATAGTGGCGACTCACCGGATCGGCGCTGTCGTAGCCAACACACAGACCGTCGCCGCAGAGGGTGAACTTGCCAGTTTGCGTTCGCATTGGCCCCTCATCCACAACCTCGTCGTCGACGAAGAGCTTCGCGGTGCCAAGGGACTCCCGGTACTCACCGGCACTCTCGCGAGTGAACTCCACACCCAGCACGCGCTGTCCCGGCTCCAGTGTCTGCGACACGAACGTCTGCTCTGGCTGGATACCCAGGAAGTTGTAGACGTAGTGCAGCTTCTGGTCCTTGATGAACAGCGAGTGCCCACCGAAACGCGAGCCGTGGGCGAAGATGACGCCCTCGGAGTCCCGGGTGACTTCCACATCCGCGAGGATCTTGTACGACCGGCCACGGACGCTGACGGCCACGCCTTCCGGCACCGGCGACGAGTGCGGATAGTAGATGTAGCGGTCTCGCCGCGGCTCCGCCTGGGGCCGGTCGAGCGTAAGCTGCTCCACGGCACTGCGGTCGTCGAGCGGCAAGACGAAGTTGGCGTCGGCTTCCTCGAACCAGGCGTCGATCAACTCCTGGAGCCTCTCGGGATGCTCGGCGGCGACGTTTCGCGATTCCGACCGGTCCTCGTCGACATGGAAGAGTTCCCACTCGTCCTTGTCGAAGTTGCCCTTGCCGGTGAGCGGGGCATGCAAGGCCGAAGCCTTCCAACCATCCTGCCAGATACCGCGCGTACCCAGCATCGCGTAGTACTGGCGCTTCTTCGTCGTTACGGCGTCGCCGTCGTCAAAGCTGTACTGCATCGACACGCCGTTCAACGGGTACTGATCCACGCCACGGTAGGTCTCAGGCATCTCAACGCCCGCCAGATCGTAGATCGTGGCGACGACATCGGTGGAATGGTGATACTGGTGGCGAATCTCGCCCTTCGCCGAAATACCCTTCGGCCAGTGGATGATCATCGGGTCGCAGGTTCCGCCGGAATACTGCGAGTACCGCTTGAACATATTGAACGGGGTTGAGAATGCCGTCGCCCAGCCGGTCGGATAGTGGTTGTAGGTTTCCGCGCTCCCCAGTGTATCGAGGTACCGCAAGTTCTCCTGCAGGTCGTCGGGGAAGCCGTTGAAGAACTTGTTCTCGTTGACCGAGCCGTCCGGCGATCCTTCGCCCGAGGCGCCATTGTCGGCGCAGTAGAAGATCACGGTGTTGTCGAGTTGACCGGTCTCTTCCAGGTAGGTCACGATCCGGCCAACCTGGGCATCGGTGTACTCGGAGAAGCCGGCGAACACCTCGGCCATGCGCGTGAACAGGCGCTTCTCGTCGTCGCTGAGGCTGTCCCACGGCTTTACGAAGTCGGCCGGGTTCGAGACGTCTTCCGGAAGCGGATTGATCGGGGTAAGTTCCGTTCCCTCTGGCATGATCCCCTTCTCGATCATCCGGGCCAGCACCCACTCGCGATAGGCTTCATAGCCATCGTCGAAGGCGCCTTTGTACTTGTCGATGTACTCCTGTGGCGCGTGATGGGGAGCATGGTTCGCGCCAGGACAGAACCACAGGTACCAGGGCTTCGATGGGTTGGAGGAGTTCTGGTCGCGCAACATCCGGATCGCCTGGTCGGCAAGGTCCTTCGACAGGTGGTAGCCCTCTTCCGGAGTGGCCGGCGGATCAACGAAGCGATTGTCCTCCACAAGGTCAGGATACCAATTGTTGGTTTCACCACCAAGGAAGCCGTAGAAGCGGTCGAAGCCCTTGTTGAGTGGCCATTCCGACCGGCTGCCGCCACTCGCGATGTCCTCTTCCGGAACGTTGTGGTTCTTGCCGAGCCAGAACGTGGAATACCCATTCTCCTGGAGCACCTGGCCGACGGTGGCGCACTCGGCGGGCAGGCGCCCGGCCGCGCCAGGGAAGCCGTTGGTGCCTTCCGTGATCGCGGCGAACCGGTTCACATGATGGTTGCGACCCGTGAGCATCGTTGAACGTGTCGGCGAGCAGAGCGCCGTTGTGTGCCACTGGGTGTAGGTGAGGCCGTTCTCCGCGAGGCGATCGAGTGTCGGCATATTGATGCGGCCGCCATATGGCGACCACGACGCCAGGCCCGTATCGTCATACAGCACCACCAGCACGTTGGGGGCGCCTTCGGGTGCCTCTTTCAGGGTATACGGTGTCCAGTCAGGCACCGAGTCTCGCACATCCAGACTGATCTTGCCGTTGAATTCGCTTGCCATTTTCGTCGTTCCTTATCCATATCGATATCGATTGTGCCCAGGATCGGGGCGCCCGCCTTGGAGAACGTCTCGCCAGTTCAAACCAGAAACCTCCGAACGCCAGACCCGGTACGTTTCTGGACCCGGCGTCGATCGTCCAGGTCTAGGCGGATGCGGCCAGTTCCTTCAATTTCTCCTCGTCCTCGCCCGAGAGATTGGTCTGGA
>CAZUPA010000295.1:0-2473 GCA_964622205.1 uncultured Sphaerobacteraceae bacterium
CACGCTGGCGTATTCGAACCAGTCGACGAGGTTGGCGTAACCAGGGGCGAGATCGTCCGCGGCGGCCGGATCCCCGTGGCGGTCGATGGTGTTCGCGAGGTCGAGACTGAGGTCGCCCCCGATGAGCGGCCCGAACCGGGTGTGCGAGCGGCTGCGGGGCAGGGCTTCCTTGCCGTAGAGGGTGGGCGCGCGGGACATGGGAACCTCGAGTCGTAACGAGCAAATCGGTGTTCGACCGTAATGATGCCTCGTCCGCGGCGGGGTCGCAAGACGCCGCCGCGAAGGTCGGCCCGGCCCGGCGAGGTCGCCTCTCGCGATCGACTTTCAGGCCAACGGGGCGTCTGTCAACCTTGTTCGTGCAGGCTGGTACACTTTTCCTGATATTTGGCCGGGGTGCGCTCTTCGTGGCAGGCCGTTCCGGCGTGAACCTGGCAGCATTGGAGCCCCCCATCCTCGTAACAACTTCCGATTTCCTCAACTACCGGACCTGCGCCGGATACGCCTGGCTTGCCAAACACCAACCGGCGCGGATTCCCCCAGACACCAATCCGGGCAACCGGCGACGCGACGCCGCGGACGCCGATGTGCGCCTGTTGGCCCGGGAAATTTTCCCCAACGGGACCGCGATCGGGTTCGACGATCTGGAAACGGCGGCGGATGCGACCAGCCGTGCCATGCTCGATGGCGCGGGGACGCTGTACGGCGCGACGGTGGTGACCGGCCGCGGGCTGACGGGCGTGGTCGATGTGCTGGTGCGATCGGGCGATGCGTGGATCTATTATCTGGCCCGCGCCTCCACCTCCATCAAGACCGAGCATGTGATTGAGGCGGCCCACGGAGCGCGCGTGTTCGCCGAGGCGGGGATCGAGATTTCGGCGGTGCGGCTGCTGCTGTTGCGGAAGCACTACCGGCGAAACGCGCGGCTCGATCCGAGCCAGCTCCTGATGATCGAGGATATCTCGGCGCGGGTCGCGAAGGTGATGGCGGGTGTCGCGCGCGATCTCGACGCGGCGCTGGCGATCCTCGGTGATCCGGGCAAGCCAGCCGCCTGCCGCTGCGAGCTGGGAACCCGCGGGCAGCGTTGCCCCACCTTCAGTCATTTCCATCCCCGTATAGGCGGCGGGGCGACGGTCTACGACCTTGGCGGCGTGAGCGGGCGAAAGCTCGATGCGGTGCTGGCGCGCGGCATCGTGCGGCTGGAGGACTGGCCGGAAGACGTGGAGGTGACGCCCCGGCAGCGGAGGCAGATCGACGTGGCGCGGCGTGGGGAGCCGTTCGTCGATAGGGCGAGGCTGGCAGGGTTTCTTGGGCGACTGACCTATCCGCTGCATTTCCTCGACTACGAAACGTTTCAGACGGCCGTGCCGCTCTTTGAAGGATGCCTTCCGTGGAGCCAGATACCCTTCCAGTATTCGGTGCATGTGGTCGATGCCAATGGCGGGATGACGCACCGCGAATTCCTGTGGACCGAGCGGGAGCGGATACCGGTGCCGTCGCTGGTGGCCAGGATGCGCCAGGACATCGGCGACACGGGCTCGGTGGTGGTGTGGAACCAGGGCTTCGAGCAGTCGCGCAACCGGGAGATGGCGGACATGCTGCCGGAATCGGCGGGATTCTTGCACGGCCTGAACGCGCGGATGATCGACCTGATGGAGATTGTGAAGGACGGGATGTGGGTGCATCCGGACTTCAACGGCAGCGCCTCGATCAAGAAAGTGCTACCGGTGGCGGCTCCCTCGCTGTCGTACGATCAGCTCGACATCAGCGACGGGATGACCGCGGCGGAGCGGTGGGTGCGGGTGGTGTTGCGGGAAGCAGAGGCGCTGGGGGAGGCTGAGCGGGACGCGGTGTTCGCGGCGCTTCGGGAGTATTGCCAGCGGGATACACTGGCGATGGTGCGGGTGCTCGACCACCTCCGGACGCTGGTGGACGAGTATGGGACCGTAGCGGCTTCTGGGTAACCAGATCGGGGAGACTGGGGGACGGATATGAGTGACTTTCAGCAGTGGACGGCGAGTTCAGCGAACGTGCCAGGACCAAAAGGGACCCTGGCGTTCGACGTTGCGTACCCGGAGCGGCTGTCGCGGCTCCTGATCTTCGTGAAGTGGCTGCTGGCCATTCCGCACTTTTTCATCCTGTACTTCCTGAACATCGCGGTGTGGGTCGTTTCGATCATCGCCTGGTTCGCGATCCTGTTCACCGGGCGATACCCGCGTGGGATGTGGGATTTCGTGTTGCTGTTCGAGCGGTGGAACATGAATGTCTCGGCCTATGCCTACCTGATGCGCGATGAGTATCCGCCGTTTGGCGAAGGCCCGTATCCGGTGCGGCTTGAGATGGAGTACCCGGAGCGGCATTCGCGGCTCCTGATCTTCGTGAAGTGGCTGCTGATCATTCCTCACTTGTTGATCCTCGTGTTGCTTGGGCTGGCCGCTGGAGTGGTTTCCTTCATCGCATTCTTCGCGATCCTGAT
>CAZUPA010000296.1:0-2383 GCA_964622205.1 uncultured Sphaerobacteraceae bacterium
TGGACGGTCATCGCCAGCATCGCGACCATCGTCATGAATGCCGGCGCCGCGGTCGATGGCGAAACCTACGCCATCTGCCGGGTGCTCATCGCCGTCGTCGGCCTGGCGGCTGGGGCGCTCTTCTGGAGCGGGCGCAACCACGGCAAGGACGGCATGACCGCCATCCTCGTCTGGGGCGTGCTCCAGATACCCTTCTACGCCACCGCCAGCGGCCAGAACTACACAACCCAGCTCGCGGACTTCTTCGCCGGCGTCTCCTCGTCCACCACCGTCAACGGCGAGGTCACCGAATTCAGCCAGGTGGGACTCAACCTCCTCGGCGTCGCCATCGTCATCTGGGCCGTATCCGCCCGCAAGCGCCTCGACCTTTCGCGCCGCCGCGATGCCTCCGCGGCCGCCATGGCCTCGTCCTGACCGTCACGTCTTCACCCCGCGCCCCTTCCCAATGAGCCAGTGAGGGCTATAACACAAGGCTCTGTTAATTGAAGTCAGGGCCCTTTCAGGCTAGGATTGATATGGGACCTTTGGGCTCCTCTCCTCGAATCCTCCGTTAGAAAAGTTCCGCCATGCGCCCCATTCCAGCCCGCTTCCTGGCCTTTGCCCTCCTCATCCTGACCGGCGCCTACGCCAACCAGCCAACGCTCGCCCAGGACGCCCCGCCGCTTCCGGCGTCCGGTGAGATCGTCCAGTTCGTCGAATCGTCCGAACTCGGCGTCACACTCCCGCGGGGAGACGACCCAGCGACCGTCGAAATCGCCGTCCGGAACCTGACCGCCACCGAGCAGACCGTCGCGTTCTGCTTCCTTGAAGGAACCGCCACCTGCGCGAATTCGCCCGTCACCATCGCCACCGATGGGGAAGAGGCCATTGCCCCGCCCGGCATCACCACCTTTCGCCTCAGCATCGCCGCGACGGGCGTCGAAACCGACCGCTCCGGGTTCCTCGTAACACTCATCGATGGCCAGGTACAGGACATCCGGCCGATGACGATCGCCCACGAGAGCCTCGCGGTCGCCGCCTGGCACATCCTCGCCGCTGGGCTACTGGCCGCCATCGTCTTCACCTTCGCCCGCAAAACCTCGCTGCATGGATCGCGGAAGCGCCCGATCGTCGACAACCCCTCGTTCAAGGGCTGGGCCACCTCGGTCACGGTGGCGGCCGGCATCGGCACTCTCTTCCTCAATGAATTCCCCGGCGGAAGCTCCACGCTCCCGCCGGGCAACGAGTTCGCGATCCTGGGCATCCTCTTCGCCCTGATGATCTTCATCGCCCCGCTGATCTACGGCCTGAACACGAAACCAGCCGACTCGAACGCGCTGGTCGCCGGGGAAAGCATCACCACTCCCGCGGTCACGGGCATGTGGAGGCTCTTCTGGGTGGTGATCGCGCTCTCGGTCTGGGCATTCACCGGAACAGCCCTCATCGTCGGCCTCTCCATCGCGGACGCCTGGGATGCCGGCACGCTCTCCTTCCCGAGCACGATCATCCTGGCGGTCGCCTGCCTCACGGTGTTCGCCATTCTGGCGCTCCATTCCTGGCGACAGATCGACCGCATTACCAGCGAGGAACCGCTCTCCACCACGCAGCTTGTCCTCAGCGGCGTCACCGACATCCAGTCCGTACGAATCATCGTCCAGCCTCACGTTCGGCATCGCTTCTCCGGCCTGTAGCCGATCCCCCATCCGCGCCGTTGGGACCGGCTTGCCATATCCACGCTCGTCCAGCAGAATACGAACAAACGTTCGCCGAGAGCCCTGGAGTTTGCGCATGCCGCCACCGCACCTGGTCGACCCGATTCACGAGATTCGCGCCGGCCTCCCCGGCTCCGAGGAGATCGCCGACGGCAGCGTCGGCAACCCGGTCTGGAAAGTCCGCAACCGCATCTTCGTCATGCGGCACGGCCACGAGGGCCAGCCTTCCCCCTGGATGAAGGCGCCACCGGGCATCCAGGAAGCGCTCATCGCCAGCGACCCCGCCCGCTGGTTTCGGCCACCCTACGTCGGCCACAACGGCTGGGTCGGAACCTGGCTGAACGGCTCCACACCCTGGCCCGAGATCGAAGACATGATCGAGGATGCCTGGCGCCTCACCGCCAGCAAGACCCAGATCAGGGAACTCAACGCCACTCGCCACCGGGAGACCCCATGACCGACCTTCACCATCGCATCGAAATCGACCCAGCCATCATGACCCCGCTACGGGAGATCTGCCTGCCCTATCCGGAAGCCGCAGAGGCCGAGCCGTTCGGCACGCCCGCCTTCCAGGTCCGCCGCAAGAACTTCGCCATGGTCAGCGCCATGGATGGACGCGTCGCCGTCTGGTGCAAGGCCGCGCCCGGCGTGCAGGAAGCGCTCATCGCCGCCGAGCCCGATCGCTATTTCCG
>CAZUPA010000297.1:0-2374 GCA_964622205.1 uncultured Sphaerobacteraceae bacterium
GTATCTTGCGGAAGCGCTCTGGAGGCGATGGAGCATGAAGATCACGAGCATTGAAGCGGAAGTCGTGAAGGTGCCGATTACGGGCGAGGTGTGGCCGGCCTGGTCGCCGGGGAATTCCTGGAAGGGGATGCAGACCACCGTCTACCGGGTGCATACCGACGAGGGGATCACCGGAGTTGGCGCGGGCCGGGGTTCGGTGCAGGTGGTGAACGACATCGTGTCGCCGATGATCGTTGGGCGAGATCCGTCGCACATCGAGCCGATCGTGCGGGCGATCGTCAATGGCGCGGGCGGGTGGTCGGCGGCGCCAATGGCCTGCGCGATCGAGCTGGCGCTGTGGGACCTTGCCGGGAAGGCGGCGAACATGCCGCTGTACAAGCTGTGGGGCGCGCACAAGGACAAGGTCCGGGCGTACGCGAGCATGGTCGAGGTGCGGACGCCCGAGCGCCGGGCGGAGGATGCGCTGGTGTTGCTCGACCGCGGGTATACCGCCATCAAGCTGCGTCTCCACCAGCCGACGATCCGCGAGGATATCGCGCATGTCGAGGCGGTCCGCAAGGCGGTGGGCGACAGGATGGAGATCATGGTGGACGCCAACCAGGCGCAGGAGCCAGGTACTCCGGGCGCGCAGGACACCATTCCGTGGACCTACGAGCGGGCGCTGGCGACGGCGCGGGAACTGGCCAACTACGATGTCGCCTGGCTGGAGGAACCGCTGGGCCGGTACCAGATCGACGACCTGCGCAAGCTGACGGCGGCGACCGATGTGCCGATCGCCGGTGGCGAGAACAACGTGTGGCTGCATGAGTTCCGGTGGCTGATGGACGAGGATTGCTACGACGTGCTGCAGCCGGACGCGCTGGTGTGCGGCGGCTTGAGCGTGCTGCGCAAGGTGGCGGCGTATGCCGAGATGCACCAGAAGCCGGTGAACCCGCATCACGGCGGAAGCGGGATTGGCGTGGCTGGGCACCTGCACCTGAGCGCGTCGCTGGCGAATTCGGAGTACCTGGAGCTGTTGCAGGACCCACCGGCGCTCGAGGTCGGCGAGTTCCAGGGGCTGTTGGCGGAACCGCTTGCGCCAGGGCCGGATGGGTATGTGAAGGTTCCGGAGGGGCCAGGTCTGGGTGTGGAATTGAACGAGGCGTTGTTCGCGAAGTAGCGATGGCGCGAAGCTGTGAGGCGGGTGTTCAGGTCACTCGCCTTGCTCCCGCGCACCCTGACTGTCACCCAGAGGCGAAGCCGATGGGTCGCCGGACGAAGTCCTTCCGCCGTCAGGCGGTGTCTCGCTGGGATCATGGGCTCGTGTGCCGCAGTTGGTTCGACGCGGTGGGCCATTTGCTTCCGCGGGGAGTGGCGGCTGCGCCGCCAAGGACTTCGTCTGGGGATGCCTCGCAAGCTCGGCATGACGACGTCGGTTTGCTGATGGAAGACGTGGGCGCGTCAGCGTTGTGACGTGGAAGCAGGATTCGAGAAGCCAGTTTGGTGGTACGCCGCCAGACTGGCTTCGTTGACTGTGTTCGCCTTTCACTGGAGCATGCCACCATGACATCGCACAAGGATCTGGTTGAAGCGTATTTCGAGGGATTTCGCCTGTCGGATCACGCCGCGATCCTGTCGCTGCTGACCGACGACGTGGTGTGGGACCTTCCGGGGTTCAGGCATCTCGAAGGGAAGGACGCGTTCGATGGCGAGATCGAGAACCCTGACTTCGAGGGAAGCCCGACGCTTATCATCGACCGTCTGATCGAGGAAGACGAGACGGTGGTCGCGATTGGGACCGGCGAAGGGCGTCATCGTGAGTCGGGGCCCTTCCGGTTTGCGTACTGCGATGTGTTCACCTTCCGGCACGACCTGATCAGCCGGGTCGAATCGTATGTGGCGCCCCTGCCGGGTGAGCCGGGGCACTCGTGCTCAATCCGGGATGTGGAGGATGCGGACCGGGCCGAAGAGACCGGACGTGGTCTGCCCGCCGAGGACGAACGAGGTTGGGCTGACCGCGTCCTGATACGGGCCGAGCGTATTGGCGACCAGGATTTCGATGTCCAGAAGGTCTTCGGAGGCACGAACGTGGGCCGTGATGTTGGCTCGGAACGGCGCGACGACCAGGATGCCGGCCGATTCGCCGTTGACCCGGATTTCGGCAGAACCCCGGATATCGCCGAGGTCGAGCAGGATCTCGCCGTCTTCGGGAAGGTCTGGCAGGCGAAGGCGTTGCCGGTAGCGGACCATGCCGCTGTAGTCCGTCAGGCCGAGATCCTTCCAGTCGCCGAGCTGCATGGTTCCGGGGCCAACCGTGTATTCGATGGGACCGGCGAGGGCCGCGCCTTCCGCGAATCCGGGCAGGGTGTCGATGCGCAGTTCGAGGATGCGGTTC
>CAZUPA010000298.1:0-2361 GCA_964622205.1 uncultured Sphaerobacteraceae bacterium
TCCGCGGCCCTTCGGGCACGATGACCTTGGTGAATCCAAGGCGGGCGGCCTCACTGATACGCCGATCGAGCTGGTTCACAGAGCGGAGTTCTCCAGAAAGACCGACTTCGCCGATGACGACCGCGTGGCGGTCCACGGGGCGGTCCTTCAGGCTCGATGCGATGCCAACCGCGACGGCCAGGTCGATCGCTGGTTCCATCACGCGGAGACCGCCCACGACATTGGCATAGACATCCTGAGTGCCAAGACCCAATCCGACCCGCTTCTGTAGAACCGCTACAAGGAGTTGCAGGCGGCTGTTGTCAAGCCCATTCGCATTGCGCCGGGGCAGGCCGAAGGCCGTGGGCGTGGCAAGAGCCTGAACCTCGACAAGGATCGGGCGAGTGCCCTCCATCGTGACAGCAACAGTCGAGCCCGGCGCGATTTCCGAGCGTTCCTCGAGGAAGACTTCCGACGGGTTCTGCACCTCGCGCAGTCCGACGTCCGCCATTTCGAAGACGCCGACTTCATCGGTGGACCCGAAGCGATTCTTGACGGCGCGCAGGATGCGGAACTGGTGAAAGCGCTCGCCTTCCAGGTAGACGACGGCGTCGACCATGTGCTCAAGCACGCGCGGGCCGGCTATCGTGCCTTCCTTGGTGACGTGGCCAATCACGAACACAGGAATGTCGCGCGGCTTCGCCCATTGCATGAGCCGGCTAGTGCATTCCCGGACCTGCGAAACACTCCCAGCCGCGGAGGAGATTTCCTCCAGCATCACGGTCTGGATCGAGTCGATCACGACCATGGTCGGCGACACATCCTCCATGCTGGCGAGGATGGTGTCCAGGTTCGTCTCGGAGAGAACGAGGATGTTGTCCGTGCGGACCTTGAGCCGGTCGGCGCGGAGCTTGATCTGCTGCGCGGACTCTTCCGCCGATACGTAGACCACGGGATGGCTGGTGTCTCCCAGCAGGCTGGCTGCCTGGAGGATGAGTGTGGACTTTCCAATACCTGGGTCGCCGCCAACCAGGACGAGGGAACCACGCACCAACCCGCCACCGAGCACACGATTCAACTCACCGATGGGGACAGGGATTCGCTCTTCGCCAACGAACGAGATGTCGCCGAGCGGGCGAAGGGTGGCGCGAGCGGCGCGGCCACGGCCACCGCCAGACGATGAACGTTCCTCGATCGTCTCGACCATCGTATGCCATTCGCCACAGGCGGGGCACTTCCCCATGTAGGCGGGACTGATGGCGCCACATTGCTGGCAAACCCAGGTTGTACGGACTTTGGGCATGGTTGCCGGGTTCTCCTTGGCGAGGCGAAGACAGGAAGAGCGCGGGCGTGGATGTCGCCCGCGCTCTTGGTGATAGCCACAGTACCGCCCGGTGCTAGACGACGGCGAGTTCGCGGGCTTCCGCCACCTCGATCTTCAGCAGGTCGTCCTCGACCGTAACGTTGACGGTGTGGCCGGGGAGGAACCGTCCGGTCAGCAGGCCCTCGGCCATTGGATCCTCAATGAGGTTCTGGATGATGCGGCGCAGAGGACGGGCGCCATAGGTGTGGTCGTAGCCCCGCTCACCGAGGAGATCCTTCGCCGCGATGTCGATCTCAAGAATGATGTCCTGTTCGGCGAGTTGCTCCCGAACCCGGGTCATTTCAAGATCCACGATTTGACGAATCTGCTCCTGCGTCAGCGAGTGGAACACGATGGTGGCGTCGATGCGGTTGAGGAACTCGGGGCGGAACGTCTGCTTGAGACGTGCCATGACCTTGTCCTTCATCGCGTTGTACTCGCGACTCTTCATCTGGGCTTCGTCTTCCTGTGAAACGAATCCCATGGTCAGGTTCTTCGAGATCTCTTCCGCGCCCACGTTGGAAGTCATGATGATGATCGTGTTGCGGAAGTCGACCTTCCGGCCCTTGGCGTCAGCCAGCGAACCGTCTTCCATGATCTGGAGGAGCATGTTGAAGGCCTCGGGGTGGGCCTTCTCGATTTCGTCGAGCAGAATGACCGAGTATGACTTGCGGCGAACGGCCTCGGTGAGCTGGCCGCCCTCCTCGTAGCCAACGTAGCCCGGAGGGGCGCCGACAAGCCTGGCGACGGCATGACGCTCCATGAACTCGGACATGTCGATCTTGATGAGGTGATCCTCGGAACCGAACATAAACTCGGCGAGCGCCTTGGCCAAAAGGCTCTTCCCGATCCCGGTGGGCCCCATGAAGATGAACGATCCGATCGGCCGCTTGGGATCCTTGATGCCGGCCCTGGCCCGCCGGACGGCCTTGGAGATCGTGGTGATCGCCTCTTCCTGACCGACGATACGCTGATGCAGGGCGTCCTCCATGTGGAGGAGACGCTCGCTCTCTTCGCCG
>CAZUPA010000299.1:0-2345 GCA_964622205.1 uncultured Sphaerobacteraceae bacterium
CCGCCAACGATGGTATAGGGCGGAACGTCCTTCGTCACGACCGCCTGCGACCCGATCACCGCGCCAGTTCCAATGGTGAGGCCAGGCATGATGACGGCCGCGTGGCCGATCCAGACATCGTGGCCGATGGTGACGCGATGGTCTCGTCGCCACTGAAAGAAGCTGTCGTCGTCAGTATCGGCGAACCCGAACATACGACGGCGATAGGTCATGTGGTGCTGGGTTACACGCTCCATGGGGTGATTGCCGGGGTTGATGCGAACGTGGGAGGCGATGGAGCAGAACTTGCCGACCGTGGCGTAGATGATGGAGACATCGCCCGCGCAGTAGGTGTAGTCGCCGAGGATGGCTTCGACGATGGAGCAGTTGGGGCCGATGTCGGTCCATTCGCCAAGCTCGGCGTCGCGGATGAGCGAGGTCGGATGGACGGTTGGTTGCGGCGAGAGGGTCTTCTCCGAGTAGTGCGTGGTGCTCTGGGGATGGCTCACTGACTGCCTTTCGCTGACGATGAGGTGGCCCGGACGAAGAGCGGGTCCTCATTCGTCCGGGCCAGAATGCCGGGGATCATCATACGGGGATGAGCCGGAACCCGCGAGAGTCAACGCCGCACTCCAGGTTGAGCGCCAGTAGGTGTGCTTTCCAAATCTTGACGCGACAGTCGCCTCACCCTGAAGCATCCCGGACATCTCGGCGCCACATTCCTGAATTTCCTGGCGGCCAGGCATGCTAAGCTGCGGGTACTGACATATGTGCAAACGAATCGCCCTACAGCTTTCAGATCGTCAGCATGCCGGCCAGGAGTGTATTTCAGAGCCGATCCGCGGAGATGTGTTGAAGCAGTTTGGCGCGCACCGAGAAATGAAGGATGCCGGATGCGCCTCTTCGTCGCTCGTCCCGCATCGTGAGCCGCCGCAGCGGGCGAAATCAAGCCGCGACGGTGAAATGGAGAATCGATGCCAAGCGAGATCGCCGATCACATAGCCAACACCTCTGTAATCGATACGCATAGCCATATGCGGGGCGACCATGCATGGGAGGGACCGAACGCCCCCGACATCCTCAGCGACCTCTTCGGAGGGTATTGCGCGGCGGATCTGATCATTGCCGGCGCCTCCCCCGAAGCCGTTGCTCGCCTCAACGACAGCAGCAACGAGGACCTTGAAGGGCGCTTCGCAGGTGTTGCGGACGCATGGAACATGACCCAGTTCACCGGGTACGGCGAGGCGGTGCGCATCGCCATGCGTGATCTGTATGAGATCGAGGATTTGAACCAGGCAACCATTCGTCCGGCGCAACAACGACTGGAGGCGTTGCAAGGTAAGGGCGGATGTGTCGCTCTTTTGCGCGACCATGCAAAAGTGGATCATGTCCAAACGGATCTGGGACTTCGCGCGATCGACCTTCCCCGATCATCCGCGACGTTCTTCCTTCGAGATCTCTCGTTGGTCCCGTTCTCTTTTGGGGCGATCGACGATCCAGTGGTCGAAAGCGTGACCGGCGTGACGGTCCGGAATCTCACCACCCTGAGGCAGGCGATGGAAACGTTGTTTGCACGGTGTGCTCCGCTCTCCATCGCGCTGAAATCCCAGCACGCTTATGTACGCACCCTGGCGTGGCAAAAGCGAACGGATGCCGACGCCGAACGTGCGATACAGGTGGTGCTCGAAGGATCTCCGGGGAGCGACGACCCACAATCGGAAGCCCGGCTCTGCCTCGGCGACTGGTGCCTGGCACGGGGCGTGGAACTGGCGACTGCCTACCAGTTGCCGATCAAGATCCATACTGGATACCTCGCGGGTACGGCGGAAACCGGCACGTACATGCCCATCGACCGGTTGCGAGCGGCTCACCTTGCGCCACTCCTCATGGAATATCCGAACGCCCGATTCGTCCTGATGCACATCGCCTATCCGTACAACGACGAGTTGATTGCCCTGGCCAAGCACTTCCGCAACGTCTATGTGGACCTGTGCTGGGCGTGGTCGATCAACTCGTTTGCAACCAAAGACTTCGTTCGACGCTTCCTGCACGCGGTCCCAATCAACAAACTCTTCGCCTTTGGCGATGATGCGACAACGCCCTCCGCTGCCTATGCCTACGCCGTGCAGATGCGTCGCTGGCTCACCAGCGCGCTTGAGGACGAGGTGGCTGACGGCTTGTTGACCACACAACAGGCGATGGACTGCGCAACGCGGCTGCTTCGCGGAAATCAATTGGCATGCTTCGACGTTGAGGGGCGGCAACGAACGGTACGTGAAGCGACATCCACGCACGAGCACCATCCCTGGCCGTACCGCTACGACAGCGTTGATGCGTCTCCAGGAGCAGCGCCGGACGTTGCGGCG
>CAZUPA010000300.1:0-2314 GCA_964622205.1 uncultured Sphaerobacteraceae bacterium
CCAGGTCGCACACGACAACAACACATCCGCCCGCGATAATTCGCGGTAATTCCGCGCTAATTGCCAGGCCGAAATCCACGCCGTTCCGGGCCAAATCACCGCGAAACCCGATTTATCGAATTTCCGAATTATCGCGGGCAAATAGCACGACATCTCCAGCTCATGGCCACATCGCCACCATGACTGTGGTACACAATGGAGCAACGTCCCTGGCGGGAATGCCCCATTCCCGAACCAGCGAAACCATGCACGTGGGAGAGGCATTACCTGATGACCGACCAGACGCGGCAATCCCGGCACCTCCAGGCGCAACCGCCCCTCTCCGCCCAGAAGAATCCGGACCAGGTCGCCGGTCGGCGCGAGGTCGAACTCTACGTTCGCACCTACACCACCCTGCTCCAAAGCTCCGGCGCCATCGGCGTCTCATCGCTCGAACCCGCCCATCTCACCGCCGAATCCTCGCTCCACGCCGGCGCCGAGGAACCCAAGCCCGACCTCAACGCCTTCCTCTACTCCGCCAATCGCATACCCGCCTGCATCGTCGATGTCCAGCACATCGTCCTCGGCCAAACGCAGCGTGCCTTCATCCGCTCTGGCTATACCGAGCTCGACGCCTGGGAAACCGTCTCCGCCCCCGGCCGCCGTCGCCGCTGGCACTGGAACGGCAGCGACATCCTGGCCGCCTACATCGCCTCCTCATCTGACCTCGATGACCTCATTCCCTCGATCGTTGCCTACCAGATCGAGTGGAACAAGATGTACTACCTGTTGCGCGACGCGCCCGCGGCCCGCGGCCTGATCGTCGCCGCCTCCGAAGGCGCGGAACTCGATAGCGATCAGCTCACCAGCATTCTCGATACCCTCCTCTTCGACGACTCCGACTGGGGCCGTCTCCGTGGCGTCTGGGGAGACCGCTTCTGGCACAACCTCGCCGCCGTCACCCGCATCCGCCGCCGGATGGACCTTCGCATGCTTGGCGGCACCTACCTCGGGTACGCCCGTTCCGCCCGCTCGTGGTGGCGGCCAGTCGCCACCCGCGCCACCGAGGAAGTTCTCCGCGACCGGCCGATCTACTTTGTTTCGTCCAATACCCACAGCATCGCGAACACCCTCTCCGGCGTCGCCTACCGCCGTGAAGAAGAACTCAAGCAGTTCATCCGCGACACCAGTCACTCGGAACTGCTCCCGGAACTAGAACGGGTCGAATCCGGCGAGCAACGCGCCTCCCTCGAAAACCTGCTCTACTTCACCGCCCGGCCCTGGTTCCACGGTCCTCAACGGGCGGAAGAGCGCCGGAAGCGCCAGGCGGAAGAGGAAGCCGTCGGCATTGTCCACGTCGACCCCATCGGCCCGGTCGACGTCGGCGTCCAGATCATTGAACTCTCGAATCTCGACCCTACCTGCTTCGACAAGCGCCTTGCCGGGTTCGATCCCACCCACTCCGACGCCGTCATCATCAACATCAACTATCCGCTCGGCATGGGGGCTTTCCACATCATGTCGCAGGTCGGGGTCGCCACCGATCAGCTCCGGGGCGTTTACGTTCTCGGCAAGGCGGCCACGCTCAACGGACGGATCGGCGACATCATGCTCTCCGATGTGGTCTACGATGAGCATTCTGGAAATACGTACTGGTTCGACAACTGCTTCGGCTATGAAGCCGTCGCTCCCTACCTGATCTTCGGCGCGGCGCTGGACAACCAGAAGGCCGTCACCGTCAAGGGCACCTTCCTCCAGAACGAGGGCTATCTCGACTTCTACTACAAGGGCAACTACACCGTCGTCGAAATGGAAGCCGGTCCCTATCTCAGCGCCCTGTACGAGGATGTCTTCCTCGAACGTCATCCGGCCAACGATGCCATCAACCTGGCCCCGCTCTCGTCGCACCTCGATCTCGGCATCATCCACTATGCGTCGGATACGCCCTACACCCGGGCCCACACGCTCGGCGCTCGCGGCATGTCGTTCTACGGCATGGATTCGACCTACGCCTCGACCATCGCCATCCTCCAGCGCATCTTCAGCCTGGAGCAGCAACGGGCAGGCGACGGTAAGTGACCCGGCCTCGCTCCTTCTTCCGCGCCTACGTCCGGGTTCGCTTCCACGAATGCGACCCGCTCGGCCACGTCAACAACGCCGTCTATCTCGGGTATCTCGAACAGGTCGCCATCGACCACGCGGCCGCCGCGGGCTGGCCCGCGGCGCGGCTCCGGGAAGAAGCCGGAGCCGTGTTCGTTGCCCGCCGCCATGAAATCGACTTCCTGCGGCCCGCCTTCGAGAACGACGTGCTGGAAATCGTCACCTGGCCCGAGGG
>CAZUPA010000301.1:0-2291 GCA_964622205.1 uncultured Sphaerobacteraceae bacterium
GCCAGCGCCTGGTGCTTGGTCCGCAGGATATGCGCGTAGGCTCCCTGCTCCTCGCCCCATGCCTTTCGCTGTTTCTGGTAGTTGAGTTCGGCCTCGTTCAACGGCGCGGAGTCCGGGGCCAGGGTTGGACCGGGATTTCCCGGATTCGTCGTGTGATACCCGATCACCCGCTCGGGGTGGTCGAAGTTCAGGTATTGGCAGATGCTCGCGCCTATGTCGTAGGCGTGAATCCCGAACCGCTCGTAGCCCAGCCCCGCCATCAGCTCCACGAACATCCCCGCCACGGCCCGGTCCTCGAATCCCACCCGGTCCGGCATGTCCGAGAACCCGTGCCCCGGCACCGATGGCGCCACCACGTCGAACGCGCCAGCCGGGTCTCTCCCGTGCGCCGCTGGATCGGTCAGCAGCGATATCAATCGCAGGTACTCGAACGGCGAGCTGGGATAGCCATGCGCCAGCAGCAGCGGCATCGGCGATGGACCATTCCCCCGCACGTGGATGTAGTGGACCCCCAGACCGCCAATCTCGGCCCGGAAGTTCGGCAACGCATTGATTCGCGCTTCCTGGGCGCGCCAGTCGAAGTCGCTCCGCCAGTGGTCGAGCAACTCCTGGAGGAAATCGCCGGGTATCCCTTGGCTCCTGCCCACGCCCGGTAACTCGTTCGGCAATCGCGTGCGCGCGAGCCGTTCCCGCAGTTCATCCAGCGTTGCTTGCGGTACGTGAATGGTGAACGGCTGCGTCTGGGACATGGGACGGGGCCTTTCGAGAAATCAGGGCAAACGATATAACCATCGTCGGCCGGAGGGGCCAGCGTCAGGCCATGACGATAGCATCTTGGCGCGGACAGCCAGTGTCCTGCTATCCGCCCAGCCCGGCCGCGGCCAGTGTCACATCACCTTGCCGGGGTGGCTTCCGGGAACGGCTACTGGAATAACGACGTTACTATGCATGAACATCATCGCCGGATAATGGAGGACCCACTTGGAACAGCAACATTCGACCACGCACTGGATCAAGAGCCGTTACGTTCAGGCCGCTGGCCTGGCGCTCATCGTCGCCCTGGTGGCGACAGGATGGTGGTGGAACAACCGGCCGCCAGCCACCATCTTTCTGGAAGGCGCGGTCGTCATCCAGGAAGCCAGGCACTTCGCCGTCAAGGACGACGGTACCTGCCTGGGCACCAGAACCGGCTACATGGGTGGTCAGGAGGTGGTGATCGAGCTGGACTCGGGGGAGGAATACACCTTCGAGATGGCGCCTGGCAAGGTGGAATCGAGCACCTGTCGCCTGGAGTTCTCCGGCGATGTCGCCTTGTCCGACACCTACACCGCCCACATCGGGCGGTACTCGACCGATCCCCTGAAACGTGGCCCCAACACCCGCCTGGTCGGTACGGGCGAGACGGGCGAGGAGTTCATTCGCGGGGACTTCATCGCCGATCCGTGGGATCCCTGGGCGGGGGAAACCTAACTGGCCGGACGGCTGACCGTCGCGGAGCTTCCGTTGGCGGCCAGCTTGTCGAATTCGTCGGCCAGCAGGTCCGAACTCATCGCCCGGAGCGTGTTGGTCATGCGCTCCAGCGTCCGCCGTAGCTCGCGTTCCTCCTGCTCCCCCCATTGCGGGTTGCCGGTGCTCTCCGCCAGTTCCGCCCGCAGCGCGGTCGACTGCCGGGCCAGCGAATCCGCCCCCCGGGCCAGCCGGTTCAGCGATGCCTCGATCCGGTCGTTCATCAACCCGTGCTGGTGTACGAACGCCATCCGTCGCGCGCGGTCCGCGATGAGTTTCGTCTGTTGCGCCGAGAACGCTTCCGTATCCTCCGGCATCGGCACACCGGCCGCGGTCGCGATCCGGATGCTCCGTTGCAGGCGGCAATGCTCCTCCGCCAGCGTGAAGATTCCCTGCCGCGAGGGCCACCACGCTGGGATGTGCTCCGCGATGCAGGCGACCACCGCGTCCCGGTCTCCCCGCTCCAGCATGTAGCCGAGGTACGGGCCGATGTCGCCATCCTTCACCACCGGCACACGGGAGCGCCGTGATTTTGGCAGCTTGCGTGCTTCCCGGCGGACGGTGCGAAGCACCACGCTGGCCAGGATAACGACGAGGATGGCCAGCATGAACGCGGCCGGAATCGATAGCCCTCGCAGGAATATGCTTCCAATGAATGTGAGGAGGAAGAGCAGAAATCTCATTGACGGGCGCCCTCCATTGGGTCTTGCCGCCGCGAATACAATGGAGCGACCATGGCGCGGCGTGGTGGAGACAAAGGTCTCGCTTCAAGTATATCCTTCGCT
>CAZUPA010000302.1:0-2235 GCA_964622205.1 uncultured Sphaerobacteraceae bacterium
AAGAGGGCGGAAACCACCTCCTGGCGGCTCCGGACATCGAGTTTCTCGTAGACGCCCTTCAGGTGCCACTCCACGGTGTGCTCGCCCACGAACAGCGCGGCCGCGATCTGGGCGTTGCTCCTGCCCATCGCAAGTTGCTCGACCACTTCCGCCTCGCGGGCCGTCAGCCCCCAGGCGGTGGGAACGCGCGGCGCCTGGGGTGGCGTCTCCGCCGATATCACGATCGCCTGCACCCCGGGCTCTCCGGCCGCCGATGCCTCGACCCGGATGTTCCCGAGCGAGGTCGACACCGAAACCGTGGCCGCCTCGCCGGGCGACCGCATCCGCTGAGCGGCCATCGCCGACCACACCGGGACCGGCAGCACGCCGTCGCGCGGACCAAGCGCTTCCAGCCACTGCCCGGTGGCCGGGGTGGAGAACCGGATGTTTCCGTTCGATTCGACCAGCAAAATGCCCGACGCGGCAGCGGTGGTTGCCTTGGACTCGGAAATCGCCGCGTCGCGGGCGGCGGCGGTGGCGAGCGCCTGGCCAATGGTGGTGCTCATCTGCCGCACGAACTGGACATCCGAGGCGCGAAACTGCCGGCCGGGATCGCGGCGGTACGCCTGCATCGCCGCGACCGGCCGGTGCCGGTCGCGGAAGATCGCCAGTAGCGACCCTCCAACCGGGCTGCGGAACTCGTGGTAGTGGCGATAGTGATCGCCCGGGTCAACCCGAGACAACTGGCGGGTGGGGTAGCCCCAGCATTCGTCCTGCCGCTCCTGGAACGCCACCCCCCGCAGGCCACTCCGCGCCAGTTCGGGCAATTCGGCGTAGCTGGTGGGAATGGCGAGGTAGACCTCGCGCAGCCATTCGAGCCGGGCATCGGCGTCGTTCTCGCTGGCCGCCAGCAAGGAGTTCACCAGCATCGTGCGCTCGTCGAGCCCGAAGAGGCGAAAGCCATCCCAGCCAATCGCCTCCCGCAGCGTGGCGGCGATCCTGGCGGCGAGCGTGGCTGTGGAAAGACCCGACGCGGACAGGTCGTTGATCCGGCGGCGGGCGTGGTCGTGGGCGCGGGAAAGTCGTGGCATCTGGCGGCTCATCCGGAAGGCGCTAGGTCGATGGTTCGGGCGTATATCCCATACAGGATCATCAACGCCAGCGAGGAGCATTCCGTTCCCTCGCCGGACCGCCAGATTGGGCGGGTTGACGCCCTGCTCCTCGCCACACCGGCGGGCACCCTCCCGCCGGGGAGGTCAGGCGCATCCAGGACGGATTCTGATACAAGGGAACGAGGCGCCTTGCTCGCGGCGCCGTTGTATCTCGATCACAAACGGAGGCATGGTGTTGGTAAGCGAAACGAACGCGGAGGTCATCGCCGAATTCCGCGCCAACCAGGGAGTGGTGGACGCACCATACCCCGATCCGCCGCCGATGCTGCTGGTGCATACCATTGGCCGTCGCAGCGGCCGGGAGTACATCACGCCGATGCGTTGCCTGCCGGAAGTCGGCCACTGGTTCATCTTCGCGTCGGCCCATGGTAGCGACCGGCATCCAGACTGGTATCGAAACCTGGTCGCCACGCCGAATCTCACCATCGAGATCGGCACGGAAACCATTCCCGTGCGGGCCACGGTGCTGGAAGGCGAGGAACGCGAGCGCGTGTTCGCGATCCAAAGCGCCCGCTTCCCCTCCTTTGCCACCATGCAGGCGAAACTGGCGCGCACTATTCCGGTGGTACGCCTGGACCGCCGGCCAGCATGAACACGCATTCGACCGAATGACCGGTCATTCTTCCGTCATTAGCGTTTCCCCAAAGAGGACACTCTCACCCCATGGCAGACAACGTCAACGCCGCGATCATCGAGGAATTCCGCGCCAACAACGGCAAGCTCAGCGGGCAGTTCGAGAACTCCCGCCTGGTGCTGGTGAACACCATCGGCGCGAGGAGCGGCAAGGTCCGAACCATTCCGCTGGCCTACATGCGGGAAGGCGACAAGGTCTATATCGTGGGATCGGCCGGCGGGAGCGACCGGCACCCGGCCTGGTACCATAACCTGCTCGCCAACCCGGACATCTCCTACGAACCCGGCGACGCCCCGGTGCCGGCGCGAGCCAGGCTGCTGGATGGTGAGGAGAGGGATGCGGCGTGGACCAGGATCGTGGCCGCGATGCCCTTCTTCGGCGACTACGCATCGAAGATGGCTCGCCAGATTCCCATCTTCGTGCTCGAACCCAGGTAACGCACCACTCGCT
>CAZUPA010000303.1:0-2219 GCA_964622205.1 uncultured Sphaerobacteraceae bacterium
ACAAACAATGAACTTCGAAGAGGACTGGTGTTGGCGCACCGGTCTTTTTCGTTAATCGGCTCATCGTGGCTCCGAAGCGGTTCAGCGTGTTCATGATGCTGGCGACCCGTGTCGCCCGGTTCGACCTCCCTTGCGATTCCGGTTGGCGCCGGAACCAGTGGCGCGATGTTTCGCGTGACCTGGACGGAGTTGGCGCTCCTCCAGATCGATGTATCCGGTACCGTGTCCGGCGCCGGTCGAAACCGCCGATTCCCGCGGCTTCGACCCCCGCCCAACCTGGCCGGCATTCGTCCAACTCCAGCATACGTTGCCCGCGTAGGGCGCGACCGGGTGTCCGGACGCCCAATGTCGCCAGTTCGTCATCACTCGCCCTCCCCCGCGTGATCCGGTTCGGGCGCCAGGCCCGGAAGCGCGAGGTGGGTTTGCACCACGTCGCTTTCCACGTCCCGGTTGTTCCGCCCGCGCCGCCGGTCGCCGGTCGTGGCCGTCTCGGGCGACAGCGCCTGGACCAGGCTGGTGCTGACGGTGGCCATGCCGATGGCGATGGCCTCGCGGAGGATTTCGTACGCCAGGTCCAGCGCCTGGCCCGGATTCCCGTTGGCGGAGGAGACGATGATGTCCATCGCCGGGTCCGGGATGGCTGGAATGCCCGCCGATGCCTTTCGCGCCGTTTCCAGCCAGTTGTTGATCAGGAGCCGGAGTTCGTCGTCCGGCATCGGTAGAAGCGTGCCGGTGGCCTGGACCATGCCGGAGAGCTGGCGGCGACGGTCGATGCGCTCGGGCAATCCTTCTGGACCGAACAGCGCTATCTGGACCGCTGGTTGCTCCCCGCCTCCATTGGCCTCCGTGCCCGGCGCGAGAATCGCCCGCAGGATCTCCAGCCGCGATCCGGCGAACGAGGCATCGTCCACCAGCAGGACCGGCGGCGCCGGGTCGGCGCGATGGTCGTCCAGCAGCGCCCGGAGTTCGAGCGTGAGTTCGAGGCCGGTGCGGCCGGCTGGTTTCCCGCCGAACGCGGCGATCGCCTCCCGCAGGAAGGCGGCGTCGGAGCGCTTGCCCTCGTCTCCCGGAATGACGCCAATCAGCCGGTCCTCGTTGGCGGCGAGGTTCAGCACGAGGCGTTCCATCAAGCGGGATTTACCGCCACCTGCCGCTCCGGCGAGCACGCCGAGGCCGGGGGCTGAATTGTCCAGCCAGTCGTCCAGCGTGGAGAGCGTTGCCATCTGAGAGGGCAGTTCGGCGAAGGGCGCGGTGCGCACGCCCGGCAACGCGGGGGCGCCGCTCCAGTTGGCCTGTGCCGGTCTTCGGGAGGTCGCCACCATCGTCGCTACCATCTCCTCACCACGCCATCGTTAACCAGATGAAGGCCGGTCACGATGACGCCTCGCCGTCCCGCCCGAGGCGGGCAAGGATGTCGCGCACGCCGACGCCGGACTGGCGCCAGGTGATGACCTGGCGGAGGATCGACAGTTCGTCGTCGTCGAACAACAGGTAGCCGCTTTCGGTGCGGGCGGTGGGAACGATCACGCCCTCGCGGAGGTAGAAGTCGAGGTGGGTGCGGGTCAGGCCGGTGGCGGTGCGCAGGTCGCTGGTCATGTAGAAGCGGGCCAGCGAGGGCGAGTGGGCCGGGGCCTCAATGCGGGAGGTGGTTTCCGTGGCGCGTTCGGGTTCGGTGGCCGGTGGGTGGCTGCCAGCGGATTCGTTTGCGGCCGATGTGTGATCCATGTGGGCTCCCGGAACGATCGATGAGCACTATGCAGTTGCATAGTGCTCATTCTAGCCGTTTAGGCCCGCGATGTAAATGCATTGTGATAAGAATGTCCGTGCACAGCGATCACACCGCTCGCTGGGAGCGTCCCCGGGTGTTCATCGTTCGAATCCGGGGCAACCCAGCGGCGCTGGTCTCCCTTTGTGATGGAGGGGGTGTCGATGGTGTTCTGGGCGGGTGATAGACCGTATCGGGCGACTTCCGGCGCGTGCCGGTTGAAACAGGAACCAGCGCTCCCGCGTTCCTGACAATAGTGGCCGGCGAATTGGCTCAGGCTGGTCCGGTGTTAACGGCTATTCCGTTTATACTCTCGCGGAGGACGTCGAACGGACGACCCTGACAACGCTTGTTTCCGCGGGCCGGTCGGATGCGAGGTTGGCGGTATCTCCGCGCCTGGCGCCCGCCGATGGCTGATGTCAGTCAATGACCGCCGTTCCCATTGCATCAGTCC
>CAZUPA010000304.1:0-2218 GCA_964622205.1 uncultured Sphaerobacteraceae bacterium
CTTCCCGTGGAGAATGCGCTGGGTGGCGTCGATGCCGGAGCGTTCAGTTGCCCTGGGTCGCTGCTGCGGGTGGTGATGGACATCGAGCATCCGATTGGCTGGGGCCTGCCGCGGGAACTGGGAGTGCTCTTCATGAACAGCAGGGTATTCCGCGCGGCGGGTGCGGACGTCACCACGATTGGCCGGTACCCCACGACGAATCCGCTGCTGAGCGGGTGGGTTTCCGGTGACGAGCTGATTCGAGGGCAGGGCGCGCTGGTGGAAGCTCGATATGGGGCGGGTTCGGTGGTGTTGTTCGGGTTCAGGCCCTGGTTCCGGGCCCAGGCACGGGGCACGTACCGGGCATTCTTCAATGCGCTGTTCCGGCCGGGTTTGAAGGACGCCAGTTGTCCGGCGGAGCGCTAATCATGGTCCCACGGCGGTATGCTACACCCCGGTTCGTTCCTGGCGGGAGAGAACGGGCACGAGCATGAGGATGGCGCCGATTCCCCAGATGGCGACGATCAGGCTGACCGCTCCCCAAATCCATGGGAACGGCACGAACCGGAACGCGGCGATGATGATGACGCCAATCGTCATGGCAAGCAGGTGGAAGCCCCGGCTCCCGTCGTTCCACGCGCGTGGCAGGATGAAGCGGCCGATGGACATGCCGACGACCGCCTGGGTGAGATACAGCGCGATCAGGAACAGCGTGAGCAGGACGAATCCGGCCGGGAGTCCGATCACGGTGATCATCAGCACGATCGCCACGATTGGGAGCACGATCATCGCGAGCAGTCCGAGCGGGATGGCGGGGATCAACTGCTTGCCGTTGGAACCGAGCTGGTTGGCGAGTCGTGGCGCGGCGATCACGATGAGGGCGCCGGTAACAAGCATCCAGAGCGTTCTGAGCAGGGAGCCCGAAGCGCGAGCCAACGGATTGTCTCCATCGCCCCAGGGATCGAGCGATTCGTGGGTGACGCCACCCTGGACCTGAGCGCCGGAGGCGACATCCGGTTCGCTCTTGCCGGTGTGGAGCACCTCGCCGGTGATCTGGGCCGTGTTGGTGATCTCAAGCTGGGATGTCGAGAGATCGACCGAGCCAAGGACGGTTCCGCCAAGGGTTACCGTGCCGGCATACCCGCGAATGTCGCCCTCGACATCGCCGCGCAGGTCGAGTTGCCCGCCCGCGAAGAGGATATTACCGCCGATTTGGGAGCTGCTGCCGATGTCGAGCTGTCCGCTGGCGACGACGACATCGCCGTCGACATCACCGGTGAGGGTGACCCGGCCGCCGAAGATACGCAACGATCCGCCGATGTTGCCGGAGATTTCGGTGGTTCCCACCCCGAGATTGAGCGATCCTTCGATGGACCCCGTAATGTTGGCCTCGCCCGCGGCCAGGGTCACATCGCGCTCGGCGACGCCGTCGAAATCAACGGTGCCCGCGGCGAGATAGAGGTCTTCGGTGATGGTTTCGCCCGGAGGAATGATGATGTCGCCGCCGGATCGGGTGTCGGCCGCGAACCCCCAGGATGGGAGCGACACGAACGCGACGAGCACGATGATGGCGAAGGCGACGAACGCCATGCGGGCTGGCGCGGGTGATCGGCGCGAGCGGGTGGCGGTGGAGTCTGCGGGGGCCATGGAGGCGGCACTCCTTCAGGAACACGGTCGGCGGGAACGGCGGCGGATTCTCGTTGGATGTGAGGATACGACAGAATGGCGCTGGTGGTCAGTGGGGCCGTGAGGAATCGTGGGCTTCGACCAATGCATCGCTCAGCGCAGACCAGCGAGGCGGTCGAAGCGGCCAGGGTTTAAGGACGGATCGATTGGCGAAGACGGCGAGGACCAGGTCGCGTTCCGGGTCGGCCCAAACGAGCGTGCCAGACTGGCCCCAGTGGCAGAACGTGCGGGGAGAGCGAAGGGAGCCGGTCCAGTGTCCCCGTTTGTCGCTGGCGACTTCCCAGCCGAGGCCCCAGGCGCCGCGTTCCCAGTTAATGCCGGCGGAATTCACACCGCCGGGAACTGCCCCAGTCTGGTCCGAGGTCATCTCGTCTTTGGTCTCGTCATCGAGCGGCGACGCGGCTCCCTGAAAGAACGACGCGGCGAAGCGAGCGAGATCGATTGGTGTGCCGAAGTAGCCGCCCCATGTGATGCCGATGGAGCGCCACCACGCGCTGTTGTAGCTTTCGGCGGGGGTTCCGGCCGATGAAGGGTCCTGGACTATGGCGATGCG
>CAZUPA010000305.1:0-2217 GCA_964622205.1 uncultured Sphaerobacteraceae bacterium
GTCGACGGCGGCTTCGAGCGCATCGGGGCCGCCGAAACTGCCCGCCTTGGTGGCCACCAGCAGCGGGGGAGCGGTAGCCAGTTCCACGATGCCCCAGGGCATCGCCGGGCGGACCTCCCCGCACAGGTGCATCACGGTCGCGTCGAGACCGGCGAAGACGCTGGCCGCGACATCGCCGCCGCTGATGACGAGCCCCGCCAGGCGGATGCGCGCCACCGTCTCCGCCACGATGCCCGCCAGGCACCCGGCGACGAACGAGGCCCCACCCGGGGAACGGTCCATCCCGGCCGTCGTCAGGATCGCGGGATGACCGTTGGCGAGTTGGCCCGCCAGTTCGCCGGCTGTGCTATCTCCAGTGAGGTCGCCATCCAGCAACGCCTGGGAGGGACGCACAACCGGGTATCCGGCGCGTTGCAGGTGGTCGACCTGGGAGAGGGTGGCGTGGTGCGTGCTCCCGGCGACGATCAGCACCGGGCCATCCTCGATTGCCGGGTGAAGGCCAGGGTGCGGCGAACGTTCCAGTGGCAGGGCGCGGGCGCATTGACGGGCGAATCCGGCCGAGCCGCAGAGTACGCGAATCGGGCTCTCCGCCACCGCGCTGGCGATGGCGAGCAGGTCGGCATCGGTTTCGGCGTCGGCCACCACAATGCCCTCACCGGCCGTTTCCAGGAAACGCGCAACCGCGCCGGATCCGTCGCGAACCGTGTCGAGACGCAGGAGATGCACCGGTTGACCGGGTTGGCGGCCAAACCGCGCGATCAGGTCGATCCCGCCGCCCGGGGTTCCGCCCGCGTCCAGTTCCAGCCGGGCATCGCCGATGCGCTGGCGGCCATCGACGGTGGCGCGGCCTTCCGATGGAAGCGCGGGTACGACGAGCGCGGCCGTCTCACCCAGGGCGTCCATCACGGCGTGAAGTTCCACGCCTGGATGCCCGCGCAGGGCGGAGTCGACCTTCTTGTAAACCCAGCGCGGGAACGCGGCGCCAGGCTGGCCGCTCAGGGCCGCGATGGCTTGCCGGTGGGCGAGGCCGGCGGACCGTGCATCGCCATCGCGGGATTCGGTGGAGCGGATCAGCACGTCGACATCCGGAGGCGCTCCGGAACCGAAGACGATCGCGCCGCTCAGGCCATGAACGGCGAAGGCCACCCCGGAATCCGCCGCGCCGGTCAGGTCGTCGGCGATGACGACGATCTGGCTCACGATACGCCCAACATGGTGAAGCTACGCCGCGCCATCGGTTTCCTGGCGGGCTTTCCCCAGTTGCACGGCGACGTCGATGGCGGCGAGCATGCTCTGCTCGCTGGCCATGCCGGTCCCGGCGATATCGAAGGCCGTACCGTGATCGACCGAGGTGCGGAGAATCGGCAGGCCAATGCTGACGTTCACGCCAGAGTCGAACGCGAGCAACTTCATCGGGATATGTCCCTGATCGTGGTACATCGCCACGACGATATCCCATTCGCCCTTGCTGGCGCGGAGGAAGACGGTATCGGGCGGTTGGGGATCGCTGACGTCGAGTCCCCTGGCGCGCGCGCCTTCGATGGCCGGGACGATCTCCCGCGCTTCCTGGTCGCCGAACAGTCCGCCTTCGCTGGCATGCGGGTTCAGCCCGGCCACCGCGATCCGCGGGCGGTCGATGCCAAGCGCCAGGCAGCTTTCGTTGGCGATGTCGATCACCTCCTCCACCCGCCTCGTCGTGACTCGCCGGATGGCTTCGGTGAGGGCCACGTGGGTGCTGACGTGGACGACCCGCAGGTTCGGCCCGACCAGCAGCATGCTGACGCGGTCGGCTCCCGTGCGTTCGGCCAGGAGTTCGGTGTGGCCGGGGAAAGTGTGGCCCGCCAGATGCATGGCCGCCTTGTTGAGCGGCGCGGTCACCACGGCATCGACCGTTCCGGCGGTGGCAAGGTCGCAGGCGAGGAACACGCATTCGACCGCCGCCCGCCCGGCATCGGCGGTCACCTGCCCCATCGCGTACCCGTCGGCTGGGGCCTGCTGGAGATCGAGCATGGTGACAACACCCGGCCGGTACTGACCGTCTCCGGGCTGGCCAACGACATCGTAGGCGAGGCTCTCCGCGCCAACCCAGGCGGCGGCGCGTTCGAGCGTCCGCCGGTCGCCGATCACGAGCGGCCGGGCGCGCTCGTAGACCTCCGCGTGCTGGAGGGCCTTGAGGATGACTTCCGGACCGATGCCGGCCGGATCGCCCATCGTGAT
>CAZUPA010000306.1:0-2197 GCA_964622205.1 uncultured Sphaerobacteraceae bacterium
CCGCGCCCGGCGTGCAGGAAGCGCTCATCGCCGCCGAGCCCGATCGCTATTTCCGTCCGCCGTACGTCGGGCCCAAGGGCTGGATCGGCATCTGGCTTTTCGCCAGCGCCACGCCCGACGAATGGGAAGCCGTCGCCGACGCGGTCGACGACAGCTACCGCCTTATCGCCCCCAAGCGACTCGTCAAGCAGCTCGACGCGACGATCTCTCCTGAAGATCACGCCAGTTGACCAAACTCCCCGCGCCGCTCAGGCGACCGGGACGCCCAGAACCGCCAGGGCGGCGATCACCCCCAATGCCAGGCCCGATGCCTGAAGAATCCGGGTTCGGGATCGCCAATGGACCCGCTGCTCGGCCACGGCCACCGCGCTCAGCCCCAGCATCAGGGGCAACCCACCGTGGCTCATCAACCCCATCGCAAGCATGATCGCCCAGCACGAAAGCAGGCATCGCCACCCATGAACCACCCCAAACCGCATGCACGATAGATCGGCGCGGTAACCAAACGGGCGAAGCGGCACGGGCGACCGGCAGGCGTTGAGCGCTCGCCGCTTCCACGGGGTGAATTGCCATAGCGCCGCCGCCAGCAGGGCGAAGGACAACGGCCAGGCGGCCGCGAGACCGGGCGCATACGCGTCCCACGACCATCGCAAGCCCAGCACCGCGATGCCGAATGGAATCCAGATCGCCAGCGATGAGACCAGAAAGATCGCCGACCCTCGAAACCGCCGCGAATCGAAGCTGTTGTACGCCACGTGGCGTACGGCGGGCATGGCAAGCGGAGCCATCATCGCCACCGCCATCAGGAGCCAGTCAGCCAGCATTCGAGCCATGCCAGCGAGATTCCACTCGCCCGGCCCGGAACCGGCGTGAAGATGATGCCCAGCGGAACTGATGGCGGGGTCGTGGCCGGTTCCAGTTCCGCCGGTGACAAATCCCAGGTGCGTCGCGGCGATCGCCAGCCAGCACCCAACCGCCAGCACAAGCACCCACCACCCGGGATAGCGGCGCCGGTACTGTTCCAGGGTACGCGTATGCGCCGCGACGAGGGATACCGCCATGCTGGCCGCTACCCGATGAACAAGCTGACGCGGCCGATCCCAATCGGCTCGTCATCCGTCCTGGCCAACTCCTGATCCCCCGCCGCCTCCGTGTCGCTGACGCCGATGGGCTCGAACACAACCTCGATCGACCCGGGCGACCAATGTCCCCTGGCCGCGAGGTCCTCGACTTCCCGCGTCACGTCGTAATCGAACCGGAAGCCGTCTTCGCCGTGCTCGTCCCGGTCGAGATCGTTCCACACCTCGATCCCGAAGAGCGAGAGGTTCCCGATGTGGATTGGATCCTCGTCCGGCGCTTGCAGGTAGACCCCGTACACCGTCTCGGGATTCCGCTCGGCCTCCACATACTCAACCCGGACCGAGACCGTTCCCTGGTTCGCGGCGACTCCTTCCACCGCATCCCGCGTCTCTTCCGGCACGGTGAGGCGCACCGCCGCCCGCTGGCCAGTCAACCGCAGGCCGTCATCCGAGGCGCCCGCCAACCGTTGGGGCTCGAACGACTCCAGTTCAATATCGTCATCTCTGGGTGATTCGTCCACGGGAGTCTCCGGCTGATCGTCGTACCGGTACCCCAGTTGCGCGATCGTATGTTCCGCCTGTCCGGCCGTTAACGGAGGATTGACGAGGTTGCCGTGCTCATCGTGGAACTCGAAGGCTTCGTTCTTCCAGCCGCCGGCGACTGGATTCCTGCCATTGACCGGCGCGGCCCTCCACTGCTCCCAAATCCGGTCGATGTTGGCGTGATGGAGCCAGAAGATCGGGTCCAGCGCCGCAGTCCGGGGATCGAGCATCAACCCGCCTACCTGGTTGTGAACGTCGTTGTGCGGAGTGCGCTCGAGTTGCCCCGAGGAAGCCCCCATGTGAGCTCTCCCCGGATCGCCGCCACCGAATCCGAGGCGCGTTCCCGCCTCGAACCGGGGCGTTCGCAATGCCTGGCTGGGCGAAACGACTTCTGGCGGAAGTGGTCGTCCACCGTTCATCCTGCCGGCCCGGTCACGAGGATTCACGAACAATGGGTTGGGATCGCTACTGTTCGGGAGCGTGGGCTCCCGGAACGCGGGAGGCAGGCAGGCCGACTGGACGGTCCGCGCATAGTTCCAGTACGGGAGCGCGAAGTCGGCGGGCCCCTCCACCTC
>CAZUPA010000307.1:0-2192 GCA_964622205.1 uncultured Sphaerobacteraceae bacterium
CACGCGGCCGAGGAAGTCCACGTCACCGCCGCGCCCGAGGCGATCCCCACCGCCTTCGAATAACCGCTGGCCTCACCAGAAAACCGGCACGCTCCCGAGAGGCGCCGGTTTTCCACTGTGGCGATGAAACGCCAGGCTGGGATGAAACCGTTCCCTATGCGTCGTCGGCCAGGTTCCAGTTGGCGATATTCCAGTACGGCGAGGCGAAACCGTTCTCGTTGCCGATATTCTCCTCGCGGAGACGAATCGAGACGGCATTGAAGAAGGGCCGCAGGATGATCGGAATGAAGGCGACTTCGGCGATCACATGATCGTTGATGGCGATCAGCAGGCCCTGCGCCTCCTCTAGCGATCCGGCCGTCAACAACTGCTCGTAGAGGGCATCGTAGTCCGGATCTTGCCATCGCTGGCTGTTTGGCTTCGCCCAGCCATTGGAGCTCTGGGCTATGTTTTCCCCGTTTGGCCCCGCATACCATTTGCTCAGCCAGGAGACCGGGATCGCACTCGGGGGCCCTGACGACCACACAGCAAGATCCCATGGGAAGTGCTGGTAATTCTGGTCATTGCCCGCACTGCTGTCGAAGAAGACGTTGGGATCGACCTGCACCAGTTCGACCTTGAACCCGATGCTCTCCAGGTCCTGTTTGACGACCGCCTGCGTCTTCTGCCGAACCTGGTTGGTTGGGGTCGCATAGACCAGTGACAGTTCCACCCCGTCCCTGGCGCGCACGTCCCCATCGAGCGCCCAGCCAGCATCGTCGAGGATCTGGGCGGCGGCCTCGAGATCGAACGCCCAGGATGTATTGGGCGAGGTGAAGAATGGATTGCCGGCCAGGGCATTGGACTCCGCCAATTCGGCGGCGCCATAGAACTCACGCGAAATCAGCTCGCGGTTGATCGCCAGGTTGAGGGCGTCCCGCACCGCCTTGTCCGTCAGGAAGGGATGCGGTGTGTCCTTGTGTGAGATTTCGCCATCGACTTCGGTATGGGGATCACTGAAGTTGATGTAGAAGCCCTCGACGGTCGTATCGACCTTTGTCAGGATGACGCCGGCCGTCCCATTGGCCTGGAGTTCGGCGATGATCTCCGGTTCCGCCTGCACGTTCCAGGCATAGTCATAGTCGCCGGTTTGGACCACCGCACGCCCGGCTGATAGTGCGTCCCCGCCTCCCTTGAAGGCGACGGTCGAGAAGAATGGCTTGGTTGGCTCGCGGTAATACTCGTTTGCCGAGAACTGGGCCGCATCGTTTGGGGCAAAGGAATCGACCTTGAACGGGCCGGTTCCAATCGGCGTGGTGAGGAACGCGTCGTTCTTGTTGGCCGGATCGTCACCGAAGGCATGGCCCGGATAGATGACGCCCCAGTCAGCGCCGGTGAACGGTTCGAACCACGCCACCTGCGGACCGGTGAACGTGGCCGTGAAGGTCAGGTCATCGACGACGGTGATGTTGTCAATCACACTCCAGGTGCCCTGGTTCACCGAATTGTTGTCGGGATTGGTGACCCATTGCCACGTAAAGCGCACATCATCCGAGGTGAACGGCTCCCCATCATTCCACAGCACGCCTTCCTTCAGCGTGAAGGTGACGCTGGTAAGGTCGACGGTCACGGTCCCTTCCTCAACCGAGGGGACGGAGGCCGCCAGGATCGGGGCGATCGAGCCGTCCTGCAGATAGCCAAGGAGTGGTTCGAGCACCAGGTTACCGGCATACGTGTCTTTCGACCCAGTCGAGCTATGGGCGGCAAGGACGGTCGGCGCTTGTGACTGGATGATGCGCAACTCCCCTCCTGCCCCACGCTCCTGGTCCTCTGTCCCGAACGCCGGCGCCGAAGCACCCGCCTCAGGAACAGGGCTCGCTCCAGGTGTCGCGTCCTGGGCGGACGCCCCCATCGCGAGCGCCGAGGCGCTGGCCGTGCTGACACCGAGGGCGGTGGCGGCATGCATGAACTCACGACGAGAAACTTCTCCCCGCGTCAATCGATCGACGAGGGTGGATAGGACTCCAGACATTGAGGCGCTCCTTTCAGGAACGATGAGCGGCCGCCATGAGGCATAACGACCGCGAGATGGTGGTACCCCGGGGAGTACCGGCTCATGGTCTCAGGCAAGCAAACCGGTAGAAGGTTTCCTGGTTGCGACGTTCATTGGCCATGCGGGTAGCATGACGAGTTGGCCGGCCCGCGCTCAGCCC
>CAZUPA010000308.1:0-2138 GCA_964622205.1 uncultured Sphaerobacteraceae bacterium
GTGCCCGTACGGAGTCTCGAACACGGCCGAACGCGGGACTTGTCCGGTCACCCGGATCATGAGGTAGGGACCAGGGGCACTCAATGGGCTATTGCGGTGGAAGTTGACGGCGCTCAATACTCAAGGGGTCATAACGTTGACTGGCGCCACGATTACGGAATGGCAAGGACGGGAGACCGTGTCATATGGAAACCGCCGCCAATCGCCAGGACATGGCCGCGGGGGGACGCCCCTCACTGGATAGTCGAATGGCGCTGCTGGTCGGCCTGGTGGCCTTCACCATCTCCCTGCTGGAGATTGCCTTCCGCATGGACGAGACCGTGGCGAGCTTCTGGCCCACGAACGCGGTGCTCCTGGGGATGTTTATCCGCTGGTCGCGAACGGCCCGGCTCCCTTCCTGGCCCGCGGCGCTGATGGGCATGGCGCTGGCCGACCTGATCGCGGGAACGAGCCCGGACATCGCCTTCGGGCTGGCGGCGGCGAATGCCGCGGGCCTGGCGGTTGGGTACCTGCTGCTGATGAGCGTCTCCCCGGAACACCGGCGGCTCCAGCACCGGATATCGCTCCTCGTGCTGGCTGGCAGCCTGGCGATGGCCGCGCTGGTCGCCACAATCGCCGGCGGTTGGCTCGCGCCAGAGCTTCTCCATGGGAATGGATGGTCAAGCATGGGGATCTGGCTGGTCACCCGGTTCAGCAACTATGTATTGCTGGTCCCTTTCCTCTTACTCGTGACCTGGCCGACCGCGGACCAGCGACGCGCCTGGCTCCACGCGGAAGAGCCACGGCTCATGGTTCGGCGCCTGCTCCCGGCCCTGGCCGTGGTCGCCTCGATGACGCTCATCTTCGGGCTCGATGGCCATGGCGCGTTCGCGGTGCCAATCCTCGCCCTGGCATGGTGCGCGCTGGAGTACGGGATGACCGGCACCGCCATGGCGTCGGTTGGCATCGGACTGGCGGCCTTGCTCGGGCAGCAGGCGGGCTGGCTGTCGGGGAGCATCGCCCAATCCGCCACCGATGAATTGGTGTCGGTTCGGCTGGGAGCGGCCATGCTCTCGCTCGGAGCGCTGACGCTGGCCCGAACCGACGAGGATCGCCGCATGCTGATCGACCGGCTGCGGGCGATCGCCGACCGCGATTCGCTCACCGAGGTCTACAACCGGCGAGCGTTCGAGGCGCGGTTCGACGAAGCGATGGTGCGCACCGCGATCGAGATCAGGACCCTTGTGCTGGGGGTGATCGATCTCGACAACTTCAAGGAGCTGAACGATGCCCATGGGCACACCGCGGGAGACGACGCATTAAGGGTCCTGGCCAGGATGCTCGGGGAGTCGTTGCCTCCCACGGCATGCGTCGGCAGGATGGGCGGCGACGAACTCGCGGTGCTGCTGATGAACGAAACGGTGGAATCGGCGCGCTCGGAACTCATCGCGATCAGAAGTGGCTACCAGCAACAGACAAGCGATCTGATGCCGGGCGGCAGCAGCTTCAGCTTTGGACTGGCCGTGTGGGAGGGTGACCGCTCCATGACGTTCGGGGCATTGTTCCGCGCCGCCGATGAGGCGCTGTACACGGTGAAGCGCGGCCGGGGCCTGCTGAGCGCTCCCGAAGCCGAACAGTCCGCCGCTGACACGAGTGTGGGCTCCCTCACGCGACCCGGATTCGAGCCGGCGAATGGATAACGAACGCTGATCCTTTCCCGTTGGATCGTCACGTTGCAAAGCACACCGCGTTCCTGAGCTTGCTCGAAATAAAACTCGATGCCCTTGATCTCTTCCATGATCCGCCATGAAGACAGCTTATCGACGATTGCCCTGGAGGGACGCGGCGGCCACGCCGAATGACCGCCGCGCGTGGCGCGAAGCGGTGGGCGTCCATTCGATTGAGGGATTCTGGAGTGCTCTGGCGGGGAAAGCGAAGATCGGGAAGAATGGAGGCATGGCCCGTCCCGGTCAATGCGCCCGCTCCGGATGAATAGGCGAACGGAGTGGCTAGAGCAATCCGCCAACCATGATGCCGACAACCGCGGCAATCACGATACCAAGCAAGCCCGCCTGCCAGTTCGAAAGGCGTCCTATCATGTGCGTTTCTCAACTCTCTTCGAGGTCGTGGCGAAGCGCTCCCCAGCCGAATCGCCTTAG
>CAZUPA010000309.1:0-2130 GCA_964622205.1 uncultured Sphaerobacteraceae bacterium
AAGAGTTTCGGCCATATTGCGGATTGGACCACCCGCGGCCTATGATGAAGCATCAGCGTGCCAAACCGGATTCTGGCCGGGGAACGCGCGACGGTGGCGTTTGGGGAGCAGCGACGTGGTTCGCGTCCTTGACGTAGTGTCCGATCGTGCGTAGAATTCCTCCCTGTGGCCGCCACTGGCGGCCGCGCGTGCGGTTGTGGCTTCAAACCGTTTTCTAGTCCTGAAGCCAAGTCGATCAACCGACACGGTCCAGGCGGCTCCGCAGCTGTGTTCCACACACAATGGACAGTTGGCCCAGGGAATCCTCCCAGGGTACACAGAGCACGGATTAGGCCGCTGGGCCGGTGAGGAGCTTTTCGTGCCGACGATCAATCAGTTGGTTCGCAAGGGCCGAAAGAGCGTCAAGAAGAAGACCAAGTCTCCTGCGCTTCGCTATACGAACAGCGCCGCTGGCCGCTATGCTGGTCGGCTCCGTGCTGGTACGTTCGCACCGCAGAAGCGTGGGGTTTGTACCCAGGTCAAGACCATGACGCCGAAGAAGCCCAACTCGGCACTGCGCAAGATTGCCCGTGTTCGCCTTACCAGTGGCGTCGAAGTGACGGCGTACATTCCAGGCGAGGGTCACAATCTGCAGGAGCACTCGATGGTGTTGATTCGCGGCGGCCGGGTGAAGGATCTCCCGGGTGTGCGCTATCACATCATTCGCGGCGCTCTCGATGCTCGCGGCGTTGAAAACCGCAAGCAGGCGCGGTCCAAGTACGGAACCAAGGCGCCGAAGAACTGATAGCGAGTTTTCGCTTCATCATTCGGTGTTCTCGCTTTGGCGAAACTGAGAGAGCTGGATACGAAAAGCGGGACGACCCATCTGGGCGACGACCGCTTTTTCGTGTGCCCGCGATTTCGGTCCTTGTGAACCAGTATTGGCGGGGCGCCTGGCGCCCCTTGTACACCACAGTGTGCTGGCGCTTCAGCGATGGATGCCAGCGGAAGTCATGACGAGTGCCGGAGGCGGGCGCGTGGCCGCGACCCGGTTTCGGACGTTCTGGAACAACAACGATTCGAAGGGCGCCCGGCGTCAATCCGGATCATCCGAGTGTCCAGATACGGAGGCAGAAAAACCGCATGCCGAGAAGATCGAAGATCGTACGCCGCGACCCAATGCCAGACGCACGCTACAACAGCGAGCTGGTGACCCGCTTCATTAACAAGATCATGCAGCGGGGCAAGAAGGGCCTGGCCGAGCGCATCATGTACGGCGCGCTCCAGAACATCCAGGACCGCACCGGCCAGGACCCGATCGAGGTCTTTGAGCGGGCCGTCACCAACGCGACCCCGATGCTCGAGGTCAAGCCTCGACGCGTCGGCGGCGCCACCTACCAGGTGCCCGTGCAAATCGAAGGCCAGCGCCGGCAGTCGCTGGCGATTCGCTGGCTCCTGACCTCGGCCCGAAGCCGGCCAGGCAAGACGATGGCGGACAGGCTCGCCAACGAGTTGCTCGATGCCTACAACGGCACCGGAGCCACCATCAAGCGACGTGAGGATACGCACCGGATGGCGGAAGCCAACCGTGCCTTCTCGCACTTCCGCTTCTAGTACCGCCTATCCCGCTGGGGCAACGGCGCCCCGGTGATAACCCGGCGAGCCTTGGTTCGCCGGGGACGTGAGGAATCGCAACTCCATGAGTTCTGCAACCGCGACCCAACCCGACCTAAAGGATCCCCTGGTCGCCCTCAGGTACACCCGGAATATCGGGATCATCGCCCACATCGACGCCGGTAAAACGACGACGACCGAGCGCATCCTGTTCTACACCGGCCGTGTGCGCAAGCTGGGGGAGACCCACGACGGCGCCGCCCAGATGGACTGGATGGAGCAGGAGCGTGAGCGTGGCATTACGATCACTTCCGCCGCCACCACCGCTTTCTGGAGCCTCGGCGGCAATCCTGACAACCCGCCGTACCGCTTCAACGTCATCGACACCCCGGGCCACGTCGACTTCACCGTCGAGGTGGAGCGCTCGCTTCGCGTGCTCGACGGCGGCGTGGTGGTGTTCGACGCGGTGGCCGGCGTGGAGCCGCAGTCCGAGACTGTCTGGCGCCAGGCCGACAAGTACAACGTGCCGCGCATCTG
>CAZUPA010000310.1:0-2110 GCA_964622205.1 uncultured Sphaerobacteraceae bacterium
GGCAAGCCGAGCGTCGCCACGCCGCTCCCCGCCTGCACCAGCAGCATGTCCGCGTGCCCGTGGTAGCAACCGGCGAACTTGATAATCTTGTCCCGGCCAGTCGCGGCCCTGGCAAGGCGCAGGGCGCTCATCGTCGCCTCGGTGCCAGAGGAAACCAGCCGAACTTCATCCACCGCGGGAACGGCCGTGATGATCAGCGAGGCAAGTTCCGTCTCCGCTTCGGTCGGAGCGCCGAAACTCGTCCCCTTGCGAATCGCCTCGACCGTCGCTTCCACCACCTCGGGATGCGCGTGACCCAGGATCAGCGGCCCCCAGGAGAGCACATAGTCGATGTAGGCGTTCCCGTCGACATCGAAGAACCTGCTGCCCTCGCCCCGATCGACGAAGACCGGATTGCCGCCAACGGACCGAAACGCTCGCACCGGGCTGTTCACGCCGCCCGGAATCACCGCCTTCGCGGCCGCGAACGCCACTTCCGAAGCCGCTCGGGATCGGGCCTGCTGGTTGGAACTGGATTGCACGTACACTGCTCCTTCGGCGCTGCTTCGCGCCATGTGTCGATCCGCTCGTCGTCGCGACGGAAAACTCGACCGGGCACGGTCGAACACTCGCGCCTATCGTATGCGAGTTGGCTGGAGGAGGAAATCAGGGGACAGGCCAGGCGTCGTCCGAAACCGCCCGTCAACGCTCGCCGGGCACGCCAAGAATGCGCAGGATCTCTTCCGCTTCGGCGGGCGTTTCCGATTCGCGAAGGGCCAGGATCGGCGAATGCTGGAGTTTCTGGGTCACGGCGTGGGCAAGCGCGCGGACGATGTTCTGGTCCCGCTCGGAAAGATGCGAGAGCCTCCGCAGGGTGCGTTCGACTTCGGTTTCCCGGATCTGGCCGTTGCGTTGTCGTAGCCGGGTGATCGCGTCCGCCCCCGCCCGGCTCCTGGCCCACTCGCCGAATCCGTCGACCGCCGACTTCACCAGCACCTCGACCTTCGAGACCTCATCGGCATACTGTCGCCGCGTTTCCTCGGCAAACGGCTCCAGGGCATCCACATCGCGAACGTGGACCCCAGGCCGGAACCCGCATTCGGCCGCTATCGCCCGCGGCACGCTGATGTCAACGAGCCACAGGGGACGCTCGCGCGGCGCGATCACCTCCGGCGTGATCACCGGGTCGTCGACCATCACCGCGCCGATCACAAGGTCGGCCTCGTCGATCGCCTCACGCAGCTCCGAGAACGGCGCCGCGACGCCATCCACGATGGTTGCGAGTTCCTGGGCCCTGTCCAGGGAGCGATTCGCGACAAGAAGCTTTCCGATGCCGTTTGCCCGCAGCAGCTTGCCGGTCAGGGTCGCCATCTTGCCAGCCCCAAGCACCAGCGCCGTCTTGCCCTCGAGTCCCTGGAGTTCCCTCACCGAAAGATCGACGGCGGCATGGGAGATCGACACCCTGTTCCGCGCGATATCGGTTTCCGTCCGCGCCCGTTTCCCGGTGCGAAGCGCTTCCGTGGCGAGCCGCTGCAACACGGGTCCAGCCGCGCCAACCGTCCGCGCCGTCCCAAGCGCTTCGCGGATCTGGGAGAGGATTTGCGGCTCTCCGAGCACCAGCGAATCGAGACCGCTGGCCACCCGGAAGAGGTGGGCCACGGCGTCATCGCCAACATGCGAATACGACGCGGATTCAAGCAACGGCGTCGGGACGCTGTGATAGCCCGCGAGAAAACGATAGATCTCGCTCCGGGCATCGGTCTCGCCGGTGTTCACCGCGTAGATTTCGGTCCGGTTGCAGGTTGATAGAATCAGCCCTTCCCCAACGTGCTGGCGAAGTGACTGGAGCCCCAGGGTCAGGGCATCGCCTGAGAAGGCAAGCTGCTCTCGGATCGCCACTGGCGCATATTCATGATTTGACCCGACAACCACGACTTTGGGAGTTGTCAATCCAGTCAGCCTCTGCCTGCGCGCGAAAACATGATTCGCGCCTCGCGATCGCCGTTCATGCGGCCACCGGCGCGAAACTCGTTCCTAAAGGATACCCCAGAACAGCGGCCAGGTGGCGCGTAAGAGGCATCAATACAGGAATGATTCTCATTCCCAACCGCCTACGAGCAGCGAGCGCTGG
>CAZUPA010000311.1:0-2107 GCA_964622205.1 uncultured Sphaerobacteraceae bacterium
CTAATAGCGAAAAGGACCGTTTTCGTTACTAAGGATCACGGAATCAGTCCGTTAGTAACGCCGGTGACGATAAGGAGCCCCTTCCGGATCAGTCCGTGATCCCGCGCAACCCGCTCATGTGCGTGGGCGTCAGGCGGCAGGTCACCTCACCCTTGATCCCGTTCCGTTTGCCGAACTCTTCCGCCCGGTCCTCGCCCATGTACTTGCCGCCGAGTCTCGCCGCCCAGTGCCGCACAAGCGCTGGATCCGGATCGATCGTCACCGTCCCCTCGATCGCCACGTATGAGCCGTCGGACATGTCATCGATCGAGATCGCCGCCTGGCCGGTTCTCGCCAGGTTCCGGGCCTTCACCGAGGTGTGCCAGGTGGTGAAGACGATCTCGTCTCCATCGCGCACCACCCAGATCACCGATACATGCGGGCGGCCATCTTCGCGTACAGTCGCGATGTGGGCCGTTCGAGGCTTCTCCTCGATGTAGTCCAGAATCTCGGCCTGGCTGAGCGTGATTGCCATGTCTCTCCATCCTTCCCGGTCGTCAGGTCATCTCCGCGTCGAGCACGTTGGCGAACCGTAGCATGTGGCCACGGCATTCGACGCGCCCAGTCCCGCGCGGGTACATTCACCCCGGGACACCGGACGAACATGGCCCGGCTCCCACACGAAACCCGTCCTCTATCCAATCGCTCCCGGAAACAGCCCTCATGATAGACAGCGCCACCATCGCAGCCATCGCTACCCCCGCCGGAGAAGGCGGAATCGGCGTCGTCCGCGTCAGCGGCGCCGACGCCGCGGCCATCGCCGCCCGCGTCTTCCGGAAACCAGGCCGATCCAGCAAACCGGTTGATCTGGCCAGCACCGAAAGCCATCGCCTTATCTACGGAAGAATCGTAGACCCCGCTACCAGCGACCTGATCGACGAAGTCCTGCTGGGATGGATGGCCGGGCCGCACACCTATACAAAGGAAGACACGGTCGAGATTTCCTGCCATGGCGGACCTGTCCCATTACAGGAAACCCTCCGCCTCCTGCTCGCCGCGGGGGCCCGCCAGGCCGAACCGGGCGAGTTCACGCTTCGCGCCTTCCTCAACGGCCGCCTCGACCTCACCCAGGCCGAAGCCGTGCTCAACGTGATCGGCGCCCGCACCTCCGAAAGCCTCCGGCTCGCCGTCTCCGACCTCGCTGGCGACCTCACCCGGCGGCTCTCCCCGGCAAATGCGGCGCTGGTCAGCCTGCTCGCCTATCTCGATGCCTCCGCCGACTTCCCCGACGACGAAATCGACACCTCCGACATCGACCACGGGCTGCTCGCCGCCGAGGAAGCCCTCGCCGATGTCGTGGCCGGGTCGAAAGCGGGCATGCTCCTGCGCGATGGCGCCCAGATCGCCCTCGTTGGTCGCCCCAACGTGGGCAAGAGCAGCCTGCTCAACGCCCTGCTCCGGGCCGAACGCGCCATCGTGACCCCGATCGCCGGCACCACCCGCGATGTGATCGCCGAATCCATCAACGTCCAGGGCATCCCTGTCACCCTGCTCGACACCGCCGGCATCGTCGAAACCGAGGACCTCGTCGAGAAGATTGGCGTCGAGCTTAGCCGCAAGGCGCTCTCCACCGCCGCCGCGATCGCGTTCGTGGTCGATGGCTCCGTCTCGCTCCAGGAAGGCGACCTCGCCGTGGCGAACCTGCTCGCCGGCCGTCCATCCGGCGAGCAGACGCCGGTGATCGTGGTCTGGAACAAGCACGACCTTGGCGATATCGCCGACCGGGAAGCGCTGGGGCGACTCCTGCCCGGCGCCACCCAGGTCACGATCTCGGCGACCACCGGCGAAGGCCTCGCCGACCTCGAATCAGCCCTTGCCACAACCCTGCGCGGGGGAACCTCTTCCGAGGCCCGCCCGGCCCTGATTTCGGCCCGGCAGCGCGCCGCCGTCGACCGCGCCCTCCAGCACATCCGCGATGCCCAGGAGGCCCGCGTCGCTGGTTACCCCCAGGACCTGCTCGCCACCCCGGTCCGCGCCGCCCTCCATGCCGTCGGCGAAGTCACCGGCGAGGACGTCGACGAAGCGGTCATCCAGGAGATCTTCAGCCGCTTCTGCATCGGCAAGTAGC
>CAZUPA010000312.1:0-2098 GCA_964622205.1 uncultured Sphaerobacteraceae bacterium
TAAGCCCAATCAGCCGCCAGCTTACAGCTCTCCTGTCCGGAGCGGCTTCATCGCCACGGCCCACCGCCGCAACTGCGCCAGCATCACTCCGGCCGCACCGGTCGCCGATTCGGTCGGCACGTACACGCCATCCTTCACATGATCGCTGACGGACGGAATCGTCACCGCCTCGGACAGCGGCATCATCTTCAGGGCCGCCACCACGGTCTTCACCTGCTGGGTGGCCCGCAGTCCCGCCGACACGCCCCCGTAGCTCACCAGCCCAACCGGCTTGTGTCCCCACTCCTGCGAGAGGTAGTCGATCGCGTTCTTCAACGGCGCGGTCATTCCGTGGTTGTATTCGGGAAACACGAAGATGAACGCGTCCTGCGCGTCCACCTGCTCGCTCCAGCGCTTCGTGTGGTCGTACTCATACTGGCGGAACCGCGGATGCTTCGGCTCGTTCATCATCGGCAGGTCCAACTCCTTCAGGTCGGCCACGGTGACGTCCCAGCCCGGATCGCTCTCCACCAGTCCCCGGATCCACGTCCCGACCGAAAGCCCCACGCGCGTTGGGCGCGTGCTCGCGATCACCACCATCACCTTCAATCGATCCTGCCCCTGTGCCATACCCCAAATGTCCCCTTACGCGAATACGACAGTCGAACGCGCTTACTCTACCCGAGCAGCCATCCATGAACACGGCCACGCGATGCGACAATGATCGGGCCAACCCCAGTTTCGACCCCGTCGACGTCCGCCGGAGGAATTTCCATGGCCAACCGCCTCACTCGTCGCCAGTTCCTCGCCGCCCCCACCCTCTCACTCGCGATGCCATCCACGGCCATCGCCCGGCAGGCCACACCTGGCGCGTCTCCGGTTCCAGGAGGCCCATTCCTGCTCGTCGGCCCCACCAGTCTCCGCTACGACGAAGCCTTCGAGATCGCCGTCGACAACCTCGAACCCGGCGCCGAAGTCACCATCCGGTCTTCGTTTACCGACATCAGTGGGGCATTGTTTCGCGCTGAGGCGACATGGGCCGCGAACGAGTACCGCTACATCTCGTGCTCGGAAACCCCGTCGATCCGCGGCGCCTTCGATGTCGCGGACTCCATGGCCTTCATCTGGGCTGCTTCGCGGGGATATGAGTCATGGTACGCACTGCCAGTCTACGGTTCCGAGACGGTCACGATCACCGCCCATGCCGGCGAGACCTTCATCGGCGAAGCCGCGATTGAGCGCACACTCAGACCCGACGATGAGTACCACCAAGAAATCCGAGGAGAAGACCTCGTCGCCTTCTATTTCCCGCCAGTAGGCGGCACGCCAACGCCAGCCCCGGCGGTGATAGTCATCGGCGGGTCCGAAGGCGGACTCTCCTCCATAATCCAGCAGACGGCGGCCCTTTTCTCACTGGAAGGCTATGCGGCTCTCGCCGTGAGCTACTTCGGGCTCCACCCACTCCCATCGATGCTCGTGAACATCCCGCTGGAGTATTTTGGCAACGCAATTGCCTGGCTCCAGGCCCACCCCGATGTCGACGCCCAGCGCATCGGTATGCTCGGCTATTCCCGAGGCGGAGAGGCGACCTTGCTGGCCGCTGCTCACTACCCAGAGGTCAAGATTGCCATCAGCTACGCAGGCAGCGGAGTCCCTGTCCATGCGCCATACAGCCATATCCTCGAACCAGCCTATACATGGAGGGGAGAGCCGGTTCCCGTGATGACAGACTGGAGCGAAGACGAACTCGTCAGCAAGGCGATTCCAGTGGAGCGAATCAACGGTCCGGTCGTCCTGATTTCCGGGGACGGTGACTTGCTGTGGCCATCGACCCGCTTTTCGCGCGTTGCCTGGGACCGCCTCCAGCAGGCCGAGCGTTCCTGGCCCGACCTATTCCTGCACTATCCGGGGGCTGGACACAGCATCCTTTCCCCCTATAGACCAATGACTTTTCCCCGGAATCACCCGCTCCCCTTCGGCGGCAACCCTCACGACGACCAGGTCGCCTCGGTCAACTCGTGGCGAGCCGTCCTCAACACGCTCCAGTGGCGATTCCTCGACCCGGAACCCATCCCCAGTTGATCCAGACCCGTCATCTCGTGCGGTAGCCATGCACGAC
>CAZUPA010000313.1:0-2091 GCA_964622205.1 uncultured Sphaerobacteraceae bacterium
ATCGCCGCCGTCCCGTTCACCGCCAGCCAGCTCAGCATGTGCATGGTGAACGCAAGGTCGGCCTTCGACTTCGGCGCCAGCACCCCGGCTGGCGAAAACCGCGGGTCGTTGATCAACAGCGGGTTGGCGTCCCCCTCCCACCTGATCGAGTACGGCGGGTTGGAAACGATCGCCTCGAATGGTTCTTCGTCCCAGTGCTGCGGGTCGGTCAACGTGTCCCCATGCGCCAGGTTGAACTTCTCGAAGTTCACGTCGTGCAGGAACATGTTGATCCGGGCCAGGTTGTAGGTAGTGAGGTTGATTTCCTGTCCGAAGAATCCCTGCCGCACATTGTCCTTGCCCAGCACCTTCGCGAACTTCAGCAGCAGCGACCCGGAGCCGCAGGCTGGGTCGTAGACCTTGTTCACCGACGTCTTGCCAACCACCGTCATCCGCGCCAGCAGTTCGGAAACCTCCTGCGGTGTGTAGTACTCGCCCCCGGATTTCCCCGCCGACGAGGCATACATCGCCATCAGGTACTCGTAGGCATCGCCAAACGCGTCGATCGTGTTGTCGGCGAAGGCGCCCAGTTGCAGGTCACCGATCGCGTTGAGCAGCTTCACCAGTTGCTCGTTTCGCCGCGCCACGGTGTTGCCCAGCTTCGAGGAGTTCACGTCGAGGTCGTCGAACAACCCCTTCAGGTCGTCCTCGCTGTCGGCTCCAACGGCCGAGCCCTCGATGTCGCGGAAGATCGCGGCCAGGTGCTCGTTCAAATTCTCGCGATACGCCGCATCCGTGTTCGCTCGCGCCCGCACATTGGCGAAAAGCTCGCTCGGCAGGATGAAGAACCCCTTCTCCTGAACGGTTGTCTCACGACCAAACTCCGCCTCGGCATCGGCCAACTTCGCGAAATCGAAATCTGGCCTCCCCGCCTTCCGCTCCACCTCGTTCAGGTACGCCACCAGGTTTTCGGAAATGAACCGGTAGAACAGCATCCCCAGCACGTAGCTCTTGAAATCCCAACCATCCACGCTCCCGCGCAGGTCGTTGGCTATCCGCCAGATCGTCTTGTGCAGTTCCGCCCGCTGCGATTCCTTGCTCATGGTTTGCTCTATCAATCCATCGTTGAGTACGCCAGCAGGATGATCCCGCCCGCTTCACGATCATGCCATTGCATCGATTCATCCAATGCCGATGATACCGCGCACAGAACATTCCCGGAGCCCACCAAGCCAGGAAGAAAGACGGTAGACTCTTCCTTGGGACAGACACGTTTAGATTCTTCACCATGTAGACAGGCTGTCGCATGCGTCTCTGGCAATACAAGAACGGCGCGTACGCCATCAAACCACGCATCAACGGCGTGTACCTCCACTACTACGTGCATGACGACGGCGTGAGGTGGCTTCACCGGCAGGGAGTGTTCGCCGGAGACGAATTGCCCTCAGGTGCCTACTATGTCTTGCAGAAGAATGGGTGGCTCTTCACCACGGGGCAGATGCCATTTGGTACGCCCGCGGAGGATTTACCTACTGCGCGTGCGCGGGATGTTACGACGACATCGGGTACAGGCTGCCTCGTTTGGCCGATGGCATTGGCAGGGCAGAGAACTACCCAAACGAGCGAGCGTCTGTCAAAAGCAACGATCAATACGGAGGGGCAGGACAATCCTATAGCCAATCACTCCGGGAGCGAGATACAAGACCATCGATTCTGGCTTGGATGGATCACAATATTGATTGCGCTGCTTGTCCTAGCCGCCCTAATAAACAGTATTGACGGCTAGATAAGGCCCATCCTACCCATCCAAGCTGCGACCACCGCACTCGGCGGCATCCATGCGCCAACTTCCACCCTGCGTAGCCATGCCCTACCGCACCACCTCATGTATGCGTAGGGCGGGCCTAACCGGCATGCTTGTAAACCGCACCGTGCGCAAAATTGCCGGTGAATGGCCTCCCCGCCCACATACCCCACACCTCACCGGGCAATGCCTCCGCGGTATCCATCCTCGAACGCTTCACCCGCACATCCGCGCCCCACTGACACCACACCACGCACCAGTACGGAAGCCCCAGCCGACATCTGACAACCACATCCCATGGATTTTGG
>CAZUPA010000314.1:0-2068 GCA_964622205.1 uncultured Sphaerobacteraceae bacterium
GCCTGGCTGCTGGACGGCGTCGCCATCGCCGCGGTCCTGATTGCCTGCTTCCTCCCATTCTGGGCTGGCGCCCAAACAATCCGCGAAATGCTGACCGAACCCGGGCGACTCTTCTCGAGCCCGCTCTACCTGTATCCAAAGGTCGCCATCGAGCACCTTGGCCCCAACTCCATCGCCCACCAATTCGAACGCGTCATGAGCGTCGTCATCCAGATCGCGGCCATTCTCCTCACGCTCGGCGTCATCCTCTGGTTCGGCCGGCAGGCATGGGGCCTCGCCGGCAAACCATCCACCAGCGAATTCCCAATCTGGACTCGCCCGATGCTCGCCGCCTGGGCCACGATCACCACCACCTTGGCCCTGCTTCCGGTGAACTCCCACCCCTGGTACTGGACCTGGCCTGTCGTCCCCATCGCCGTCTACGTCTGCCACGATGCCGCAAACACGGCCAGTCATTCCAACGGAACCTTCCGCCTGCCTCGCTGGCTCTGGATTTACCTGGCGGCCACCTGCGTCATGACCATCGCTTATCACACCCGGATCGTACACCCATGAGCGACGCCACCAGGACCACCGGCGTGACACGCTGGAGCGCGGCGCGCTGGTCAACTCCGCTCGCCCTCCTGGGCATCCTCATCCTTTGCCTCTGGGTCTTCTACGATCTCGGTGGATTTGAACTCACCTCTCTGGTCGTCGTCGGAAACGAAACCCGGGAACTCGTCAGTGTCTTCGCCACCGTGGACCATCCGTTCCACGCCGCCCGCGCCGACCTGCTGCTCAAGGCGCTCGAACACGGAGAGCTGCTTCGCTGGATTCCCGCGCACCAGGGGGGCTACCCCGCCGAGTTCTACCCACTCGGCGTCGCATGGCTGGACGTGGGCCTGTGGGCGCTCCTGCTTGGGCAGTTCCCAATCATCGCCGTCCACAAGGTCGCCGTCCTGCTGATGTTCGTCCTGCCGGTCGTTGGGTTCTGGATACTCGCCCGCGGCGATAAGGCCAGCCCGTTCGTGCCGCTGCTCGCGCTCGCCATCCACGTCGCCGTGCCGGGCGACTGGATGCATGGCGGGCGCATGGAACTGGTGTACTGGGGCCTGATCGCCAACGTGGGAGGCGCCACGCTCGCCTTCATCACGATGGCCGCCCTCAGCCGCTGGGTCCGCGAGGGAGCGAGGGGATACGGCGTCCTGGCGACGCTCGCCGCCACCGCGGCCCTGTATACAAACACCCGCTCCGCGATCGCCATCGTCATCGGCGCCCTCGCGGTCATCGCCGCCGCGCTCATAGCCAGGCACGACACACCCCTTCCAATTCGAACCATCATCGTCCGCGTCGCGACGGTCGCCCTGCTCAGCGCCCTGCTCACCGCCCCGCTCCTGCTCGCCGCCCTTCGCTACACCGATCTGTACTACTTCGTGAACTTCGAATCCTACGAGGACCTCGCGGAAATCCTCTGGGCCAGCAAGACGGCCATCTCGCCCGTCATTGGCGTGTTCACGATCGCGGGCGCGATCCTGGCCATCTTCGCCCGCCGGTATGCGCACGCGATGACGGCAGCCGTGGGTCTCATCCTCTTCGTCGCCGTCACCATCTCGTTTTCCGTGATCGAACCGCTGGCGAACGCGATCCAGCAACTCGAAACACCCCGCCTCATGCCGTTCCAGCGCTTTCTTTCGATCTACCTGGCGGCGTGGTTCGCCGGCTGGCTGCTGGAAACCGCGTTCACGTCAGTCCTGCCCCGCTGGCGGAGCCTGGGCGTTCCCGCCGCCCTGTGTACGCTCTCCCTCGCCGCCATCCTCGCCTTCAACGGCGTCATTGGCACGCTGCCCGCCGTCTACCAGCAACCGATTCCATGGACCACCGGCTATCCGGAGTTCGGAGAATTCGAAGATGCCGTGACGGAAATCACCGAGATCCGCGCCGAGGACAGCGCCATCTTCGTCGTTGGAGACCAGATGAGCTGGTGGCACGAACAACTTTGGGCCCCAGTCTGGTCCGAAGCGATGTTCTTCTATGACGACTGGATGTGGTACTGGCATCCGGACCATGAGGGTCCCTACGATCCGTCCAT
>CAZUPA010000315.1:0-2059 GCA_964622205.1 uncultured Sphaerobacteraceae bacterium
TTCGAAGGAGTTTCCGCCCCACCCGACGTTGAGCGGGTCATCATCTGACAGTTCCAGGAGTCCACAACGTGACAGATTTCGACCGCCCCTTCGATGAAGAAGACGAACAGCGGGTCGTGAACAAGATTGAACAGGACCGCATCGCCCTGGAGGACGTTCGCCAGGTCCTCCGTGATGCTGGTTACTACGCGTATGGCCGGCTGGACGACCAGAATCGGTGGTCGATCGCGGTCGACGACGAAGTCGGCCGCGCAGACGTGCGAATCGGCGACGATGGCTACGAAATCACCCTCTGGGCGTCTTCGCCCGGCCTCTTCGCCGACGAGGAGAACGAGTGGCGACGGCGCTCCCGGAATCGCCTGGCCCGGCTCATGGTCAGGAATATCTCTCGCGGCCAGCTCGACCCCAACCAGCACGCCGAGTGGGATGAAGTTGACGAGGGCGTCGCGGTCACCGAAACCTGGCAACTTCCATTTACCCGCCTGCCAGACATCGGCGTCTTCGTCCAGGAGCACCTGCCCGCCCTCGAGAACGTTCTGGCGCGGATCGAGGCCCAATTGGGATAGGCTGAAGCATTCAGGGAGGCATCACGCCCGCATGGCCGAAGAGAACACCTATACCGCTGAAGAATCCGCCTACCACATGTGGCGATGGCAATGGCGCCGTCGGATCGCCATCGCCCGTGGCGAGTACGAACCCGCGCTCACACTCCGGGGCGGTCTGGTTCTCAACGTCTTCACCGGAGAACTCGACCGGGCCGATGTCGCCATCGATGCCGGCGTGATCGCCGCTGTTGGTGACTATCCCGACGCTCGCGAGGTCATCGACGCCACTGGCCTGGTCATCGCGCCGTCCTTCATCGACCCCCACCTGCATCTCGAAAGCACCCTCCTCTGGCCCACCGAAATCGCGAAGGCGGTCGTCCCGCGGGGAACCGGCGTCATCGTCACCGACCCGCACGAAGTGGCGAACGTGGCTGGACTGCCGGGCATCAACGCCCTGCGGAATGCCACCCTCGGCCTGCCGTTGGACATCCGGTTCACCATCCCTTCCTGCGTTCCGGCCAGCCCGCTGGAAAGTCCTGGCGCTGAAATCTCCAGCGCCGATATCGACCAGATGCTCGCCTGGCCGGAAACGGTGGCGCTCGGCGAGATGATGAACTTCCCTGGCGTCCTCAACGCCGACCCGGCCATCGCCGCCCAACTGTGGAGAGCCCGCGACCTCCCGCTCGACGGTCACGCGCCCGCGCTCCGCGGGTCCGATCTCACCGCCTACATCGCGGCCGGGATTTCGTCCGACCACGAATCGTTCGAACTGGAAGAAGCCCGCGAGAAACTCGCCGCCGGCATGTTCGTCATGCTCAGGCAAGGCTCCTCCGAGAAGAACCTGCTCGACCTCCTGCCCCTCGTGACCGATGAAACGTGGCATCGGATAACATTCTGCTCAGACGACCGCGACTGCCACGACCTGCTCTCCAAGGGGCATATGGACGATATCCTGCGCACCGCCATCGGAGCCGGCCTCGACCCGATTCGAGCCATCCGCATGGCGACCTGGAATCCCGCGCGCCACTGGAACCTTCAACGGCTCGGCGCCGTCGCTCCCGGTTACCGCGCCAATCTCGTCACGCTCACCGATCTCGCCAATGTCACCGTGCGGCACACGCTCCACAACGGCCGCGTGGTCGCCGAAAACGGCCGGCTCATCGAAACAGTGCCGGCCGCCGAACCACCCGCTTTCCTCCGCCACACGGTACACGTCGCGCCGGTTCGCCTTTCGCACCTTAGGCTCGACCCCGCCGGCGCCGCCAAAGCGGTCGAAGTCATCCCCGGCCAGATCGTCACCAGAGCCATTCCGGTTGTGCCTACCGTGTGCTCTGGGGCCGCTGTCTCCTCGGTCGAACACGATCTGCTGAAGATGGTCTGCGTCGAACGTCACCTTGCCACGGGACGCGTGGGAGTCGGGCTCGTGCGGGGATTCGGCCTAGAACGCGGAGCACTGGCAAGCACCATCGCCCACGACGCCCACAACATCGTCGCCATCGGCGTCGACGATACGG
>CAZUPA010000316.1:0-2058 GCA_964622205.1 uncultured Sphaerobacteraceae bacterium
GTCTCGGTGTTCACGAAATAGACCGTCGCCCTGGCGGTATCCGGACCGGTGATCATGATGTCCCCGGCGAAGATCGTTGGGGCATTCCCCGCGGAACTTGAGGAGAACGCTACTGGCGTCGCTCCATCCGGAATCGGAATCAGGTCCGGCGTCGCCTCCATTCCTTCCGGGCCATCCGCCGGCGGTGTGCCATACACGGGCGGCCACAGGATTTCAGATCCCCCATCCGCGATGGCGATGTCCGCGAACTCCTCGATCATTGCGTCGGAGACCGGTCGTCCATTGTTGAGAAACAGCGGCGACTGCGCGGCGGTGTACCACGGCGTCTGCAACCGCATGCCGTACGCGAAGGCACGGTCGTTCAAATGGCAGGCCTGCGACATCCTGAACGTCCCCATGATCGCCGACGCATCCTCGCTGGATGGCACGATCGGCTGTTCGTAGCTGGCGTACTCCTGCTCGGTTGCCATGTTCGCCAGGGTCATATGGGCAACCACCTCATCGCGGGTCAGCGGTTCAACCGTGCATTCAGCCGAGGTCGGAAAGGGAATCGACGACGACTCTTCGTCTGCCCCCACCGTGGCGACCGGCGCGATACGGCCGGGATCGCCACCGTCGTCCGACCCGAATCCACCTAAAGGAATAGTCCCCGGAGACTCATCGCCACCGAATGGACTGAAGTTCGCCACCCTCAGAGCGCCGGCGCCCAACGCCAGCACCACGACCGCGGCCAGCACGACGCTGAGCACCCGGTCCCAGGCTGGAACCTTACGCTCGAACGGAATGATCGAACGAGATTGATGTGGGGTCTCCACCGGCGGCCCGGTGGTCGCGAGTGATCCTGCCTGTGTACTCATGATGTCCTCCCATGAAGATGAACGTGGCGAAACAAACGTGGCGTATTGGCCCAACCGCTGGTCCAGCCCATGGAACTGGTCAGCGGCGGCGCACACTTCCGCCAGATCGGAATCGGCTTCCAGCTCGTGATCGGGGGTCGACATCCCCATCACCTCAGCGTCGAGCCAGTCGGCGAACACGTCGGAACGACGGTTGTATGGCATGTTCATATCGGTATCTCCCGGGAAATGGCGCCGGGATCTTCCCGGAGCAGGTCGCGCAACGCGGAGTAACCACGGAACTGCATGGATTTGGCGGCGGGCAGTGACATTCCAAGGGCATGGGCGACTTCGCTGGTTGTCAGCCCGGCGAGCCGGAGTTCCACCACCGCGCGCTGCCGCTCGGGAAGTCGCTGAAGAAGGGAAATCACCCGCCTGGCCTCCTCGGCGCCAATCGCGATGTCTTCGGGCGTGGCTCCGGGATCCACCAGTCGTGACGCCAGATCCGTGTCATCGGGGCCATCCAATGGAAGATGACGGCGGTCTCGTCGCCAGGCATCGACGACCACGTTGTGGGCGATCGAAAACAACCAGCTCCTGAAGGTGACACCCGCGTTGCCCCGTTGAGGGCGAAAACGATCCAGCGCCGCGAACGCCTTCACGAACACGGTCGACGCCGCGTCGTCGGCCGCGTCAGGATCGCCCAGGCGCCGAAAGCAGTAGGCGAAAACGTCGCGGTGATAGCGTTGGAACACTTCCCCGAAGGCCTGCGGATTCCGCTGGGCCCTCGCGACCAGTTCGGCGTCAACCTGATACCTGTCCAGTGCCAGGGTGCCCTCCAGATCGGCTGGCGATGTCTGCTTGTGTCGTGTGAGTTGCAACGTCATCGCCCCACTCCAGGCCCGGGTGCCATCGTTTGGCGGTGCCTGATGTGTATACGCGACAACCCGCCGAAACGGTGCGCGAAGCATGCCCGCTCGATCCCAAAAAACCAATTTCCGGCCAACATGGCGGGTTTCCCCCGTCTCGATGCGTTCACTGGGGAGACGTCAGGGAGACATCGCTCGTCTGGAGCGGCCGGCCGAGCCTGTTCTGAGCGTCAGCGAAGAATCTGGCCATGTCCACCCCCGCGTGAACCGCACCGTCGCGCTCACGTTCCCACACACCAGTACGGAAGCCCCAGCCGGCCTCCAAACCCACCGTCCCATTCGCCGCATGCCGG
>CAZUPA010000317.1:0-2057 GCA_964622205.1 uncultured Sphaerobacteraceae bacterium
TCGCTGCCGCCCTTGGCGATCTGGCCGGTATCGGGCGCGAATCCCACCAGGCCCGGCTGGGTCAGCCGCATGATGGTTTCGATATCGTGGTGGGTTTCCACGGCGGTGCCGGTGTGCGGATGGAGCGAGGCGGAGAGCCCGATGCTGTTGCAGTACTCGCCAATCTGGTTGAGGGCATCGCCCAGGCGTCCCAGGCTGGCGTCGTCGAGCCCGCCATCCGGCCGCGAGCCACCCTGCAGCACGAAGGCGTCGGCGCCGGCTTCCTTGGAGGCGTCGGCTTCGCGGCGGGCGGATTCCTGGTCGGCGGCCGCGGTGGCCGGATCGATCCATTCCTTGTAGCAGTAGGCGGCGCTGGTGGGGATGCCGTAGCGTTCGGCGAGGGCCTTGTAGCCGCCGGGCTTGCTGTTCCAGTCGATGATGATGAAGGCGAAGGTTTCGAAGCTGAGGTAGCCCAGTTCGGCCGTGTCGCGGTAGGCCGCTTCCACGTCGCCGGGAATACCCCAGGTAATGCCGGTGTGTCCAATCTTCATGCGGTCGTCTCCCATGGCGCCCGATTCCGGGCAGGTTCTGGCCGATCAGGCGTCAAGCGGGTCGAGGTATTCCGCCAGGGCCGAGCGACACCAGGCGACCGACTCCTCCAGCCACTCGAAGTAGTCCTCGTTGGGCGGCATCCAGCCGATCTCGATCGACAGGATCAGGTCGTCCGCGAACGTCGAACGCTCGGCGAGCATCTTCGCCACCTTGTCCAGCCCGCAGTGCCCGCGCCCGAGTGGCGCGCCCACGATCTTACCGCCATCCGGCGTCACCGGGCTGACGAACATGTCCTTGAAGTGGGTGGCGTAGCAGACCTCGGCGCAGGAATCGGCGGCATCGACCGCGTCCTCGATCACGAGCGGGCAGTTGCCGGTATCGAGCTTGATGCCGAAGGCGGGGGAGTCGATGGGTTTGACCACGTACTCCATGAGGTCCTTGACCCGGTAGTCGGCGTGGTTCTCGAAGCCTAGCTTGAGGCCGAGTTCTTCGGCGATCTCCACCATTGGGGTGACGGTGTTGCGGATCATCTCGTACTGCCGTTCGACTGACGGGTCGTCGACGAACCGGTTGATCGAGAACGGCATGCCGCCGAGCCCGACGGCCTTCACGCCCAGTTGCCTGGCGGCGGTGAAGAACCGGCGGTGGTCTTCCGGTGTTTTCGATGGATTGGAGCAATCGTCGCCCCAGTCGGCCGAGAGAGCGACATTGTGTTTCGCCAGCAGGTTGCCGATCCGGTCCAGTTCGGCCGGGCTGTCAATGTACTGACCGAGATCGCCCTCAACCGCGTCGAACCCCATTTCCCGGCAGTGGGGAATGAACCAGCCCAGCGTGTCTTCCATATCCACGATGGGACGCTCGCGCCGGGTGAAGAACTGGATCGGGCGGCCAGCGGTGCTGGCCCAGGGGCGGCCGCTGTCGTAATAGCGATGGTTGCGGGCATGGTTGACGTATTCGAATCCGGCAAAGCCAAGCTTCATCGGGAGAGCATCCTTTCGTTAGTTCAGCGCGATTTCGCCTGCTTCGAGCATCGATTCGAGCGGGGATTCGAGGACTTCGAGCGGAAGGTCGATGATCATGTGCCGCCGGGCCGATTCGTAGATCGCATTGACGATCTCCAGGTCCTCGCGCCCCGAGTCGCCGCTCAGGCGATGGGCGGAGCCGGTTTCGATGGTGGCGATGAGATCGGCCAGCACGCCTTCCATCGAACCGTCGTTGGTGACGGCCGGCACGTCAACCGGTTCGCCGGAGTGGAGGTAGACCTTCACTTTCGTGCCATCGTCGAAGTCCTGATCGCCGCTGACCTCGATCCGGCCCTCGGTTCCTTCGACGATGAAGCGCTGGTAGCCGTGGCGGGAGAGGTTGCCCATTTCGAGATGCCCGCGCACGCCGTTCTCGAAGAACAGGAGGCCCAACGCGCCGGATTCGACGTGGTGCCCGTAGCGCATGCGGGTCTGGTTGAATTCGATGGTGCCCATGCCGTCGGGGTTCACATCGCCCTTGGAGGTCATGTCGATGGCGCCGAA
>CAZUPA010000318.1:0-2045 GCA_964622205.1 uncultured Sphaerobacteraceae bacterium
TGGGCTGGCCGCGATCGCCGGATAGGGCGGTCCCGAGCGGGAACTGGATACCTGGATACGTGGGAGGGGAGCCAGCGGCTCCCTTCGTCATTGCTGGATGCGAATTGGCGACGGTTCGCCGGTTAGTTGATCCAGATCATTCACCAGGGCAACGACCCTCCATAGGATGGAATCAGCAGGACGAGCCATCGAGGCTGATTCCCCAGAGAGGATTACACATGACCGCGACAACCAGAAGAACCACTCTTCGCAGCGAGGAACTGAGCTGCCCATCCTGTGTCGCCAAAATCGAGCGGGCGCTGGAGCACATGCCGGGCGTGGAGGACGCGACGGTGTACTTCCCGACCGGCCGCATCGTCGTCCGGCACGATCCCGGCATCGCGCCGGCGGCCGACCTGGTGAAGACGGTAGGCGACATTGGGTACAGGGCGAAAGCGACGGCATTCTGATGCACGCGTTGAAGCGGCGATTGAACGACCGGGCGGCACGGCGCCGCCTGGTGGTGGTGCTGGCGGGTGCGCTGATCCTGCTCGCGCTGGCGCTCGGGAGATTCGAGGCGACAGCCGGCCCGCGCGATTCGCTGATGGTGGCCGCGGCGCTGCTGGCCGGGGCCGATACCGCGCGGCGGGCGTGGGATGGCATTCGGCGGCGGCGGATCACGATCGAACTGCTGGTGACCATCGCCGCGGCCGGTGCGCTGATCATCGGCGAGGTGTGGGAAGCGGCGGCGGTCACATTCCTGTTCGCGCTGGGCGCCTGGCTGGAGGCCAGGACGATGGCGAGGACACGGAAGGCGTTGTCGCTGCTGATCGACCTGATTCCGGCCACCGCCTGGGTCACGCGCGACGGGAGCCTGGTCGAGGTCGACCCGCTCGATGTCGAACTGGGCGAGGCCGTGACGGTGAAGCCGGGCGGGCGCGTGCCGGTGGACGGCGTGGTTTCGGCGGGGCGCTCGGTGGTGGATGAGAGCGCCATCACCGGCGAGCCGATTCCGGCCGAGAAGCAGGCGGGAGACCGCGTGTTCGCCGGAACCGTCAGTCACGATGGGGTGTTGACGGTGGAGGCGACCGGTGTCGGGGTGGATACGACCCTGGCGCGGATCTTGCACCGGGTGGAGGAGGCGCAGGAGACGAAAGCGCCGGCGCAGCGCGCCATCGAGCGATTCGCGACCTGGTACACGCCATCGATCATCGCGCTGGCCACCGGCGCGTGGATCGTCACGCGCGATGTCGAACTGGCGCTGACCTTGCTGGTGATCGGGTGCCCAGGGGCGCTGGTGATCGCGACTCCGGTGGCGATCATGGCCGGCATCGGGCGGGCCGCCAGGCGGGGCATCCTGGTTAAGGGCGGGGAGTTCCTGGAGACCGTCGGGAAGGTGACGACGGTGGCGATGGACAAGACCGGCACGCTGACCTGGGGCAAGCCAGAACTCACCGACGTAGTCGTGTTGCAACCCGCCCTGGTCATGGCGGGGGGAGCCCACGAGCCGGGGCGGACGGCGGACGACGTGCTGCGATGGGCGGCGATCGCGGAGCGCGGTTCGGGGCACCCGCTGGCGCGGCCCATCGTGGCCGCGGCGGAGAAGGCGCACACCAGTTCGCTTCCCCAACCGGACGCTGGCGGGGCCGTCGCGGGCAAGGGCGTCGTGGCCGGGTGGAACGGCCATTGGATCGGCGTCGGCACGAGCGCCTTGATGGAAGAGGAGGACATCCCCGTTCCGGCCGCTGCGCGGGATGTGGTCGAACGCCTGGAGGCCGAGGGCAAGACCGCCATGCTGGTGGCGCTCGAAGGCGAGGTGATTGGGGCGCTTGGGGTGATGGATGTGCCGCGCGAGGACGCCAGTCAGTTGCCGGGACTGTTGCGGGAGGCGGGTGTGCGGCGGGTGGCGATGCTGACCGGTGACAACGCCGGGGCGGCGCGGATCGTTGGCGACGCGGTCGGCATCGCCGAGGTCCGGGCCGGGATGCTGCCGGACGACAAACTCGCCTGGATTCGTGAGGCTCAAGCCGCTGGCGAGGTCGTGGCGATGGTCGGGGACGGCATCA
>CAZUPA010000319.1:0-2038 GCA_964622205.1 uncultured Sphaerobacteraceae bacterium
GCCACGATGAAGAACGTCGTCGGCTGGGACACCGCCGCGCCCATTCGCGGCAATCTCTGCCCGCTGTTCGGCGGCAACGTGAACACCACCGTCACCGCCAACGGTCTCACCTCGCTGGTGTTGGAGAACCCCTCCCTGCCCGGCCACCATCCCCATCTCGGGCAACTCGCCCTGAGCACCCCCAACGCCAACCCGCTCGTGGTTCCCCAGTGGAAGGACGCGGGCGACTTCCTCGCCACCCTCCGCCTGCTCGACCTCGAATCCGCCCCGCTCTCCGGCCCCGCCGACACCACCCACAAGGCCACTGTTTGGCACGAGGGCTACCGTGCCACCACCGAGGCCAACCGGTACGAGAGCGCCACGCCCAGCAAGGCGGGCGAGACATGGAACGGCGGGCTCGCCATCCCCTTCGCCCTCGATCCCGGCGAATCGACCGAGGTCACCGTCCTGCTCTCCTGGTCATTCCCGAATCACTATGTCAATTACGACCAGCCCGCCCGCGACTTCCGCTACGAGTTCGGCCGCAGCCAGATGTGGCTCGGCAACGCCTACAGCAAGCGGTTCACCAACGCCCTCGACGCCGCCAGCCACACCCACCAGAACCTGGCCACGCTCGACCGCCAGTCCCGCGCCTGGTCCGACGCCGTCCTCTCCAGCAGCCTGCCCACCTGGCTCGCCGAGTTCCTCGCCGCCCAGGGCGCGCTCATCCGCAGCCCAACCATCTTCCGCACCGAGGACGGCAAGCTCTACGGTTTCGAGGGCACCCAGGGCGCGTCCACCGCGTTCCTTCCATGGCGCGGCTACAGCGGATCATGCCCGCTCAACTGCACCCACGTCTGGAACTACGAACAGGCGCTCTCCCGCCTCTTCCCGGCCCTCGAGCGCACCATGCGCGAAACCGACCTCGACTACGTGCAGGCTCCGGAGGGCTACATCCCCCATCGCACCCTGCTTCCGCTCTTCGTGAAGCAACTCTGGAACCAGAGGATCGGCGGTCCCGAGAACCCCGCCCTCGACGGCATGCTCGGCGCGGTCCTGAAAACCTACCGCGAGGTCCAGCAGGGAGCCGGCGCCGAATGGCGAAGCCGTTACTGGCCGAACATCCGCAAACTGATGGAGTACATCCGCGTCACCTGGGACCCCGATGGCGACGGCGTGCTCGATGGCGAGCAGCCCAACACCTACGACATCGAGTTCTACGGAACCAACATGTTCATCGGAAGCCTCTGGCTGGCCGCCCTCCGCGCCGCCGAGGAATACGCCCGCCTGGAGGGTGAGGCCGACTACGCCGGCGAACTCCATGCCCTCTTCGAGCGCGGCCGCGACAACTACGACCGCCTCCTCTGGAACGGCGAGTACTACATCCAGATCCTCGGGCCAGACGATCCCCTGGAACAGCAATACCTCACCGGCTGCCTCGCCGATCAACTCCAGGGCCAGTGGTGGGCGCATCAGCTCGGGCTCGGTCACGTCCTCCCGCCCGAACACGTCCGCGCCACGCTCCAGGCGATCCTGAAATACAACATGCGCGAGGGCTTCGCCGGCTACGATCCGGAAGAGCGCGCCTTCGCCGATGGCGACGACCACGGCCTGGTCATCATCGCCTGGCCCGAAGGAGGCCAACCCGAGCGCCCGACCCGCTACCACGACGAGGTCTGGACCGGCATCGAGTACCAGGTCGCCGCCCACTGCATCCACGAAGGACTCATCGAGGAAGGTCTCCGCATCACCGAAGCCGCCCGCGCCCGCTACAACGGCGTCAAGCGCAACCCGTACAACGACATCGAATGCGGCGATCACTACGCACGCGCCATGGCTGGCTGGACCATCCTCGAAGCCCTCGCCGGGTATCGCTACGACGCCAGCCGCAACGCCATCACCCTCCGCCCGGCCGTCGCCACCGACGCCTGGAGCGGCCCGTTCGTTGCTGGCTCGGCCTGGGGAACCGCCGCGATCAACCCTGACGGAACCGGCTCGCTTACCGTGCTGTACGGCGCCCTCACCCTGGACGAACTCAACCTCCCGGACGCCTTCAGCG
>CAZUPA010000320.1:0-2036 GCA_964622205.1 uncultured Sphaerobacteraceae bacterium
CTCTCCGGATCGGCGGTGGCGAGAAAGAAGAAGGTCGAGCCCTCGATCAGTTCGCGATCGCCGTCATCAAAGGTAAGGCGGGAAATGGATTCCAGCCGATCGGCGATCCGGCGGCTTTCGAACTGGTCCTGCAGAGCGCGGTGCCCTTGATGGTAGAAGTCGCTGGTCATGGCGCCCGCCTCACGCCTGGGCTTCGAGAATGAGGTTGAACGGGGTTTCGGTGGCGCGGCGGAACCGCGTGAAGCCGGCCTCTTCCGCGACTGCGCGAAGCCGGTGTTCGCCAGCCTGGGCGCCCAGCGCGAGCCCGACTTCCTGGGCAAGAGACGCTGGGGTGCAGATCATGGTCGAGGCAGCGTAGTACACCCGTCCGACCGGGTTCAGGTTGTCTTCCAGCCGATCGTTGGCGAACGGCTCCACCAGCATCACCGTGCCATCCGGCGCCAGGGTGCCGAGCACATGTTTCAGCGCGCCGACCGGGTCGCCCATGTCGTGCAGGCAGTCGAAGAAACAGACGAGGTCGTACCCGGCGTCGGGAATCGCCTTGGCCGGAAGCGCCTCGAATGTGACGCGATCCTCCAGGCCAGCGTCAGCGGCGGCGATCCGGGCATCGTCGATCGAGGATCGATGGTAATCGTAGCCATGGAACCGTGAGTTTGGGAATGCTTCCGCCATGATGATGGTGGAAACGCCATGCCCGCAGCCGACATCGGCCACCGTTGCTCCGCGTTCGAGCTTCTCGGTCACGCCGTCGAGGGCGGGAAGCCACTCCTGCACGAGGTGGTGCTTGTAGCCGGTGCGGAAAAAGCGAGCCGTGCCACAGAAAAGGCACTCATCGTGAGCGTCCCACCCAACGCCTTCACCCGAGAGAAACGCGGCGGATACCTGCGGTTCGTCCCGGATGGCGGCAGCGACAACATGGCTGGCCGCCGCGAGGTAGACCGGGCTGTCCTGGTCGGCCAGCACGGCGATTTGCTCGGGTGACATCGAGAACAAGCCCGACGCCGGTTCGTAATCGACGTAGCCCGAGGCAGCCTGGGCCGAGAGCCATTCCCGCACGTACCGCTCGGTGGTGCCGGTACACCCGGCGAGTTCCGCCGACGTGGTCGGCCCGTTCTCGGCCAGCGCCTGGAACAGGCCCAACCTGTCTCCGACGAGCAGCAACGACGTGTTCATCGCCGCCCCAATGTCATCCAGCATCTTTCCAACGAACAGCATGAGCCTGTCTTCGTCCACGGCAACCATCATGATGCTCCAGTCCTAGTCGCGCCCGGACGTGTCCGGCATGCGATCATCCAGGCCAAGGGCGATCTGCTCCCTGGCATCCCAACCCTGAAGAAACGAGCGCGTGTACGGGGTTGGATTACTCGTCCCACGCTTGGAGGATCGTCTGGTCAACGATCTGGCCGTCTTCGAGTTCCACCACGGACATGCAGAGCACCCTGGCGCCATCGGGATAGGTGCATTCCTGGGTAAATGCCAGGTGGTTTCCTTCCGCGATGGTCAGGTCCACCTTGTGAACCATCGTGCGGCCGCAGATGTCGTCCCAGAACGCCGAGATGGCATTTCGCCCCTTGATCTCGCGCGGCCTGCCGGGTGGGTTGTTGCGATCGACGACCCGGGTAATGGCGTTCTCGGCATAGAGATTGGCCAGAGAGCGACCGTCGCGATGTTCGATGGCGTCCCTGATGATGTCGCCGGTGACGGGTGTGGATGTGACGGACATGTGATCCCTCCGTTGGTGGTTGACGCCGGGCATCTATCCCGGCTGGTTTCAGGGACCCGGACAGCCAACCCGAAGGCCGGTGTCGCTGCCCGCACTGTAGCGACGAAGGACGGCGAAAACTTCCATCGAAATCGCCATGGCGGGATTGGCTCCATGGAGCCATCGGCCACGTTCAGATCGCGGGTTCGCGAGCGATGAGGGCGGCCGCCGCGCTTCTCGTGGGCAGGTCCAGCTTGAGGAGAATGTTGGCGACGTGGCGCTTGACGGTGTGCTCGCTGAGCCCGAGTTCGATCGCGATCATCGGGTTGCTCAA
>CAZUPA010000321.1:0-2036 GCA_964622205.1 uncultured Sphaerobacteraceae bacterium
GGATGGCCGCCGCGGGATCCATCCTCGAACGTCGCTCCCACCGTCCCACGCCATCGCTCACCACACCATGCTCCAGTACGGAGGTCCTAACCGGCATCGTGGAGCCCATTCCATGCTCCGCTTGCCGGTGTATGGACCTCCCCACCATGCCCGAACAATCGCCTCCCCGGCTTCCGTCAACCTCCGCCCGCATGACACGCCACCCCGCCACCCGCTACACTCCCCCCAACACGTTGACGGAGACGAGTAGCCACCGGCTCCCCTGCCCAGCGAATCGCGGCCAGTGCAAGCGCGACCAGGACCCCGGCGGCGAAGACCCTCCCGAGTGCGCCTTTGAACGGCATCGCCTGCAAGCCCAATCGGGCCTGAACCCACGGCATCCGCCCAAGATCGCGCCGCCTCGCCCCCGTTACCGGGCCCCGGAAGGCAGGAGCGGCCGCCCATGTGGCCAACCCCAGCGAATTGCGGTGGCACCACGAGACGCCCCCCTCGTCCGCAAGACGGTGGGGGTCTTTTGTTCTCTCCCGGAGGTGACCACCGTGTCCCTTGCCACCATCTCTCCATCACCCGTCGCGTCCCGCCCGGCCCGGATCTGGACATCCAGTCTCGGCCGCCACACCGGCGAAACCGTCACCATCAAAGGCTGGCTGCATCATCGCCGCGCCCTCAAATCGGTCTGTTTCCTCATCCTCCGCGACGCCACCGGTCTCGCCCAGGTCGTCATCACCGATCCCGAAACTCGGGCGTTCGCCGAATCCCTCCCCCACGAATCGGTCATCGCTGTCTCCGGCTCGGTCCAGGCCGTTCCCCAGGCGCCCGGCGGCATCGAACTTCACGACCCCGCCCTCACCATCATCAGCAAAGCGGACGGGGAACCGGTCGTCGAACTCTACAAACCCGAGCTCACCGCCCAGTTGCCCACCCTGCTCGACGCCGCGGCCGTCAGCCTTCGCCACCCTCGCCGCGCGGCGATCCAGCGACTCACGGCCGCCGCCGTGGAGGGCTTCCGCGTCACGTTGCGGACCGAACGCTTCACCGAGATCGCCACCCCCAAAATCATCGGAACCACCCCCGAGGGCGGCGCCAACGTCTTCGAACTCGATTACTTCGGCAAACCAGCCTTCCTCGCCCAGAGCCCGCAACTCTACAAGCAGGTCATGGTTGGCGCGCTCGAACGTGTCTTCGAAACCGCCCCCGCCTTCCGCGCCGAACCCCACGACACCGCCCGCCACCTCAACCAGTTCATCTCCCTCGATGCCGAAATGGGCTTCATCGAGGACCACTTCACCGTCATGGAGATGACCACCCGCGCCGTCACCGGCATGATCGCCGCCGCCCGCGCACTCGACCTGGAGAGCACCTTCCCGCACCTCTCCATCCCCGAGGTGCCCTCGATTATTCCCCACATTCACTTCACGGACGCCCTCGACCTCGTCAGCCGCGCCACCGGCGAGGATGTCCGCTCCGAACCCGACCTCGCGCCCGCCCACGAACGCTGGCTCGGCGAATGGGCCCGCCAGGAGCACGGCTCCGAATGGCTCTACGTCACCGGCTACCCGATGGCGAAGCGCCCTTTCTACACCCACCCCGACCCGGCCCGCCCGGAATGGTCGAACTCCTTCGACCTGCTCTTCCGCGGCCTGGAAATCGTCACCGGCGGCCAGCGCCTCCACCGGCACCAGGACTACCTCGCGTCCCTCGACGCGCGCGGCATCGACCCCGCCGGCTTCGAAGGCTATCTGCTCGCCTTCCGCCACGGAATGCCCCCACACGGCGGCTTCGCCCTTGGGCTCGAACGATTCATCGCCCGCATCACCGGCATCGCCAATGTCCGCGAAACGACCCTCTTTCCGCGCGACATGCACCGCCTCACGCCGTAACACGATGTCCATGAAGGCGCGGTCCCCGCAGGTCCGCGCCCTGCATCATTCGCCGGGGCAGCCCATAGACCGGCCAGGCGGCTGATTTCCAAGGGTTCGCGATGGCCGATTGAGGTCCCCGTACTGCTGATCGACACCACTCACCAGTACGGAAAC
>CAZUPA010000322.1:0-2034 GCA_964622205.1 uncultured Sphaerobacteraceae bacterium
CCTTGAGATCACGCGCTTCCAGCGTCACCGGCGTCGCCAGCCGAGCGCTGGCCGCTTCGCTGAGCAGGTCGACGCTGCCGTGATAGTTGCCGTAGGCCAGCGACGGCGAATAGTTGTCGAACATGGCGTTCGTCACCACGCCAGCCTTGCCAGCCGCCGTCATCCGTTGGGCGATGTGACTTCCCAGCGCCGCGAATCCCTGTTGGATGATCGGGTCCTGGTTTGGATCGAGCGGATCGATGAACGGCGGCGCCATGAAGCGAGGACCGAACCGGCGCATCTGGTGCATGTCGAACACCGCCTGCGGATGTTCCCGGTTGTGCATGCCTGTGTAGAGCCGTGTCTCGGCCTGCGACTGCATGAACCAGTCGCGGTTGTTGTCGTGCCCAACGTAGGGATGATAGAGCCACGGCAGGTCGCTCCCTTCCCAGTGAGTTCCCAGCGACTCGCGGTACCAGTCCGCGATCAGGTCCACCCCGTCGGGGTTGTGACTCGGAACCAGCAGGGTGACGACTTCCGACAGGATTTGCAGCGAGTCTGGATCGGTCGCGACCGCCATTTCCCACGCAAGCCGCATGCACATCAGCATCGAACCGATCTCGTTGGAATGCTGTGCCGCCAGGATCACGCCCACAACCCGCGCCGAACTGGACGCCTCCTCCACTGCCCTGTCGTCCACCCCTCGCGAATCCCACAGGATGCCGAGCGATTCGCGGTTCGCCTCCCTGGCCCCCGGCACAAGGTTTTGCTCCGCCGAGACAGCCACCAGCAGGTATGGCCGCCCATCCGTGGACGTTCCCAGGACATCCACGACGATCCTGACGGAGTGGTCCTCCAGTATCTGGAAGTACTCGACCACCTCGTCCCAGGCCGGCAGCCATCCCGCCGCGCCCATCTCGATGCCGAAGTGCTCTTCCGGCGAGGGTATCCGCGACGCTTGGGGGCGTCGTTGTCGCAGCCGGGGCCGCGCGTGCCGGAGCCGTTCCCTGGCCTGTCTTATCCAGTCGTCGTCAAACAGCAGCACGCCCGCGCTGGTCGTCCTGCTTGGTGGCGCAAGGGTGCCATCCTCGATTCGCGCTCGAACGAGGTAGGCGGAGATGTCCAGGAGTTCCGCGACTCGCGAGGTTGTGGAAAAGCCCTCGAGATCCCGGGATTTGGCACGCGGCACGAATGGTGTCCTTCCGGTACAGCACAGGCTGTCGAAATGCGTGTGGTAGTCCTCAGCAATTCCGACATTGTGTACCGGCCAGGCGATACATGCCACGATTCATCAGGCCAGTGGTTTGCTACCCGCCTGTTGCGCCTGTGGGTCCTGGCCCACCATCACATCGGCCCCACGCCGCCCCAGCAGCGCGTACATCCCGGTGTAGGTGTAATCCACGCCATATTCCTGGCGCGCCCACTGAACGGCCTCGCTCACCGTCCTGAACTGACCTTCCTGCGAACGGCCGATCAGGTCGGAAATCTGCACTTCGCTCAACCGCGAAGGCCGTCCCGGCGCCGCATACCCCGGCGTGCGCGTCAGAACCGCGTCCAGGCCACCTTCCCGGTACCATTGCACCCAGCGCTGCACCGTTCGGTAATCGACGCCGGCGGCCGTTCCGGCCTCTCCGATCGTATGACCAGTTCGCAGCAACCAAAGAGCCTGCAACCGCGCCCTGCGGTGTCCGTTCCGCTCCGAGTCGCGCATCGCGGCCAACTGGTCCGCGGTCTCGGTCCATTCGACAATCAATGGCCTACCACGCATGGCAGCCCCCCTCTTGGAAGTTACTCCACGGTTGGAGCATTTGAGGCAATGTCCCCATGCTTGGCATGAAGAACTCGACGAGGACCCTTGTGATGCCAGGCGACTCCGCCAACGGTACCGCTTCCCTTCATCCTACCCCTGGGTGAAACGGTGTTCAGGTCTCAGGAATTAAGTCACCGTCGGAACCCGACCGTGAGCACTATCCGCATGAACCTGTATGGTGAGACCCGTCACGCTCGCATTCTACACCAAAGATTCGCAAACTGAGCGCATTCGCCCAAGGTCAC
>CAZUPA010000323.1:0-2014 GCA_964622205.1 uncultured Sphaerobacteraceae bacterium
GAGATGGCGACATGCGCGTGCATGTCGATGATGCCGGGGGTGACGAGCAGACCGGAGACATCGACCGCGTGGTCGCCGGGTTGTTCCGGCAGGCTACGATCGACCGCCACGATCCTGCCATCGGCCACCCGTACGTCGGCCACGCCGTCCAGCCCGTTCGCCGGATCGATCACCCGCCCGTTTCGCAGAACCAGTTCGCCCATACCGGAATTCACCCTTGCGACTCAATCAACGCCAGCGCATCCCTGGCAATCACTCGCGGGTGATCGTCCCACCCTCTCCAGTTGCTGGCAAGCCATTTCGGGACGCGATTGCCAGGTTCGGAGGGTTCGGGGAAGATGGCCTCCAGAAACAACAGACTGGCTCACCCGTGGAGAGAGATCGTGACCGAATCCGCTGCCCGTCGCCCCGTCGTGGTGTACACCAACCCGATCAACCCGAGCATCCTGCCCCAACTTGATTTCGCCGACCTGATCGAGATGACCCCGGCGAACTCCCGCCAGGAGGTACTGGCGGCGGTGGCGAACGCCGACGCCCTGATCAACCCTGGTGACCTGCTGATCGACGCCGCGCTGCTGGATGGCAGCCCGCGCCTGAAGATCATCGCCAACGCCTCGCGCGGATTCGACAACCTCGACCGCGAGGGACTCGCCGAACGCGGGATCTGGGCGACGAACGTGCCGGACGCGTTCACGGCGTCCACGGCGGAGGTGGCGATGGGCCTGCTGCTGATGGTGATGCGGCGGATGGCCGAAGGCGATGCCTACGTGCGGCGGGGCGACTGGAAACGGTTCGTGCCCGGCGAGTGGGACGGCTCCACGCTGGTGGGCAAGACGATTGGCCTGGTGGGGTATGGGCTGATCGGCAAGGCGGTGGCGAAGCGGGCCGCGGCGTTCGACATGAACGTGATCTACCACCAGCGAACCCGCCGCGATGGAGAGGATGGCGCCTGGCGAACCTTCGATGACCTGCTGGCGGAGTCGGACGTGGTCTCGCTGCATACCCCGTTGACGCCGGAGACGACCCACCTCTTCAATCGCGAGGCCTTCGCCAGGATGAAGCCGGGCGCGGTGCTGATCAACACGGCGAGGGGCAAGGTGGTGGAGGACGCGGCGCTGCTGGAGGCGCTGACCTCCGGCCATCTCGGCGGCGCGGGGCTCGACGTGGTCGAGTTCGAGCCCCAGGTGAGCGAGGAACTGCGGACGCTGCCGAACATCGTGATCACGCCGCACCTGGGCGGTGGGACGATGGAAAGCCGCCGCAACGCGCAGTTGCACGCGGTGGGCAACGTGGTGGCGGTGCTGGAGGGGCGGGAGCCGGTGCAACCGCTGAACCGGCCGGTGTAGGGCGGCTGGTTCCGGCCCGAATGCACGAACCTCGGGGGCGCGTTGAGGGCAGGCGTTCGACCGCCCCGGGGGCCGTGTGTTTTTTCGCCAACAATAATCCATTAATCCATAAATCCCGGTTTCAGGGGTCGGTTTGACCGGAACGACGGGCTTTTCGGGATGGAGAATTAATGTGGCGATTCGAATTAATGTTGCCGCGGTAATCATGTTGTCGTATGGGGCAACGAGGTCCGCTGATCCGTTCTGGCGTGCGTGGTGCATGGTGGGAGGCCTTTCGGTGTGGTGGCGAGTGGCGAGACGCAATGTGTCTACCCAGTGAACGCATCGAGACGGTGAAATCCCGCCACCTAGCGTGAGATTGGTGTGCGGGGCGGGAGGAGAAGTCCAGCCAGAGGGCAGCGGCGGCGATACGGTCAAACGTGAGGAGAGCGGTGAGATGGCCCGGCATGGGGAAACCCATACGCCGGCACGCACCGCATGGCACGGCTGATTCGGCTGCCGGCTAGAGTTTCCGTACGGGTGCATGGGGTGGCGCGGTGGGGCGTAGGATGCGATGAGGGAGGGCCATACACCGGCGTGGTCGCGAATGGCGACGTTCGCGAAAATGCCGGTTAGGCCCTCCGTACTGGTGGATGGAACGGCGCGATATGACGTGCGTCCGCGAGTGG
>CAZUPA010000324.1:0-2011 GCA_964622205.1 uncultured Sphaerobacteraceae bacterium
CTGGCGCATTGGGCTCTTTCAACAGATACGGTCCCATTGCATGGCCTGCCGCACTCGATTGGGTCAGGATTGGGTTGCTACAAACCGATAAAATCGTAATTCGTGCAGTAAGATACAGGTGATGAGGGCCATTCAGGATGCATGGCCCAGTTGGGGTGTGTTACTCAGGACCCATGTGAAATGGGGCCGTCACACCGCTTTGTCACGATCCAGCCAGGAAGGCTTTCGGATCATTACGCACGCAGGCAACGTAGGCGCGCTCCAAGCGTGCCGTTCCGATGAAAAGGAAAGTGGTGTTACACATGGCGGACGTGATCCGGGTCATCGTAGTCGAACGCGAACCACTCTATCGCCATGGTCTGGTGGCTGTTCTGGACTCCCTCGAAACCGTCGAGGTGGCTGGAAGCGCGGACTCTGTCGAGTCTGGCTACAAGCTTGCCGATGAGGTCTCCCCGTCAGTCGCCCTCGTCGGAACCAACCTCACCGAATCTCCTGGTCTCTCCTTCGCCGCCGAAATGCGCCGCCGGTACCCAGCCATCGCCACCATCGTGATCGCCTCGCACGAGAGCGACGACGAACTGTTCGCCGCCATCCGGGCGGGAGCCGCCGCCTATTCCGGCCGCAACCTGGACGAGGAAACGCTCCAGGAGTTGGTCTCCCGCGCCGCCACGGGCGAATACGTCATCAACGAGCAACTGCTCAGCAAGCCGTATGTCGCCGCCCGGGTGCTCGACCAGTTCCGCAACAACGTCACCTCGGATGCCGCGCTCAGCCACGCCTTCATGCCCCTCACCGACCGCGAGCTCGAAATTCTCCGCAAGGTGAGCGAAGGAATGACCAACGCGGAAATCGGCTATGCCCTTGGCATCAGCGCCCAAACCGTCAAGAACCATGTCACGTCCATTCTCCGCAAGCTGGCCGTGAACGACCGCACCCAGGCCGTGGTCACCGCGCTTCGCCGCGGCTGGATCACCATTGACGAAACCCCCGAAAGCGAGAACGGCGCGGGCATGACGTCCACTCCCACCAGCCGACTGGGCACGCGCTCTTCTTCGTAGCGCTCGATCCCCGGCGCCCTCAGCCAGATCCCGCCACCATCACGCAGTGACAGGCCATGCGCCTGTCACGGGCGTCCACCACCAACACTCCTCTCCTGATGGCGACGCTCCATCCATTGGATGGACGCACCAAACGGCCCACTGCCCCGCCTCGACCGCCCAACATGCTCCCGCGATGCCGCCGTCCATCCCTCGCCCCGTCGCCGCGAATCGTGACCTCCTCCATCTCGCACCGCCACTCGCATTGACCCGATTCCACCTTGCGGGGACAATACCCTTCATCAAGATGGGAAACGGAACTGGCCCGGCGAATCTCAGGTCACCGGGTCGGAAAGCAAGGTCGATGGGAGAGTTCCTCGCATGGTCATCAGCAAAATGGTCGGAGCCCGGGTTCGGCGCAAGGAAGATCCCCGGCTTATCTCCGGCACATCCACCTATGTCGACGATGTCAAGCTGCCCGGCATCCTGCATGCCGCCTTCGTGCGCAGCCAGTACGCGCACGCCATCCTCAACGGGGTCGACACTTCCGCCGCCGAGGCCGCGCCAGGGGTGGTCGCGATCCTGACCGACGCCAACCTCGGCAAGTACCTCAAGAACCTGGAGAGCGAATCCTCGGGTGAAGACACCGGCGAGGATGAAGAGGCAAGCGGCGACGCCATCCCCGTCCCGCCAATCCGCCCGCTCGCCCACGGCAAGGTGCGCTTCATCGGTGAGGCCATCGCCATGGTCGTCGCCGAGACCCGCGCCCAGGCGGTCGACGCCGCCGAACTCGTCGATGTCGATGTCTCCCCGCTCGAAGCCGTCACCGATGTCTTCGCCGCGATGGAAGATGGTTCGCCGCTCGTCTACGACGACGTGAAGAACAACATCGGCGCGGTCGTCGGTGGCAAGCGGGGCGGTGATGTCGAGGCCGCGTTCGCCAGCGCCCCGCACACCGTTAGCGCGCGCATTCA
>CAZUPA010000325.1:0-1974 GCA_964622205.1 uncultured Sphaerobacteraceae bacterium
CCATCGCCAACAACGAGCGCTTCAGCGCGTTGTACCCGAACGTGGAACTCACCTACGCCGGTACCCAGCGCCTGCAGGAGCAGTATCAGGCCCGCTTCGTCGACGGCAACCCGCCAGATGTGATGAACAACTCGGGCGCGGGCAACTTCAACACCACCACCCTGGTCACCGAAGGTCAGCTGACCGACCTGGCGCCGTTGATGGAAGCCGAAGCCTTCGGGCAGCCCGGTGTGACCTTCGCCGATTCACTCGATGCCGGCAGCCAGGGTGAGGGTGTCTACGACGGCGTTCAGTACGTGCTGAACTACGTGTACAACATGAACGGCATCTGGTACAACGCCGCCCTCTTCGAGGAGCACGGTTGGGAATACCCGGCGACCTGGGACGACATGTTCGCCCTCTGCCAGACGATTCAGGACACCACGGATATCGCGGCTTGGACCTATCAGGGTCAGTACCCGTATTACATGCGCTTCTTGTTCGACGAAATCCTCTTCAAGCGCGGCGGCTGGGAAGCAATCCTGAAGCTCGACAATCTTGAGGAAGACGCCTGGACGCAGCCGGCCGTGGCCGAGGTGCTGGAGATCATGAAGCGTCTCTACGACGACGGCTTCATCATGGACGGTACCTCGGCCCTGAGCCACACCGAATCCCAGGCAGCCTGGCTGCAGGGACAGGCCGCCTTCATTCCGTGCGGCACCTGGCTTGAGAATGAGATGCTTGACGTCATTCCGGAAGGGTTCCAGATGACGATCAGACCAGCCCCGAGCATCAATGCCGACGATGCGATGCCGCAGACATCAGCCAGCGTCGCCGCTACCGCGAACTACATCGTACCGACCGGACCCAACCCGCTCGGCGGCATGGAGTGGCTGCGGCTGCTCTTCTCGCAGGAAGGTGGCGCGACCTTCTCCGAGCTGACCAAGTCGCTGACGGTGGTCACCGGTTCGGCCGATGGTCTTGAACTCGGCACCGCCTTCCAGTCGGCGCAGGAGTCAATTTCCGCCGCCGGGGCAGACGTCTTCACCACCCACTATCCCCGCTATGCCGAACTCGACGAAGAGTCACAGTTCCAGTTCGGGGCCTTGCTGACTGGCCAGACCGATGTCGAGACCATGGTCTCCGATCTCCAGAGCTTGACCGACCAGATCCGCGAGGACGACTCGATCCAGAAGTTCACGCGCGAGCAGCCAGCACCGGCGACGGTGCCAGAGGCGACTCCGGCGGCGTAACGCCAGACTGACGGGTGCCCAGCCCGCCAGGCGGAGGGGATGGACGCGCTGGCTGGCGCGTCCATCTCGCTTCCGGGTTCGAGCCCGGTTGGGGAGGGTGCGCGATGGGTGAGTGGTGGTTTTGTATTGAGGGCACGAATTGAAACAGGCCGCGTCTGCCCGTTTTACCTTGACGTTGGCCCGGCGAATTTGGGACAGTCATCCTGTAATTTCGGTCACAGTCAGGCGAGGGGTAATCCTTCACTTAATAAAGCGAATGGTCCCGGGGAGCAAGGCGGGTTGCACCGCCTGGAGCGTCTTGGGGGTTTTCGCACTTGCCCGTGGCCGGGAGTACACTTGGGTCCAATCATCACACCTTTGATGAAGCGTCCGGGAATCCCGGACGAAGGCAGAAGGCTCCGCCCCCGGTTGGTAGGCGGACCATGTTCAGGAGGTATCCGGGTGTCGAGCGATATGAATCGTCGGATTGATTCGTTGTTCCGCGAAGTCGCGGAGAAGGGTATGTCTCGCCGGCAAATGATCCAGCGGGCAACCGTGATGGGAATTTCGGCGCCGGCGCTGGCGGTGGCGTTCGCCTCCGTGGCGCAGACGGCGGCGGCGCAGGGTGTCGAGAACCCGCTTGGCATCGATCCAGAAGCGCCGCTCGATGTGGTGATCTTCAAGGGCGGCTATGGCGATGACTATGCGATCGCCAACAACGAGCGCTTCAGCGCGTTGTACCCGAACGTGGAACTCACCTATG
>CAZUPA010000326.1:0-1968 GCA_964622205.1 uncultured Sphaerobacteraceae bacterium
TGCGGGCGATCCTCACCGACGAGCAGCGCGACAGGATTCGCGATCAGTACAACCTGCCGGCCCTTCATGTCGCCTCGCCCTCGACCACATCCCCACCGGCGGAGAAGTCGTCGACTCCGGATGTGGGAACGCTCGACAACGCGAGGGCTGACCAGCAGCCAGTCTCTCCAGAGGCTCCCGTGGCGAGGCCGTTCGCGGCGGACCTGCTGCCAGAACCAGAGGTCGCCGCCTCATCCCCAGTTCGCGTCTCCGCCCCGGCCAGATCGTCCCTTCGCTCACCTATGGCTTCCGATGCCGCCGAAGGTCCGGCGCCCGCCTCCCGGGATGCGCTGGACCCCGCCGTACTGATGCTTTACCTGGGCGCGTTCCTGGTGGTCGCGGCCGGCATCGTCTATGCGTCCTACAACTGGGCCGACCTCGGTTCCTGGCAAAAGCTCGGGCTACTGGCGGCGGCGACCTTCGCCTTTGCAGCCACCGGCTGGTTCCTGCTGGGGAACGAGCGGGTGCGGCAGGCGGCGGAGACCTTCGTGGCGATCAGCGCGCTGCTGGTTCCAGCCAACGCGATCGCGGCCTGGTCGGTGTTCGAGGAGAGCCAGGCCAGCACCGCCGTCATCGTGCTGGCGGGATCGGCGGTGACCGCCACTGTCTACGCCGTGTTCTCCAGGCGGCCGGGCGGCTGGATCTACGACTACGGCGCCTCGATCGCCGGGCTGCTGGCGGTGGGCTCCGTCCTTCCGGCGATCGGCACGCACTGGGGCTGGGGCGGCGTGGCCGTGGCGCTGGCGGTCGCGGCCATCCGCGAGTCTGTCGAGCGGCTTCCCGAAAGCTGGGACCATCTCCGCAAACCGCTGACGGTCACCGGCGTGGCGGCGTTGCCGATCGGCATGGCGGTTGCCCTTGGCTCGATGCTCGACGACGTCACGGTCTGGATCGTGCCGGTTACGTTCGCGGCGACGACGATCGCGCTGGCCGCCTACGCCCGGCGAAGCGCCCACCAGGTTTGGGGCATCCTCGCCTCGCTTATGGCGATCGCGACGGTGGCGGGCCTCGTGGCCGCGCTCGACCCGGAGGAAGGTTGGGCCTGGGCCGTTCCGGCGCTGGCAACCTCCGTGGCGCTGATCGTGGCTGGCGAGTACGGCCCGGCGTGGTTGCGAAGGCCGGGAGTTCGCCTCGCGCTGCACATCGAAGCGGTGCTGGGATTGTTCGTGGCGACATCCGCCTCGTTCGCCGATCGTCCATGGGTGATGACAGGGGTGTTCGCGGCGGCCGTCGCCGTATCCACGCTGGTGGCGCTGGCGCGAGCATCGCGGTGGTGGCTGGTGTTCACTGGCGGGTTCATCACCGGCCTGTGGTTCACCATGCTTGAGCACATGGACGCTGGTGACTGGAACACGGCGGAGATGCTGTTGTTCCTGGCGCCTCTCCCGGTGCTGCTAACGGTTCCGGCGTTCAGGTTGGACAGGGTGTCGGAACGGCGGGAGGCGCCGCGGTGGGGAGAACCACTGTGGCTGGTGGCGGGACTGCTGGCGGTGGGGTTCACGACCCTACCCTTCGCCTGGGCAACCGATGGCGAGGACCTGCCGGTCCTGACCCTGGCGGCCACCTGCGTGGTCTTCGGGCTGGGGGCGCTGGTGGCGGCGTGGTCGACCGACCATCCAACGATCCGGGTCGGCTACGGCGCGTGGACAACGCTCGCGGCGGGATTGGCGGTGTACTCTCTCGACCTGTCCGTCACGGACACTCCCGTGGCGATGATCGCGATCCTGGCCGCGCTGGCGGCGATCTCCCTGTTCGTGATGAGTCCCGGATCCCGGGGACCGCTGGCGATACTCAGCCCCCGGCGGGCGGACCAGCCTCGCATGGAGACGACGATTCATCTGATCGCGATCGGACTGTTGCTGCTCTCGATGGTGGCGGCCGCCCTGCGCTACATCTCGACGGTGGCGGACGACACGCTGTGGGACGACC
>CAZUPA010000327.1:0-1961 GCA_964622205.1 uncultured Sphaerobacteraceae bacterium
TCCAGCCGTTATCGGCGAAGAGCGTGGCGTTGTAGTAGAGGACGAGCGTTTCGACTTCGTTGGGAATCGCGATCAGGGCGCCATTGACCTTGCCGAGATCCATCGCCCAGGGTGAGAAGCTGTCCGCCCAGCCGTACTCGGTGGCGTAGTCGTCCAGCGCGAGGATCTGGCCGGCCTTGCCAAGTTCCATGGAAAGGGACGGGCCGGGGGTGGTCACGATATCGGGACCGGCGCCGCCGGCGAGGGCGGTTTGAGTGGCGGTCCAGCCGTTGGCCTGCATGGTGGCTTCGACCTGGACCCCGCCGAGGGCGTTGAAGTCGGCCACGATGTTGTCGACCAGCCACTGGGCGGTATCGGAGCCGCCGGTGATATCCAGCCAGAAGGTGACTTTCCCGGCATCCTGGGCGGACGCGAATCCGGCGGGAATGCCGATGCCGGTGACGGTCGCGCCGGCCGCGGCGAGCTTCAGGATCAGGCGGCGGTTGGCGGATGTATTGGCGAAGTTCATGGATTGCTCCCCGTGATGGTGATGATGGACGTTCGATGGGACCAGGGACCCGGATTGATCGTTGGCTGCGAGTGGGTTCGCGCGCTCCTTTCACGGTGCATTGGCGGGTACGTCGTGTGGCCCGGATGGATGTCGAAGTGGCCGGCGCTCCTGGCCGGTTTGGCGGCGGGATCAGGCTGAAGATCGAGGGATCAGGTTGAAGTCGAGAACTTCGTGACGGGTGGGCCCGGTGTGAGATCCATCAATGCGCGAGAGCAGGAGTTCGGCGGCGCGGCGCCCGGTCGCGCGCGAGTGCTGGTTCAGGGTGGTGAGGGGCGGGTGGATGAGTTTCGCCGCGGGAATGTCGTCGAATCCGGCGAGGGCGATATCCTCCGGCACGCGGACGTCCATCTCGCGACAGGCGAGCAGGGCCCCCATGGCCATCAGGTCGTTGGCGGCGAAGACGGCGGTGGGCCGGGGTGACATGGCGAGGAGTTCGCGCATGGCTTCGTGGCCACCGGCCTCGGTGAAATCTCCTCCCCGGACGAGGACTTCCTCCAGCGGCATGTGGTGCTCTTCGAGGGCCTGGCGGTAGCCACGGACCCGGCCTTCGCGCGGGGGTGTGGCGATGCGGCCGGAGATCATGCCGATGCGGGTGTGGCCGCGGTCGATGAGGTAGGAGACGACGGTTCGGGCGGCATCCTCCCCGGAAATGGAGACGAGGTCGAGCGGCAGGTTGGGCGGGATGACGTCTTCGGCGAGGTCCTGCTGCATGGTGACGGGGGTTCCTTCGTGGAGGAGCGGCAAGAGGTCGGAAACGGTGACGAAGAAGGGGGTGATGATGAGGCCGTCGACCCGGTTGCGGCGGGCGGCTTCGAGCGAGGCGAGTTCGATGTCGCGTTCGCCGTCGGTGTTGAAGGCGAGCACGTCGTACTGGCGGCCGCGGGCGGTGTCCTGAATGCCCCGGATGAATTCGGGGTAGTAGGGGTTGGTGATATCGGGGATGACGGCGGCGATGGTGAAGGTTTTGCGCGATCGGAGGCTGCGGGCGCTGTTGTTGGGGATGTAGCCAAGGTCGACGATGGCGGCGAGGACGCGTTCGCGGGTTTCGGGAAGGATGGAGACGGTTCGCACGTCGTTGAGGACATAGGAGACGACGGCCTGGGAGACGCCGGCGGCGCGGGCGACATCGCGTTGGGTTGGACGGGTGGTGGTGGTTGCCATGAGTGGTGTCCGTGTCGCGGCGGCGAGCGGTGATAGATGGCTCGTGGGGTCGTGGGTCGATGCTGTTGATACGTATCAGTGTAGCAAGTGGGGGGAAACGCGCAATCCCTTGGACAGTTTGGGTTGAGGAGAGGAATCGCGATGCAATCGCTTCATCCAGGACCGACATGGAGTCGATCCCTACATAATAATGGACCGTTTCGATGGTCCACCCATGGTACGGGCGGTGGATCAACGCCGAGGATAACCG
>CAZUPA010000328.1:0-1947 GCA_964622205.1 uncultured Sphaerobacteraceae bacterium
AGCCAGCGAACCGTGGTCGCGCTGCCCGACATGCCGATATCGCCGTCGATGCCGTCCTTGAAGGCGCGCACCGTATCGGCGTCGCCAGGCAGCACGGTGGTGTTGTTCCAGGTTGGGTTCTTGAGCGAGCTTGAAATAACGTACTTCGGAATGTCGTTGAAGTATCCGGCGATGTCGTCTTCGCTGTTTGGCCAGTAGGCGGCCCACTCGTCGTAGAGTTGGCGGCCCATGAGGAACGCCTTGTTCGACTCCATGCCGGAGCCGACCGCGGCGCCCATTTCGTCGTTGAAGTAGGGGAAGTGCCACTGGTCGGGCGCCTCGACAACGCCGTCGAGCGCGATGAAGAAATTGCCAACGATCCTGCCCATGGTCCGGGTACTCCTTCGGTGTGGTGAGATGCGATTGCCAGTAGTACAACCATTCGGTTGCATATTAGCGATCCGAACGGGTCTCGTCAATACCCCTGGGAAGGGCGGTGCGCATGGGAGCGCGCCGGGCATTTGCTATCGTTAGGTTCTGGCATGCGGGCCGGGTGACATTCAGCGTACCCAAAACGGAAACAGGCAACATGGCACAGCAGGCATTCGTGGAGCATCTGGTACACCCGAGCGACAACTTCGACCAGTGGTATGTCGACGTCGTGCGGCAGGCGGAACTGGCCGACGACGCACCCGTGCGTGGCATGAAGGTGATCCGGCCCTACGGCTACCGGATCTGGGAATTGATCCAGCAGTCGCTCGATGCCCGGTTCAAGCGAACCGGGGTGGAGAATGCCTACTTCCCGCTGCTGATTCCGAAGTCGATGCTGGAGAAGGAAGCCGAGCATATCGAAGGCTTCACGCCGGAGGTGGCCTGGGTCACGCGTGGCGGCGAAAAGGAACTCGAAGAGCCCCTCGCCGTGCGGCCGACCTCCGAGTCGATCATCTGCCCAATCTATGCGAAGTGGATCCAGAGCTGGCGGGACCTGCCGCTGCTGCTCAACCAGTGGGCATCGGTCGTGCGCTGGGAAGAGCGCCCGCGCGCGTTCCTGCGGACCAGCGAGTTCCTCTGGCAGGAAGGGCATACCTGCCACGCGACCGCCGGAGAGGCGGAAGCCCGGGCGCTCCAGATGCTTGAGGTGTACCGCGACTTCATCGAGCGCGAACTGGCGATTCCGGTGGTTCCAGGCGTGAAATCCGAGTCGGAGAAGTTCGCCGGGGCTCATCGCACCTACACGGTGGAGGCGATGATGGGCGGCAGGAACTGGGCGTTGCAGAGTGGCACCTCGCACGACCTGGCCGATCACTTCGGCAAGGTGTTCGACATCCAGTTCCTCGATCAGGACGGAATCCGGCGGTATGCCTTCAACACGTCGTGGGGGCTCAGCCATCGCACGATCGGCGCGGTGGTGATGGTTCACGGTGATGAGCGTGGCCTGAAGTTGCCGCCGCGCGTGGCCCCGATCCAGGCGATCATCGTGCCGATCCTGGGCCGGAAGGGGGCCGCGGAGAGCGTGCTGGCCGCCGCCCGCACGCTGCGCGACGATCTCGAGGATGTCGCGCGGGTGCGCGTCGACGAGCGGGACGACCGCTCGCCGGGCTTCAAATTCAACCATTGGGAACTGCGGGGCGTGCCGGTGCGGATCGAGCTTGGCCCGCGCGACTTGGAGGCGAACCAGGTGGTGCTGGCCATTCGCGATACCGGCGAGAAACTCACCGTGCCGATGGCCGAGCTCGCCACGATGCTGCCGGAACTGCTGGAGACCATCCAGAACCGGCTCTTCGAGGCGGCCCGCGCCCGGCTCGATACGCTCACGGTCGACGTGACGGATTGGAATACGCTGGCCGAGCGGGTGGCGACCAATGCCGGCTGGAACCGGGTCTGGTGGTGCGGTGACGCGGCCTGCGAGACCCGGTTCAAGAACGAGACGAAGGCGACCATTCGCTGCATCCCGTTCGACCAGCCAGG
>CAZUPA010000329.1:0-1945 GCA_964622205.1 uncultured Sphaerobacteraceae bacterium
TGCGGCGCGCCTCGGTCAAGGCGAAGCGCCGCGAGGGCATCGCCTACGACGACGTTCCCGCGTCGCTGCTGGACACCGTGGTCGAGCCGGGCGATGTCGGCTACTCGAAGGTCCGGTCCACCTACATGCGTGGCGGCCGGCCCGGCATCGTGTTCCGGGTCGAGAACATCTCCCAGGTGGTGGATGCGCTGGCGTTCGCCCGGCGTCATCCCGACCTGCCGCTGTCGGTGCGGAGCGCCGGTCATGGCATCAGTGGCCGCTCCACCAATAACGGCGGCATCGTGATCAGCCTGGCAAAAATGAACGCGATCGAGGTGCTGGACGAAGCCACCAAGCGCGTGCGCATCGAGCCTGGCGCGACGTGGATGGAGGTCGCGGCCGCGTTGCAGCCATACGGCTGGGCGCTGAGTTCCGGCGACTACGGCGGGGTCGGCGTCGGCGGACTCGCCACCGCTGGCGGTGTCGGGTTCATGGTGCGCAAGCACGGCCTGACCATCGATCATCTCAAGGCGGTCGAAATCGTGCTGGCCGATGGCTCGGTGGTGTACGCCAGCGAGGACGAGCGGCCGGGCCTGTTCTGGGCCGTGCGCGGGGCCGGGGCCAACTTCGGCATCGTGACCTCGTTCGAGTTCGAGGTCTACGACACCGGCAATGTCGGCTGGGCGCAACTTGTGTTTGACGCCAGCGATGCCCGCGAGTTGCTCGTGCGGTGGGGAGCGGCGGTCGAATCGGCGCCGCGCGACCTGACGAGCTTCATCATCCTCGGTCCACCCCGGCGCGGCCAGCCAGCAATCGCCCAGGCGATGACGATGATCGCCTCGGACGATGCCGAGACGATCATCAGCCAGTTGCAGCCCCTGGCGGGCATCGGCCCGTTGTACGACCAGCAGGTGATGATCGCGCCGTACGCGGCGATCATGGCCAACGCATCGGCCCAGGACCACAACGGGCAGGGCGAACCATCGACTCGATCCGGCCTCCTCAATCACATTACGCCGGAGTTCGCGGCCGAGGCCGAACGCCTGATCCTGAGCGGGACGACCTACTTCTTCCAGATTCGCTCGGTCGGCGGCGCGGTGTCGGATGTCGACCCCGACGCCACGGCCTATGCCAACCGGAAGGCCAACTTCTCGGTGGTGGCGTTCGGCGCGAGCAGCGACCGGCTGAACATGGCCTGGGAATCGCTCGCCCGCCACTTCGACGGGCTCTACCTGAGCTTCGAGACCGACCAGGCGCCGGAACGGCTCGGCGAGGCGTTCCCGGGACGCACGCTCGAACGGCTGCGCGAAGTGAAGGCCACCTACGACCCGGACAACGTGTTCCGCGATAACTTCAACATCACGCCGCTCGTGCCCGCGGGCTCATAGGCGCCCACGTCAATAAGGAGCCTTCAGGAGGAACTGGTACGGGCGGACCTGCCGCGATTGAGCGCGAATCCATCCAAACGGCGAGCAAGCGGTTGTTGTCCGCCCCACCTGATGGCGCGAATTCCCGGCAGATCATTCAGGCCAGCGCATACGCAACGAACGGGCAATTGACATGACAGACTACGGACACGACCTGCTCTTCGGAACCTTCACCACACCCACCGTCCAGCCACCCATGCACGCGGTTGAAATGGCGATCGTCGCCGACCAGGCGGGGCTCGACCTGGTGACGTTTCAGGACCATCCCTACAACGCGGGCTTCCACGACACCTGGACCCTGATGTCCTACGTCGCCTCCCGCACCACCAATATCCACGTCTCCGGCAACGTGCTGAACCTGCCCTTGCGCCAGCCAGCCGTACTGGCCCGGGCGGCGGCAAGTCTCGACCTGCTCAGCGGGGGTCGGGTCGAGATGGGGATCGGAGCCGGTGGCTTCTGGGACGCGATCGCCGGGATGGGTGGTCGGCGGCTCACGCCGGGCCAGTCGGTCGAGGCGCTCGAAGAAGCGATCACGATCA
>CAZUPA010000330.1:0-1930 GCA_964622205.1 uncultured Sphaerobacteraceae bacterium
ATGACCCGTGGGAAGTTGGCGAGATGTCGAACGACTACGTCGCCAAGGTCGTGGGTGAGTTCTCGGCGCCGGTCGATTGCGAAGGGAACACGGGCGACAGACTGACGCTGGTCCACCGGTTGTCGCCCTCCACGGTCCTCGAGATCCAGAGCTGCCAATTGGGCATGTGGACCTTCGACTCGATGGAAGAGGCGATGGATCACCCCGGCTGGACCGCGAACCTGGGCCTGGAGCAGGCCAGCGAGGTGTTGTTGAGCGGGAGCGATGACGAGAGCCTGGCGATGCTGGCGCGGGACCCGGCGGATGAGGATCATATCGCCTGTCACGAGGTCTACTTCCCCGAGGGCGAGGACTTCATCATGAGCTTCACGCTCCATACCTGGGACGAGGACGCGATCTCCCCGGTGCTTGGCGACTTCGAGCGATCGGTGGATATCGACGACATGCCGGTGTTCGCGGTGTTCGACGCGGACGATATCGAAGAGGCGATCGCCGGGTAGCGGCTGGCGACTTGCCTTCCACCCGCGATTCCCCGGATGATGGTGGCCTTTCCTTGGCGCAGGCATGAACACCCAGACCGATACTTCCGGCACGACGAGTGATCGGCCCAACATCATTGTGATCCTCTCCGACGACCAGGGGTCGTGGGCGATGGGCTTTGCCGGGAACCCGGAGGTTCGCACTCCGAACCTGGATCGGCTGACCGCCAGCGGAACCAGATTCGACCGGTTCTTCTACGCGTCGCCGGTGTGCTCTCCGGCGCGCGCCTCGTTGCTGACCGGCCGGATTCCTTCGCAACATGGAGTGCGTGACTGGTTCGAGCGCGGCAACGTGCGCGGGGAGGGGGTCGATCCGATCCGTCACCTCGACGGCAAGACCAGCTACACTCAGGTGTTGACCGAGCATGGCTACACCCGCGGGTTGAGCGGCAAGTGGCATCTGGGCGACAGCATCGTGCCCCAGCATGGATTCAGCCACTGGTACGCTCACCAGAAGGGCGGAGGTCCGTATTACGGCGCGGCGATGATCCGGGACGGGGAACTGGTCGAGGAGCCGGGCTACCTGACGGACGCGATCACGGACGGCGCGCTGGCGTTCATCGACCGCCAGGCGGAAGGCGAGCCGTTTTACCTGGGCGTGCATTACACGGCGCCGCATTCGCCGTGGATCGACTCGCATCCGCCAGACATCGTGGCCACGTACGATGATTGCCCGTTCGAGAGCATCCCGCGGGATGCGGATTCACCCGTGGTCGCTGCCCGGCTGGGCTCCGGAACCAGAGAGCGAAACGTGGCGGGAGCAGTTGAAGGGCTACTTCGCGGCGTTGACGGCGATGGACGCGAACATCGGCCGGATCCTGGACCGGGTCGAGGCGCTGGTACTGCGGGAGTCCACGCTGATCTGGTTCCTGGGCGACAACGGCTTCAACTGCGGGCATCACGGTCTGTGGGGGAAGGGGAATTCCTCGTTTCCGCTCAACATGTACGACGAATCGGTGCTGGTTCCGGCGATCGCCAGTCATCCGGGCGCGATTCCGGAAGGCGTGGTCGCGTCCGGAATGGTCAGCGGCTGCGACTTCGCGCCGACGCTGCTGGAGTACGTGGGGCTCGACATGCCGGGCGCGGACCGGCTGCCGGGACGGAGCTTTAGGCGCCTGCTGTACGGGGAGGCCAACGGCGAGCGGGGCCGTCACCATGTCGTGGTGTTCGACGAGTACGGACCGGTGCAAATGATCCGGTCGGAGGAGTGGAAGTATGTCCACCGCTATCCTTACGGCCCGCATGAGTTGTACGACCCGATTGGCGATCCACGAGAGCGCGTCAACCTGGCGGAGAGCGATCGGCATCAGGAACGGGTCGTGGAAATGCGCGGGTTGCTCCAGAACTGGCGCCAGGAGTACGTCGATCCGGCTGTCGACGGCGCCCGGGAG
>CAZUPA010000331.1:0-1928 GCA_964622205.1 uncultured Sphaerobacteraceae bacterium
CAGGTCCACGATGGGCCGCTCAATGCCCGGTTCCGCCCCGGCCTCAGCGAGGAAATCACGGGTACTGTCGCCACCTGGACGACCGGTAGGCTGACCATCGACATGCCGGAGGAAGTCGACGGCCTCGTCTGGGTCTACGCCCACTTCTACGACGAGAGCAATACCTTCGGTTGGGTCGTCAAGGACTTCCTGACCTTCGTCGACTAACCAGTACCGGGCCCGCCCTGGCTTCATCGCCGGGGTGGGCTCCGCCCAGGCAACTCCAGACCGTGACCGCTGCTGATCCGCCCCTGTCCATCCGGCCAGTCCACATGAATATTTCCTGTTGAAGGGGATCACGGTCGATACTATCCAACGCCGGATGAAACGGGGCGAGCTGGAAGCACGCCTACAGCAGACGCCCCAGGGGCTCAGGTGGCTAGCGGTGATGCCGGCGCGTCCGCGGCCTGACGACGTGGCGCTTCAATCGCCTCGATAACGTTCGCGTGGATGTTCCCGGCGCCAAGCTGATCGACCACGCCGTCGCGTTCCAGAATATCCAGAACAGACGGCTTGACCCGCGCCAGCCGGATCGAAATCCCGTGGGCGCGTCCACGTTCGACCAGTTCCCGGAATTGCGCGGCCCCTTGCGAGTCGATGAAGTTCATGGCGCGACAGTCGATCACCATTATGGCCGGAGGAGTGTCGCCCAACAGCGCCAGCTCCCGAAGACGGTCTCCAAAGGCATCGGCGGTGGCGAAAAACAACCCCCCATCAAGGCTCAACACGATGATGCCGGGAAATTGCTCGTCGCTGGGGTACTCATCGATCTCCCGGAAGACACCGGTGTCGCGGTCGCGGCCAAGCACCGGCATGGCCGGCGACGTCACGGTATAGACCAGCCAGCCCACCGACAGGATCACCCCGATCACCACGCCCGCCAGCACCCCGAATAGCAGCACGCCAACGGTAGCCGTGATCGCGATCCAGAAGTCGGTGCGCTTGATACGGTACAGGCGGCGAAACTCTGGCAGGTCGATCATGCCCATCAGCACCGCCTGGATAATGACCGCTCCGAGGACCGGTTTGGGCAGGTCGGAGAAGAGGGGCGCGAAGGCGAGCATCGTCAGCACGACCACTCCGCCAGTTATCAGCGAGGCAAGTTGGGTCTTCGCGCCGGCGTGATCGTTGAGGGAGCTTCCCGAGAGGCTGGTCGACACGGGGATGCCCTGGAACACGCCCGAGCCGATATTCGAGACGCCCTGCGCCAGCGATTCCTGATCGATGTCGATGCGGTAGCGGTGCTTGGTGGCGAACGCGCGCGCGTCTCCGGCGGTCTGGGAAAAGCCGATCATCACGATCGCCAGCGCCGCGGTGATGATATAGCCCGCGTTGTCGACGAGCAGGTCCAGGTCTGGAATGGTCACCGAGGGGAAACCGCGCGGAACATCGCCAACCAGCGCGACGCCGTGCGCGCCGAGGTCGAACACCGCCGAGGCCAGCAGACCGGCCACGACGACGATCAGGGTGCCGGGGAGCCTGGGGATGTACGCCTCCAACCCAAAGAGCGCAACCAGCGCGAGCACGCCGACGAGCACGGTCACTCCATGTGCATCGCCGAGTGTCCCGAGCCAGGACCAGAACTCCTGCCAGACATTGTCGCCGCTGGCCTCGGTGCCGGTGATTTTCTGTAGTTCGCCCACCGTGACATCGAAAGCCGCTCCACACAGGAAGCCCACGATCACCGCGCGCGAGAGGAACTGCGAGATCCAGCCCATCTTGAAAATCGTCATGACGACGAAGAGCAGGCCGGAAATCAACGCGACCCAGGAGGCGAACGCCACCGCATCCTGATCGCCGCTGATACCGGCCAGGACCATTGCGCTGGCCACCACCGCCGCGAGACTCGAACTCGGGTTGGTGGCTATCTGCCGCGACGTGCCAAACAA
>CAZUPA010000332.1:0-1922 GCA_964622205.1 uncultured Sphaerobacteraceae bacterium
CTTCGGTGAGGGTGACGAGCGGGTTTGGCAGGGAGAATTTGCGCGCGGGGGTGGAGGTTTCGAGCGGTTGCTTCTGGGAGGTGATCCTCGAACTCATGCATCTCTCCCTGCGATTCCGGCTGGACCGGTGGTTTCGGCGATGGGTGGGATTCTGGTTTCGGATGGATGCGAGGGGTTGGGCGGAGGCGTTTCCGGGAGGCCCTGGAACACGTCGCTGTTGTCAGGTTGTCAGACCAATGTTCAGACCTTACGACAGCCCGCCGAGGCTGTAAAGAGGGTGCGTGATATTGGCGTTTGGTGGGGGTTGAAGGGGGAATGACGCGAGGTCATCTACCGAGAGGTGTGTTGGTTTGACGGTGCGCTAGGCGGCGGCGGATAGCCGGGACGGCACAAGGCGGAGGCGAGCATTGGGGAGGACGCGCATGGGACACCGCCTGACGGCGGAAGGACTTCGTCCGTGGGTCCTTCGCTTCGCTCAGGATGACGAGCAACTTTTGCGCACACGCGAGTTGAGCGTTAGCGGCAGGGAGGACGCGAGGTCCTCCGCTGCCGGGTGATGTGTTGTTACGAGGCGGGGGAGGCTTCCGGGGATGTGGCTTCGGGGAGGAAGTCCGCGGTCCAGGCGGCGGCGATGTCCACATCCTCGCCGAGCAGTCCCTGTTCCTTGAGCCAGGCGCCGTAGGCGTTCCAGCGGTCCTCGGTCTGGAGGCCGAAGGGAATGGCCCCGTCATCGGTCCACAGCGGGATGAGCAGTTCCAGGCCCTCGAGTTCGACATCGCGGACGAGGTCGGGACTCTCGGCGATGAGCAGGTCGAGGGCGGTTTCGGGATCGGCGATGGCGTCGTTGTAGCCCTGCTGGAGCGCGCCGAGCAGGCCGCTGACGATCTCGGGCTGGTTCTCGATGGTGGTTTCGCCGGTGACAAGGACAAGCTCGTAGTAGTCTGGCACGCCCCACTCTTCCACACGGAAGTAGCGGACCGGATAGCCCTCGCGCTCGGCGAGGATGGTTTCGTGCGTCCAGTACACGCCGATGGTGGCGTCCGCCCGCTCGGAGAAGATCGCGGGGAGGAGGTCGTAGCCGACGTTGATGACCTCCACATCGTCGATGGAGAGGCCTTCATTCTCGAGCATGGTCTGCAGGAAGGCGTCGTCGGCGGGCAGGCCGGTGACGGCGACGGACTTCCCGGCGAGGTCGGCCGGGGTCTGAATATCGGAGCTTTCGAGGACCATGAGCGAGTTGAGCGGGTGCTGGACGAGGGCGGCGGCGGAGACGATGGGGACTTCCTGCTCGCGGGCGAAGAGGACCTCGGCGTGATAGGAGATGCCGAAGGTGTCGCGGCCGGCTCCGACCGTCTGGAGCACGGTGGTGGGATCGGAGGGAACGACGATTTCGAGGTCGATGCCGGCCGCTTCGAAGTAGCCGTTCTCGCGGGCCATGTAAATGCCGGCGTGGTTGGCGTTCGGGTACCAGTCGAGGGCAAGGGTGGCGGGTTGGAGGTCTTGGGCGGCGACGCGTGACGGGGCGGTTCGGGCGCCAAGGGCGAGGGCGGCTGATGCGGCGGCGCTGGCCTGGAGGACGCGGCGGCGGTTGATGGTGCGATGGGGTGCGGTCATGGAGATGTGGCTCCTCACGATTCCTGCGCGGGGATTATCCCGATCAGGTACGACGGTCGGTGGCTCCGAGCCACCCTCTCAGCCCGGTTCGTCCGAGCTCCCGTTGAGAGTTGGGTTGTGGGGATAGTGTAGCCGAATGGGTATGGGTGTGGTTCGGGTGGGAGGTTCCGCCCGCGACCGGGATGACGTTGCGATTCGCGGGTCTGCTATCGTGTTTCGGTAGGCGGTTTTTCCATTGCATGGATGTTGGGGTGGGCGATGCTGGTCGGGCGACGGCGTGAACTCGATGTGCTGACGCAATGCCTGGC
>CAZUPA010000333.1:0-1919 GCA_964622205.1 uncultured Sphaerobacteraceae bacterium
ATCAAACGCCGGACCATGTCACCTGGTTCCGCGTCTTGAGGATTCCATTTCGGGTAGCCGGCATGGCACAATGCGCCGACGACGATGAGCGTGACTTGCAAGGATTCTCGCCGCCCGATGCATAGCCTCGATGCGATATCTTCAGCCTCCCCGCGGGTTGTGTTCACGCGCGATGGTGTGGCGCGCGGCATGCGAGCATCCGTTCCCATCGCCATCGGTGTGGCGGTGTATGGCGCGGTGTTCGGCCTGCTGGCCCGGCAGGTTGGGCTGAGCTTCCTCGAAAACCTGCTCATGAATGTATTCGTGTTCGCGGGAGCGGCGCAGACGGCCTCATTGGAGATGTGGGAATATCCCCTTCCCGTGTTCTCGATCGTGGCGACCACCCTGCTCATCAACCTGCGGCTGATCCTGCTCGGCGCGGCCGCCCGGCCCTGGCTGCATCACGAGCCGGACCGCAAGGTGTATCCGATGCTCCACGTGATGGCGGACGAAGGGTGGTCGGTGGCGATGAATGCCCGGCGCCAGGGAGAGCAGGACATCGGATTCTTCCTGGGGGCGAACCTGCTCGTGGCGCTGGCGTGGGTGCCGTCGGTGATGGTGGGGCACCTCGCGGGCGGAGGGGCCGGCGACCCGGCGGCGACCGGGCTCGATTTCGCGTTCACCACGATCTTCGCCGCGATCCTGTTCGGCGGATATCGCACGCGGTTCGATCTCGTGCCATGGGGCGCCGCGGGAGCGGCGGCGCTGCTCGCGGCGTGGTTGCTGCCGGGAACCTGGTACGTGCTGGTCGGCGGCGTGACCGGATTCACGGTTGGGTTCCTGTTCGCCAGACCCGCGGTCGTTCCGGTCCATGAGGCGGTGGCGGATCGATGACGATTCACCCCGAGGCGCTGCTGACCATCGCGCTGATGGCGCTGGTGACCTACGCCTGCCGGGCCGGAGGGTACTGGCTGATGGGCAGGGTGGCGATGTCGCCCCGGATCGAGATTGGGTTGACGTACCTGCCGGGAGCGGTGCTGATTTCGCTGGTTGCGCCGGCGATGGCGCGGGAGGGAATCCCGGGCGTTTGCGCGGTGGCCGTCACGGCGGTGGTCATGCGGTGGCGCAACAACCTGCTCCTGGCGATGCTGGCCGGAATTGGGACGGTGTGGCTCGTGCGTCACATGGTCTAGCTGGCCATTTCCTTCTCACACGATGCGGCGGCGCGCGTTGAATCGTGGACCTGAAACGATGCGCCCAATCATCTGAGGAGCCCCAGTGACCATCGAAACCAGCCTTCCAACCGATGCCCAGTCCCTGCGCGAGTACACCCGCGCGCGGTGGGACGCGTTCGTGGCGTATACCGACAGCCTGCCGGACGAAGCGTGGGAAGGTCCGGCTGACGCGGCAGGCTGGACCGTGAAGGACCATGTCGCGCACGTGACGTCGTGGGATGAGGCGCTCGTGGGCTTCCTTCGGGACGGCACGCCGCAACAGCAGACGCTGCGGGTCTCCGATTCCGCCTGGACCGCTGGTGGATACGATAGGGTTAATGAAGAGATTCGCTCGCACACCGCTGACGATCCGGTGGCCACGGTGAAGGTTCGGCGCGATGCCGGGTGGAAGGCCATGGAAGCGATGGTCGCGAGCTACGACGATGCGACGCTTCTCCGGCCGGGATCGGAGTTCGGGTTCACCCACGGGGAGCCCGAGACGCTGCTCGAGCGGCTGGTGGACGACCTCGGCGTGCATTACGACCAGCACCATGCCTACATCCGGATCATCGTGTCCGGGACCGGGGGTTGACCCTCACGTAACGTCAGGCACTATCGTCCTTGTTGACCGGGGGAATGGCTCCCGGTTTCGAGGAGGACCATCGCGGTGAGCAGCGGTACGACGCGGGGATACACGGTCGGGCAGGTGGCCGGGCTTGCTGGGGT
>CAZUPA010000334.1:0-1918 GCA_964622205.1 uncultured Sphaerobacteraceae bacterium
CGGGGCGGAAGGCGTTCATCACGCTGTTTGGGGCGATCCTGAAGCTGGAGAACATCCTCACGGCGTTCGACGACTTCGCCGGAAACGAACTGCTGACGCCGCGTCAGGGGCAGGATTACCGGAGCGTGTACCTCAACCTCTATGCCGAGTTCCGGGCGAGGGAGGCCATCGAGCGGGAGCCGATCAACGACGATATCGTGTTCGAAATCGAGTTGATCAAGCAGGTTGAAGTCAATGTCGACTACATCCTGATGCTGGTGGAGAAGTACCGCGGGGAACGGGGTGACGGGGACGACAGGGAATTGAAGGAGTCGATTTTCCGGGCGGTCGATGCCTCGCCGACGTTGCGCAACAAGAAGGATCTCATTGAGGACTTCGTCGACTCGGTGTCGGCCACGGGCGACATCGGCGACGAGTGGCAGGCGTTCATCCGGGAGCGCAGGGACCGGGAGCTGGCCGACATCATCGCGGCCGAGGGGCTGCACGCGGAACCGACCCGAAAGTTCATCGAAGCGGCGTTCCGGGAGGGGGCGGTGCAGACGAGCGGGACCGCGATCACGCGGGTGCTGCCGCCGGTGTCGCGGTTCGCGGCCGGGGGCGGTCATGGCGAGAAGAAGGCGAGGGTGCTGGACAAGCTGGGCGCGTTCGTGGAGCGATTCATGGGGCTGGGCGGGGGCTGAGCATCGCGGCCAGACGAGTATGACCGGGGCGGGCGAATGGATTTGCTTCCTTACCACAAGATCCCGATGTGATCGTGGAGTTCCCAATTGAGAGGGTGACGAACGATGATCGAGCGTGATGACGCGCGGCAACCCGCGTCCCTGAAGCCGCAACCAGATGGATACGCCGAGTGGCTCGAGGCACTGAAGGCACGTGTCCATGCCGCCCAGCAACGCGCGACGCTTGCCGTGAACCGCGAGCTCGTGTTGCTCTACTGGCAGATCGGACATGACATTCTGCTGCGGCAGGCCGAGCAAGGCTGGGGAGCCAAGGTGATTGATCGGCTGGCGGATGACCTGCGCACGGCCTTTCCGGACATGAAAGGGTTCTCGCCTCGTAATCTCAAGTACATGCGTGCATTTGCCGAGGCATGGCCGGACAACGAATTTGTGCAGCAGGCTGTTGCACTATTGCCGTGGGGCCACAATCTCGTACTGCTGGATAAGTTGAGTAATGCAGACGAACGACGATGGTATGTCGCTGGAACCATTCAGCACAACTGGTCGCGTAATGTGCTGGTGATGCAGATCGAAACCCGGTTGATGGAGCGAAGCGGCCAGGCACAGACCAATTTCGAGACTCGACTGCCTGCGCCACAATCCGACCTGGCCCGCGAGTCGCTCAAGGATCCCTATCGTTTCGATTTCCTGGGGTTGAGTTCAGAAGCAGATGAACGCGCGATTGAAGCCGCGCTGGTCGAGCATGTCACGGAATTCCTTCTGGAACTGGGGGCGGGATTCGCTTACGTCGGCCGCCAGGTGCTGCTCAACGTGGGAGGCGAAGACTTCTTCATCGATCTCCTTTTCTATCACCTGACCCTGCGCTGCTATGTGGTGATCGAACTGAAAGCGGGAGCGTTCAAGCCTGAGCACCTGGGGCAGCTCGGCTTCTATCTCACGGCGGTGGATGAGGAGATCAGGCACGAACAGGATGAGCCGAGCATCGGCCTGCTTCTGTGCAAGAGCAAGAACAAGGTGGTTGCCGAGTACGCGTTGCGTGACGACGGTCGCCCGCTGGGCATTGCCGAATACCAACTGCTGGCCGACTTGCCCGAGCCGCTGCAAACCAGCCTTCCCAGCATCGAGGATATCGAGCGGGAACTCCAGGGTGGAATGGCATAGGCGAACCGAGCGCAAGCTGGGGCGGACGACCACCGCCTGCGCGCGCGCAGGCAAGGTGCTTCAAGAACCGGCGGCGG
>CAZUPA010000335.1:0-1916 GCA_964622205.1 uncultured Sphaerobacteraceae bacterium
TTCGTCGAAGGTGATTTCGGCTGACTCGCCAGCGGCGATGGTTCCGGTGTCGAACAAGCCGTCCGAGCTTGTCGCGGTGTGGGACACCTGGTCGTCGTTCGTCCAGGTGACGGTTGTGCCGATGGCTACGTCGAGTTGAGGCGGGTCGTAGGCGAGGTTGGCGATACGGATGGTGTTCCCGCTCGCGGCCGGTGATGCCTGGGGTGTGGCGGCTGCTCCTTCGACCAGGATGGTTCCCGTCATGACCGGGTGGATCTGGCAGGCGTAGGCGAACTCGCCGGGCGTAGCGAAGGCGATGGTCGCGCTGTCGCCGGGTTGCAGGATACCGGTGTCCCAGTCGCTTCCGGTGGCGGTGTGGGCATCGTCGTCGCGATTGACGAACGTGACTGACTGTCCAGGTTGGATGGTGAGCGACTGAGGCGTGAAGCCGTCGGAGTCATCGTCGGTGATCCGGACTTCGATGGAACCGTCGTCGAGGGTTTCCGCCGGGCCGTGGTCATCGTCGTGATCGTCATCGTGCTCGTCGTCATGGTCATCGTCTCGGTCATCATCGTCGTGACGAAGGTCCGCGCCGAGCGCCGCGACGGTGGGCAGCGAGGTGGCCATTCCGGCCAGTCCCGCGATGATCGTTCGCCGGGACACGCCCGATCGTTCTTCCAATCCGTCTGGCGCGGTCCCGTCAGCATTCCGGGAATCGATGTCGTGCGTGGTCATCGGATGATTCCTCCTGGACGCAGGCTCGCCATGTGGAGACAGGGGCATGGCGGGTACGATCGGTGGCGGGCAAGCTACCCTGAATGAGGGATCGCCTTCCTGAATCACCTCCCAGCGTATCATTCGTGTCACTCAGCAATCGTTCCGACCCGAGAGGCCCGCATTGTCAGATTCTGATTCCAGGACACGAGCGCGGCAAATCGCCGAAGAGACGGGTGACGGTGATCTCAGCGACATGCTCAACGAGATGCGCGTGCTGCTGCCAGGGGCGCAGACCCTGACGGCGTTCCTCATCATCCTGCCGTTCAACAGCGGGTTCGCGGAGATTCGCAACGAGGAGAAGGCTGTCTATGTCGTCACGTTCCTCTGCTCGCTGCTGAGCCTGGTGCTGTTCACGGCGCCAGCAGCGCAGCACCGACTCCAGCGCCCGCTCCGGGACCGGGAAGGGTTCAAGAACATGGCGACCCGATACATCATCGCTGGGCTCGTGCCACTGTCGATCGCGCTCGTGCTGGCCACCCAACTCGTGTTGTCGGAGGTCATTGCCGCACGATGGGCATCGTGGACAATCGCGGGAGGACTCGCCGCGATCATCCTCCTGCTCTGGTGGATCGCGCCCCGCTGGCGACAGGCCAGGCTCGAACAAGGACATCCATGAACCCCAAACACCACGATGCCGTGATTCCGCTCCGCGCGGCGCAAGAGTGGAGGTTCAGCACGAACCACGCCTACGCCGAACCGTTCACGGATGTGACGGTTCGCGCCACCTTCGTCGCGCCGTCGGGTGAGCCCTCCAAGATCGAGGGGTTCCACGATGGCGGCAACGAATGGAAGGTGCGATTCAACCCGGGTGAGCCGGGACAATGGTGCTGGCGCCTCGAATCCACGCCGCCGGATCCGGAGTTCGAGCGCGAGGGAACGTTCGAGGTGGGCGAGGTTGAGACGCGAGGTTTCCTGAAATCCACGCCCGGCGAGGGCTGGGGGCTCGCGTTCGAGAACGGTGAGCCGGTGATGATTATCGGCGACACCGTGTACCACCTGTTTGGCATGGCGCATATGGGCGACGACGGACGGGCAGCGGTCGGCCGGTTCCTGCGGCGGCGGGCCGATCAGGGATTCAACCTGCTGCGGGTCCGGTTGCCGGTCAGCGACTTCCACCAGGTGGACGGCTACAGCGGGTGGCAGACGCGTAGCCTGTGGCC
>CAZUPA010000336.1:0-1911 GCA_964622205.1 uncultured Sphaerobacteraceae bacterium
CGGGTGGACTGCCGGACATAGACGACGGCCTTGCGCCTCAGCACCGCGGCCGGCAGGAGGTCAGCGCTCGTCATCGGCGCGCCCCAGGTCGGTGCACCCGGCGGCCTCCAGCAGGAGGCGGGTTAACCGGACGCTAGCGATCCGCCGGCTCGGGACGGTCATCCCCCGAAGCTCCCGCGTGTCGAAAGAAAGGCTGAGCTGGCGCTCCATGGCCGGCAGCGGCGGGGTTGCCGGCCGCGACCGGATCATCGTCCTCGTCCTCGACGGCGCCGGCTGGCACACCGAGCCGCTCGCCGCGGCAGTGCTTACAACGCTATGGCCTGATGGAGACCGTCAGGGTCGGCGGCCGATTCCCGCCACCGACCGCTGAACGCCGAGCGCGTCAGGTAGGTCGCGCGGGCACGCCGGCGCGCGGAAAGCGTTGCTGGCTCGGGACGGTCATGTAGGCGAGCTCGACTGCCGGCGGGCAATACCCGGACACCATTAACCAAGCTCGGGAAAAACCTTCCGAGAGGTAACCGGATCATTTCCGGATTCCGAGCATCGAATTCTTTTCCAGCTTATGGGCGCTGCAATCCTGCAAGGCCCGGCAAACGGAGAGCACCGCCATGGGCGACCGCGCAATTGTGTTTTTCACTGACGGCGAGACGGTTTCACCGGCCGTCTACCTGCATCGGAACGGCAGCGACGTGCCGTCGCTCCTCGCTGCCGCGGCGACGGCCGTGGGCCGTGACCCGGAGGGCCCCTCCTGCGAGGCTTCGCGGATCGACGCCCCCAGCTTCCACGCCGCCCGGTTCGTCGGGGCCTGCTTCGCCGCCATCGGCGGCGATGTCAGCGTCGGGTCCCAGAGCGTTAGCCGGGACCTTGAGGTCTCCGTCGGCCGGACTGTTCAGCCTCTTGTCGAGTTGGTCCCCGGTGTCGAGGCAAGGCAGGCGCTCCGCACCTTTTCCCGCGGCATGGATCTCGAGGCAGGTCTTGTCGTTGTCAATGTCCGCACGGCCAAGTGGTCGTGGATGGCCTTTGGCGGACACCTCCAGAGAAGGAGGCGGGAGGGCGAGAATGGTTGGTTCGGTGTGAATCCCGGGTGATGTACTCATTGTCGCCGCCCAGGATCGAGCCGCGTCGGCAGCTTCACCCTAAGGCGCGAGCGCGAAGTTCGGCGGCACGGCCGCGCGAGACGTGCGGCTCCGCCGGCGTAACGAGCGGGCTTGGCCCGTTCGCCGCTGGCGCCCAGGGCCGTGGTGATCTGGCGAGGTCGGGCGCCCGACTCGGCGTCTCGACGCCGGCGCCGTGGGTGACGTCGTGGCTGGCCCTCGGCGGCGCGTTTACCAAACCCGCGTATTCGCCCCCGGTAATCGCTTCCCAGCCCGTCTTCCCGACCAATCTTTCGGCTGTTGCCGGGACGTGAGGACAATCACATGCTAGACTACGAATACACCTGCGAGATTGAGGAGGGACTGGCCTCCTGTACAGCTCAGCTTAGAGGAGCGCTTCATGCGCTAATGGATGACGCGTGGGCACTGAACCGACCCGCTACGCACTTGCCCTTCCCCGTTTCCCTGGCCGAAAAGATGCGGGCGACCCTGATTGCGTGGGGCACTGCATTCGAAGGAGAAGCCGGTCGCCTGGTCGCCGAGTGTGCAAGAAAGGGATACTGGCTGGAGAGACAGAGTTTCCGTGAACGTCGATTGTGGATTTGGCACATCGATCATTCAAACGAGCTGGGTGGAGATAATCCCGCCGTCACGCTATCGACGATGCGCGAAGTTGCCGAATGGATTCGTGCCGCTCCTTTTCATGAGTTTGAAGGTTCACTGGAGACAGCTCATCAGCGGATCAGATATCCGAGGTACCGCCAGCACTGTATTTCTTCTGGTGTTGACGTACCTTGGAACTAGTGGATTGATTCCA
>CAZUPA010000337.1:0-1907 GCA_964622205.1 uncultured Sphaerobacteraceae bacterium
GCCACATGCACGGAACTCCCCATGCTGACGTGCGCCGCCCAGCGGACGTTGTGCAACCGCGCGACATCGGCGATCTTGCGCCCTTCGCTGATCCCGCCCGCCCGGCAGACATCCGGCAGGATCGCGTCGAACGCGCCAGCCGCGAGCCGCTCCTGAACCTGCCAGCGCGTGCATTCCGTCTCGCCACCGACCACCAGTAGGTCGAGCGCCGCCGAAAGCCGCGCGTATCCGGCGATGTCCTCCGGAGGAAGTGCGTCCTCCAGCCAGGTCACGCCCATCGCCTCCAGCTTCCGCCCAACCTGGAGGGCGAGATCCGACGCATACGCGCCATGGGCATCGACCAGTACATCGGCGCTGCCGGCGACGGCGTCCACCACCGCCTGAACCCCGGCCAGGTCCTCCGCGACGTTCCCGCGCCCGATCGAGGCCTTCACCGCCGTGAAGCCTTCCTCGACGAAGCGCTCGGCGCTGGCGAACCGCTCCTCCGGCGTCTTGCCCGGCACGCCCGAGGCGTAGCAGGGCAACTCGGTCCTCAGCGGGCCGCCAAGCAGGGAGTACACCGGCGCGTCGAGCAGCTTGCCCGCCAGGTCCCACAGCGCGATATCGACCCCGGAAATCGCCTCCATCTGGTAGCCAGTGACGTGTCCGCGAAGGCGCTGGCTTCCATACATGTATTCCCAGTGGCGTTCGATGGCGAGTGGGTCCCCGCCCAGCACGATCGGAGCCAGCACGTCCTCGACCACCGCCTTGGTGGCGGCTGGCCCGAGCGGGGCGTGCGCCTCGCCCCAACCCACCGTGCCATCATCGGCCGTGATTCGCACGAGGCAGGTCTGGGCGCGCGGCGGGTAGGCGCAAACATGCAGGTCGCCGACCTCTTCCAGCGCCCTCAGGCGTGGTTTCCCGGCATCGGTCGCCGGCGTGGCGAGCCCCGCGCCACCGGCGTAATCCTTCTTCGCGCCCAGCACGAAGGCGTCGACGGCGACAATCTGTCGCTGCGGTCGTGTCACGAATCTCCTCCAGCGATTGTGGCTCTCTCGGACATCATTCCGGCTGGAATCGTGATCCAGCCGAGCTTTCTCGAAATCCGGTCGGTCATCTCGATCAGGCGCGAGACGAGTTCGCCGTGGCGTTGCTCCAGCGACAGCGCGCTCAGCGGCCCGGAGATGCTGCCCGAGGCGATCACCTCGCCCGAGGCCGACCGGATCGGCGCGGCCAGGCAGGCCCGGCCAAACGCCAGTTCCTCGCGTTCCTCGCCGTATCCCTGGTTCCGGATGTGCTCGACGGCCTCTCGCAACGCATCCGCCGACGCGATGGTGTTCGGCGTGAACGCCGGATACGAGATCCTCCCCAGCAGCGCCTCCCGCTCGTCTTCTGGAAGATGCGCCACCAGCACCTTGCCCATCGCCGTGCAATGCACCGGATTGCGCTTGCCGATCATCGTGTAGAGCTTGGGAGCCTTCGGCCCCTCGGCGGTCGAGAGGTAGAAGATGCGATCGTCGCGCAGGATCACCAGGTTGGCCGCCAGTCCCAGGTCGATCGCGACCGCCGAAAGCTCGGCCTGCGCCTGTCGCTGCACATCGAGCTGGTTCAACGCCACGCCGGCCAGCGTCACCAGTTCCAGCCCCGGCCCAACCAGGCCGCTGACCGGGTCGCGTTCCACGTAGCCCATCCGCTCCATCGTCGCGATCATTCGCGAGACAGTGCTCTGGGCGAGACCCAGCCGCCGGGCCAGTTCCGCCACCCGCAACTGCGGCTCGCTGTCCGAGAAACAGGAGAGGATTGAGAGCGCCCGCTCCACGGACTGCACCAGGGAGACGCCATCGTGATTCGCCATGAATCGAATTGGCCTTTCATATCGCGCAACGTCCATTCACGATAGCGCAAGGTCATTCGCATGGCAATCCCCT
>CAZUPA010000338.1:0-1876 GCA_964622205.1 uncultured Sphaerobacteraceae bacterium
ATTCGTGAGGCTCAAGCCGCTGGCGAGGTCGTGGCGATGGTCGGGGACGGCATCAACGACGCGCCGGCCCTGGCGACGGCCGACGTTGGCATCGCGATGGGGGCGGCGGGCAGCGACATCGCGCTGGAAACGGCCGATGTGGCGCTGATGGCCGACCAGTTGGAGCGGATACCGGACGCGTTGCGCATTTCGCGGGCGACGCTGCGGGTGATTCGCCAGAACCTCCTCATCGCGGTGTTGACCGTGGCGTTGCTGCTGGCTGGGGTGGCGACGCGGGAGGTGGACATGGCGGGCGGCATGCTGATCCACGAGCTTTCGGTGCTGGCGGTAATCCTGAACGGCATGCGGTTGATGCGGGCATAGGGCCGCCTGGCTGGAGGAATCGGGCATCGCCGCCGTCCCGGTCCGGGACGGCGGCGGTGTTCCTGTGTGCCTCAGTGGCGCCGGGAGGTGTGACTCGCGTCTTCTCAGGCCTGCCCATCGCCTTGCCGGTCGCTGGTGTCCGTGTGCGGAACGGCGAGGTGGGTCAGGTATCCGGCGTGGCTGACGGCGATCACGGTGAGCATCGAGCCGGAGAATCCGGGCAGCGATTCCAGCGGAACGGAGGTGTCCTGGAAGGCCTGGATCAGCAGGGCCGAGTAGGCGGTACACACGATGGCGGCGAGGAAGAACATCTGGACCTTGCCGACATCGACGGATCGCTGGTTTCCGAGTTCCGACCCCAGGAACAGGTCGCTCCACGACCAGGCCCTTGGTTCCGAGTTGGCCACCAGGACGCCGATCACCTCGGTGCTTCCGTCGTTCATGACGCGTTTCTGGGAGCCATGGTCGTCACTCAGCAGCAGGACCCCATGGCGCGCCGCTTCGCGCCCGGTTGGAGGTGGCGAGGCCCGCTTCGAACCGAAGATGATGGATGTGGACGTGAGTGTCACGATGTCGATGCCGAGCAGCACCCAGATTTCCGCGGGAATCGTGAGCGTGAGCCTGCTGGTCGAGAGGAGGTTGCTGACGAGCGTGACATGGATCGCCGCGAGGAGGATGATCGTCCAGACGATCAACTGGAGCCGGGCCAGGTCGAGCCGGTTCTCGCGGTTCAGCAGCGTGCCGAACCACACGCCCTTTCCATGCCTGCCCAGGAGAAACAGGGTGGCGAGGAGCAGCAAGGCGCAGATGATCCACAGGTAGACGCGTTGCTGGCCCAGCGTTCCCAACCTTCCCGGGCTGAAGTAGTCGGGGACAAATGGAAGGACGAGGAACGCGGCCACGCTCAGCACGATGAGCGAACCGGAGTATCCCCCCGGCGCGTCCGGTGTGACCATGGGGGATGGGCCTGCCCGCCAATGCCGGTATCCGGCGCGCTCCGGAGCTGGGTTAGCCAGCCATTTCACCTTGCCCAGCCCGCCGGGAGCGACAACCCAGCCAGGACATTCCTGGATCGCCGCGGGGTGAGGCGGGCGTTTGGCATCCGATTCGATGCGATCGATGGATGCCGGACGCCCGGGATGCCGAAGCCATCGCGCCACGCCACCAGGCCAGCGCCGGCCCAGAATTGGTCGCCGGTACGGATGAATGTGGCGGGAATGGATACCATCTCGGGTGAATCGTCTTTCCCATTACTGGCCGGGGGCGCCATGTCGTCGGGGCGGAAGTGTGCGCTCATCCCGCCAAGGGGCATTTCGCCATCGAAGGGCGTGAAGATGCCTGGCTTCCCGTGCGGGGCGAACGGGCGTGGCGCGATTCTGGCGGCCAGAATTCGCGTATGCGGGACCCATGGACAGCATACGCCCTATTCCCCGCTTGTACCATAAGTACTGGGACAATAGTACTTGATTGGCGATTCGGGCAGCTTCGCGAGTTCCATTCGCCCGGCCATCGA
>CAZUPA010000339.1:0-1859 GCA_964622205.1 uncultured Sphaerobacteraceae bacterium
GTGAGCTTCCGCCGCAGTGCGCCGCCCTGAACCAGACGAACATCAACGTCCAGCGACTCGCGGTTCAGGCCGCGCTCCAGGGCTCGACGGAGCACGTCTATCACGCCGTGATGCTCGATCCGCTGACGGCGGCGGTCTGTACGCTGGACCAGATCCGCTCGATGGTCGACGACCTGTTCGAAGCGAACGAAGGCTGGCTCCCGGAATTGGCATAGGTTTGATCGGGAGGCCGCCACAGAGTGGGGCGGCCTCCATTGCTACCAAGCATTCGATCAGGGGTTGGGCAGCAAATCAGTCGCCAAGCTCTCGCCGGAGAATGGCGTGACTTCAGGAACATTCTCTTGCACTCCCTGGTCAATGATCGCGCTATTGACCCAAACGTAGCCGTGGGCGATGCGATTGCGAGTTCCCCACATCGCTTGCCATTGATCCCCGAACAATGCTTCCAACCTCTCATCCGGAAGACGGGACAGAGTTTCGATCGCCGATGAGAGGCGCAAGCACACGCCATCCAGGATCAGTGTGTCGTCGAAGTCACCCCGTTCAAGGTAAGCGTTTAGTGGTCCATCCGCTAAATTCCGGCCAGGATCTCCATGATATTGAGATGACTGAATCGGTCGCGTTCCTGGAAGGCGACGTCAAATCGATCTTGGTGGAACATGACCATAACTTGCCGGACGAACCACTTAGGGGGGCGTCGTGAACGATTCGTGGGCGGTGGAGGCGATCGACTCGGAGGAACCAGCACGGGTCGAGGAGGCGCTAGCCTGGCTGAAACACCGGGCGGAGGCGAACCCTTCCGATGCGATCGCGTGGTTTCATTATGGAGGAGGGCTCGACCAGAGCGGGAACGAAGCCGAGGCCATCGTCGCTTACCGGCGTGTGTTCGACCTCGGAGTGGAACATCTCGAATCGGCTGACCAGCCGCGCATCCACGTGCAGGCGGGAAGCACCCTGCGAAACCTCGGACAACTGGACGAAGCGCGGGCGGTGCTGGAAGAGGGGCGTCGCCGGTTCCCCGATGTGCGGGTGCTGGCGGTGTTCCAGGCATTGGTGGAGGTGAGCGCCGGGCGGGACCGCCATGCGATCGACCTGCTGTTCGAGGTCATCCTCGGCGAGGGAAGCGGCGATCCCTCGATCGGCTGGTTCCCTCGCTCGCTGGCGGCCTACGCCGCCGAAATCCGCCAGCGATAGTCAGCGCTGGGCCGTCTCCAGCGGGCGGTCTTGCCGGGCCATCCACCGCGTGAACCACCACACCAACAACAGCCCGCAGGCCGCCCCGATGCCATCGGTGACCACGTCGAGCACGTCAGGATACCTGCCCGGAACAAACGACTGATGCCACTCGTCCGAGACACCGTACAGCACCGCCAGCACCCAGGCGAGCGCGTACCGGGTCGAAGGCGAGAGTGGGAACAGGCCCAACACCATCCACAGCAGGATGGCCAGCACGAAGTAGACGGAGAAGTGGCCGATCACCGAGGTGAAGGAGATATTCTTCGGCAATGGAAGGGTGCTACGGTGCGAGAGCGCGAAGATCAGGCCCATCCAGGCAATCGCCGCGATGATGCGCACGGCTGGACGGCGCCACCGGGAACCAGGTTCGAACATGAGGACGGCGGAACTCCTGCATACAAAACGACCCAGCCGAACACGCCGGTGGGTCGCTCATGTCGATGGTGATGCGAAGGCGATGCTCAGGGAGCGGTGTCAGGAAATGGGCGATTCGCCTTCGAGTTCGGCCAGAATCGATGGCGAAGGAAGGCGCATGCTTTGGGCGGCGGCTCCGAACTCCATGATCTCCGACGGCTGGAAATCGAGCGCTTCGGCCAGTCGCCGCGCGATGTGCGGGCGCGGGC
>CAZUPA010000340.1:0-1849 GCA_964622205.1 uncultured Sphaerobacteraceae bacterium
TAGTTGACCGTGATGCCGCCGTCGACGACGAACTGGGCGCCGGTCATCCAGGATGACTCGTCCGAGGCGAGGAAGACGCCGGCGTTGACGATATCCTCGGCGCGGCCGAAGCGGCCGAGCGGGATGCGGTTGAGGCGCTTCATCTTCTCTTCCTCGTTGGGGAAGAGCTGCTCGGACATGGGCGTAAGCACCGGTCCGGGACAGATGGCGTTGGCGCGGATGCCCTTTGGACCGTACTGGACGGCGAGCGAGCGGGTGAGGGAAAGCACGCCGCCCTTGCTGGCGGTGTAGGCGTCCTGCGGGTTGGTGCAGCCGATGAGGGCGACGAACGAGGCGATGTTGACGATGGAGCCGCCTCCCGCTTCAAGCATGGCGGGGATGCCATGCTTGCAGACGAGGAAGATGCTCTTCAGGTTCACGTCGAGAATCTCGTCCCAGACATCCTCGGCGGTCTCGATCACGGAGGTGTCGGCTTCGGGCATGATGCCGGCGTTGTTGTAGAGCACGTTGAGCGTGCCGAAGCGGTTGACGCCTTCGGCCACCATGCGGGCGACATCGTCGCCGCTGGTGACGTTCCCGGTGACGGGATGGACCGCCTCCCGGCTGGATGGGTCGAGTTCGGCGAGGACGGAGTCGAGACCGCCGGCGTTGACATCGGCGGCGATGACTTTCGCGCCGTGGCCGGTGAAGATGCGAGTTGCGACGCGGCCCATGCCGCTGGCCGCGCCGGTAACGAGAATGACCTTGCCTTCGAGCCGATCCGTCACTGAACTCCCTCTTCCTCGCCGTGTCGTGGGTTTGGCCCCTGGGACATCCAGGGCCAGGTGATGTCATTCGCCTGAGCGGTCCTCGCCAAGAATGCGGTCGAGCCAGGCCGATTCCGCGCGGGGCATCGGACCGAGCGCGTCCGTGGGCCAGAAGTGGGCGACGATCGACCAGCCGAGCACGCCATTCAGGATATCGCCATTATGCTCGTCGCCGTAGCCAAAATCAGCGCTTCCCTCGTTCATCGTGGCGAAGGCGATTCCCGTTCCGTCCGGCAGGCGCCAGATGCCGGTATCGGCCCTCATGCCGTCCATCATGCCGGACTTGGAACCAACCCATTCGATGGGCCGGGTAAGATCGCCGGGACCGGCATACGGGTCGCGGCCGAGATAGCGCGACGCCTGGTTGAGATAGTGCTGGCGGCCAAGGATGTGGCGCATGACGGCGCAGGCGTCGGTGCTGACAATGCTCCCATCCGCGATGGCGGCCATCATGTGCATGAGGTCGGTGGGCGTGCATTCGGCGAGCGCGCGGTTGTCGAGACCGGCCGCTTCCATCCGCTCGCGCTCCTCGGGACCGTGCAGGATGAACGACGGGTAGCCAAGCTCGGCCGTGGCGGCGTTAACGGCTTCCCAGCCGCCGATCCGGTTCAGGAGCAACCGGGTGGCGGTATTGTCGCTGACGATGACCATGAGCATGGCGAGGTCACGAATGGGAAGGGCGAGGCCCAGTGAGAGATCGCGCATGACGCCGGAGCCGAGACGGCGGGTTTCCTCCGTGAACGGGATGGCCTCATCGAGCGAGAGGAGACCGGCGGCATCCTGGCGGAAGACCTCGATGAGAACCGGAACCTTGTAGGCGCTGGCGGTGGGGAAGAGCGCGTGACCGTGGACCTGAACCTCCTCGCCGGTGCGGAGGTTGCGGGCGGCGAAGCCGAACTGGCCGGGGAAGAACCTCCTGGCGGCCTCGACGCGGCGGAGGAACAGGTTGTGGGCGGGAGTTACGGGGTGGCTCATTGGCGAAGGGGGGAGCCGCTGACATCGAAGGCGGTTCCGGAGGGCGCGCCGTCCAGCAGGGGCATGGC
>CAZUPA010000341.1:0-1825 GCA_964622205.1 uncultured Sphaerobacteraceae bacterium
TAGTGACAGGCCTCGTGCCTGTCACAGGCGAACCACAACCTTGCCTCGGGTATCCACGCCCGGCCCAAGAGGCGGCTGCGCCGCCAGGAACAACCTCGGGATAGCCCCCATGTGAGCCCTTGCGTTCACCCATACCATGGAAAGCGGGACGACTGGCACGCTGGTGTCGCCGGTCCCTGGCGATGACATGCCGACCTGATTCCACCCACGCTGGAGCATGCTCCCATGAACGCATCCTGGACGCTCGATCTCTTTCCCACCCGCTGGCGCGCCCGGTACGACCGCGATTTCCGCCGGACGTTGAACACGCATCCCGCCTCGATCGCCGACACGGTCGACCTGGTGCTCGGGGCCGGGGCGGCGCACCTGCGGCGGGATAACCGGCCCAGCAATTCGTCCGAACCGGATCACAAGCCATTCCCCGCCCGAAGCGAATTCCCCCGCGAGCATCCCCTGTGGATGGTGGCGTTCTGGGGTCACCTCAGCCTGTTCATCGCCGTGAACGTGGTGCTGGTGATCGTCAACCTGCTGGCGACGCCGGACAACCTCTGGTTTCCGTACGCCCTCTGGGGAACGAGCGTCGCGCTGGCCGTCCACGCCGGGATCACCTGGCCGGGCCGCGAATGGCTGCGGGCGAACGCGCTGGTGACGAGCGTCGTCTCGGTGGGCCTGGTCGGGATCAACATCGCCCAGGGAGGCAACCCATGGTCATTGTGGGTTGTCTGGGCGCTGATGAGCGTACTGGCGGTGCATGCCCTGTGGGCGACGGACAGGGTGGACGACTTCGGCGCGCACCTGCTGCTGGTGCTGTTCGCCGGGCTGGAGCTGGCCGCGGTCGTGCTCGTCCAACGGGACGGCGAGTTGTTCCGGGACCTCTCGATCACGATGGGCTACCTGCTGGCGACCGTGGCCGTGCATGCGCTGTACCGCTTCTCGAACCCGACGCTCCTGCAAGCCCATGTGGTGCTGTTCGCGCTGTTCGGTGGGCTGCTGGCGACCGACTCGCTCGCCGAGGACGGGTCACGCTGGTTCGTGTACCCGCTGGTCGCCTGGAGCATCATCCTCGGCGCGCACGCGCTGCTGACCCGGCGGTTGAGCGCGACACCGGAGGGCGCCTGGGAGACGTCGATGCTGCGGGCGCTGGAACAGGGCGGCGAAGCATCGGCGGAGGGCGCCGCCGCCCGGATGCGATCGCGACGGCGCGGGTTCCGGGCGCACCTTGTGCTGTTCAGCATCGGGGCGGTCACCTTCGGCGTGCTGAACCTGTTCTCGATGGGCGCTGGCTGGTGGAGCGTGTGGCCGCTGTCGGTCTGGCTGGTGCTGCTGGCGGGCCACGCGGGAATGGTGCTGTTCTCCCGCTATCCCAACCTCGGCCTGTGGGTGGTGGGTGGAGCCGCCGCGTCGACCTGGATCTACGTCCTCGACCGCTCGACTGGCGGCGGTCCATGGTGGTTCTGGCCGGTGGCCGTGTGGGCGGTGCTGACACCGGTGATCGCCTCGCTCAACATCGACCTGCTCGCGCTCGTCGCCTCCAACGAGCGCGAGCCAAAGCGACGGCCGGACAGGTCAGCCTCGGAGCGCGCGTAGCGCAGGGGCAAGGGACCGAAGGCAGTTCATTTCGTCTCCAGATCCCGGTGACGGAATCCGGCTAATCCGACGGCGATGAACCCAGCGGCAACCGCGAGGAGGATGAGCGCCGCCGGCCATGAGACGCTGTCCAGGGGAGGTCGCCCCACGTGCTCCATGGGTGAGATGTTGAGCGCCCACCGAGGAAGGTCCATCGTCGTCCCGAAAAGCCCAACGAACAGGCTGTAACCGACCACGG
>CAZUPA010000342.1:0-1814 GCA_964622205.1 uncultured Sphaerobacteraceae bacterium
TGCCTGTTCATGATGTGCGTGACGCTGCTGGCGTTGCTGTTTTCGGGGTACGCCGCCGTGGCGGTGCTCTACGGCGTACTGCGCGGCGGCACGAACGGCGCGATGATGATCGCGATTGATGTCGCCTGGCCGACCTATTACGGGCGCAAGCACCTGGGGAGCATTCGCGGGTTTGGCATGGCGGTCAGCCTGCTCGGTTCGGCGATCGGCCCGTTGCCGTTCGGTATCGCGGCTGATTACTTCGGCGGATACGTCCCGGCCATCATCGGCCTGATGTTCCTGCCGTTATCCGTGGGTATCTTCGTCTTCGCCACCCGCCCACCGAAGCTGCCCGTGGCAGGGGCAAGCCCGGTTCGCGCATAGGGCGGACGACAGTCATCTGGGTGGCGAATGGATGGGCGCGGGCGCCATCGGTGACCGGTCCGCCCGTAAGCGGGCGTAGGGTGTGCGAATCGTTCTGGGCGAAGTTGAACGTCGCCCAGAACGATTCCAGAGTCCGTGGCTATGCCATATCAGCGAGGGAAGTGTTGCCAGTGCCCCTCGGAGATGATCTCGGGTCTCCCGTCCACCATCCGGATCGCGGTCTCGTCGTCGATGGCGTACGACTGGATCGGCATCTTCCCGGCCCAGCGAGTGGCGTTGGCGATGGTGTTTTCCGGCAAGCCGGGGTTATCGAGGTGCGGGAAGATCGCGAAGTCGACGAACCCGAACGTCTCGTCTCCGCCGGTGGGAGACTTCCAGCCGACGAAGTCCTGCCCAATGCGGGGCGTCATCACCATGCTGCCGGCGCTGAGGCCCACCCAGACGATGTCCAGCGAGGGCAGGAGATCGGTCAATCCGGATTCGCGCATCCAGTGGTGCAGGTACATCGGGTCACCGCCATTCACCAGCAGCACATCGGTTTCCCTGAGCCTGGGAACCCAGAGCGCTTCGTCCAGGCTGGGAAGGGCGGTGAGCTCCAGCACCCCCACGGACTTCCACCCCAGTTCGACCATGGGTGTTTCGGTTTCCTGACCACTGTAGAACCGCCAGGCCGCCTCGGGTCCCGCCATGGGATGCCCGTACGACGAGGTGGAAATGGCGAGGGCGCCGCATTCGGCGATCGGCTTGCCGAGCATGTCGAGCAGCGCGTTGTGAATGCTTGGGTTCCTGATACCGGCGGATGTGAGAAGTAGCTGCATGATTCCCCTTCCTGATGGTGATACGGATCTGTGTCGAAACGCCTATCGCATGAGCCGCTATCGGGCCTGAACGTAACCAAACGGGATCGTATCAGCGCGCATGCCCGGCCAGTATGGATAGCGTCCGCGCGGGACGCTTCTCGCCAATTGCGGAGCGATATACGCGAGGAGAGGGGCCACACTCACGCCTGAGGTAGTGATTGAGGTTGGTATTCACATATTTGTGTCGGGGATCGAAGGACTTCGAGTGAGGCTGGCCGCGGGTTTCAGGCGTGAGTCACTTGTTCGTAGAGTGCCCACGCCGTGTGTTCGCTGACGACATCGCCATGGCCGCTGATTTTTTCCGGGCTCCCATCGAGCCCGACAACCCGAAGCTTTCCGCCAGTAAACAGCGGGGCATATGAGGCGCTGGGATCCTGAATCTCAACGCGATCGCTTTCCCCTGATTCCATATTTTGGGGACCATGTCCACCAAGTGCCCAAAACCGGTTGAAGGCGCCTGAATCGTCCAGGAACAACCTGATCTCTCCCGGGTCGTTACGCAACCAGAAAATTCCATGATAGATGCGATGAAGCTCGAAATCGCTGGAACTGAATGTCGACAGGATCGGCTGCTCTATCGCGGAAGAATCG
>CAZUPA010000343.1:0-1800 GCA_964622205.1 uncultured Sphaerobacteraceae bacterium
GACACATGACCTTTGGCAGGGCCGTACGAATGTACGGGAGTCCTTTCCGGAATTGGGTCTAGTAATTCAATCGAATGAGGCGTGCCGGTTCGCTTCCCAGGCGATCAGGAAAACGCTGTGACTTGTCCGTGAATCGATGTGTTCAGGACCGCATCTTCACACCCAAATCGGGTGTCGCGGTTCCGCCACCTCACTGGATCATGTATCAATGCGCACGAATCGGCGGACAAATCATGGGATTCCAGCATACTGGCGGATAGGCATTCGTGCCCTTGCCTGCCTGATGCTGTGCTCCACCCTCGCGACCGCCGCCACGGCCTGGGCCGAGGACGCTACCGAGGAGCCTGTTCCCGCCGTTGTCGAAGCGCCGCCCCCAACCGCGATCCCGCCGACCCCGACTCCCATTCCACCCACGCCCACCCCGGTACCGCCAACGCCGACACCCATCCCGCCAACGGCCACGCTGGAGCCAACCACCGCGCCCGCCACGGATGCTCCTTCCACCGAGCAGCCCGACGACGCGGTCGAAGCGCCCACCGATCCCGAGGACTCTCTCGACGCCGAAGCGACACCCACGGAAACTCCCACTCCGACCCCAACAACGGAGCCCGCGCTCACCTACAGCCTGGTCGAACAGCCACGCTGCGAACTGGCGCTCGACCAGCCGTCGAGCATTGCCTCCGGTGGTTCGCTCGACTACACCTGCACCGATACCGTTTCGATTAGCGGGACACACATCGTTCCGGCCAACGTGGACATTACCTGGACGACTCGCGCCCTGGTCGAGGACGGCTGGAGCGTGCAACTCCTTCCTCCGAAGAACGATCCAGACGACGTGGTCGAATGGACCCTGGCCAACCTCGCCGAGGCCCGTTTCAGCTTCGATCAGCGCGATCCGGCCGGTACCGGCACGGAAGCCGGAGATGTCGCACTCAAGACCGAAATTACCTACCGGCTGCGCGTAACCCGCGCCGCCTGCGCAATCGAGCCCGAAACCATCTGGCTGACTCACGATGTCTCGGTCACCAGTCCGGACGCGGCCGCGGAACTCGATCCACCATTGACCACACCGCGCGAACCGCTCCGCATCACGCCCGGCCTCAAGTCCATCCCCGAGCCATCCGTCGCCTTCGACGGTGGCCTCAACTTCGGCGAAGTCGGAATCACGTCCAGCGGTCTCTCCGAAACGACCCGCACCGGCACGCTCGCCGTGACCGTCTCCAACCTCGACCAGGCCTGCGGCGACTGGAACGTGTTCACGTCCGCCACCACGCTCACCACCCAGGATGGCGCCCCGCTCGAAGGCAGCAGCCTCGTCGTGGTCGCTGTCGACGGTGTCGCCCTTCCCGAGGGAGGTTGCGACCTCTCAACCGGATGTGCGCTCGCAACATTTGCCGCGAACCCATCCGCCCAACCCACTCAAACCATCGCGCTGACCGTGGAACTCCGCATGCCGGTGTACACGAGCATCGGCGCCTTTCAGACGACACTCGACGCGGTCCTGTCGCAGACGGGAACACCTGGCGCGGCCGATTCCCCACGGCAAACCCAGGACCCAGTCGATCCGTAGGCAGCCAGCGACACGCTGGCCCCCTGGAGATGGCTCCCGGGTTGGTTGGAGGGAACAGACGCGAATTGCCGGTTGTATCAGCGTAGTAAGGAGGGATGCGAGAGGAATAGAGAAGCGGTTTTTCGGGGTGGTGATCCCGCGCGAACGCGGGATCACCGGGTCTGAAACGACGATCACGGCTTGGTAACTCAATGGTCGTCGCTCCACCGCCCAGTATCGCACGATGGTCA
>CAZUPA010000344.1:0-1768 GCA_964622205.1 uncultured Sphaerobacteraceae bacterium
TGTAGCACGAATGTTCTGATCGTGGGGGTACTGGATTTCCGAAGCCGTCCGGTGAGAAGGGTTTGTCTGATGGCAAGGCGCAATCAGGAGTGAGCGAGGGTGCGTCCGGGCGGACACCCTGCATTCGCGAATGTTCACGCCACCAATGCGCCGGGGATCCGTTCCTACTCGTAAAGATGTCCCATTTCCGGCGGTCGATGTCACCTGTTGCGCGGGATAGGAGCTATTCGAAGTCATTGTCCGGGCGGAGGTCGTCATTTCCCGTCGGGAGGTCGTCTTCGGGCGCGTCGTCCTCGTCCTCGGCGGCGGTTGATGGGGCGTCGGCGATGGGAGCGAAACCGAGCGTGAGCGATTGCTCGACGATGCCGCGGCGAAGCCTGCGCTCGGCGAGTGTGAGGTTCGTGGAGAGCGGATGGTCCGGCAGGACGTCGATGATCATTTCGCGGACCTGCCGCATGAGGTCGATGGTCTTGTTGAAGGTAAGGACGAGATCGCCCTCGGAGAGTTCGAGTTGTTCGCCGATCTGGACCATGGTGGCGCCATTGGACCAGGCGAGCGCCGCGCCATAGAAGCTCGGGTTGTGGCCCTCGGAGATGAACAGCTTGTGGTCTCGCTCCTCGCCGAGGACTTCATGCTCAAGTTCGTCGAGGGCGCGGCGGAGGTTCACGAGCGAGTCGGGTAGGGTGAAGTGGTTCGTGTAGCGAAAGTCCCGGTCGAAGCTGAACCAGGAGAACACCTCCGCGAGTTCGCCGGGAGAGAGTGGATCGAGTATGGCCCGGTCGACGAGTTCGCAGAGGATGAGGCCATCGGTGTCGAAGATGCTGGCCAGCATGTCCGCCTTTTCCGTGGGGTAGCCCTGGCGCAGGTAGCCGAACCGGTGGAGGACATCGCGGATGCCGCGAATCACGTTCCGGATGCGAATATCCTCGGCCTCGATCTCTCGCTCGAGAACGGCTGCGAGGCTGTCGCGCTCCTGTTCGAGATTGTCCCGGCGGCGGAGGAATGTCGCGTGTCGCTTGCGAGCCTTGCTGTCGGCGAACTGGTGATTCGCCTTGGTGACTTGCAGTTCGCGGGAGAGGTCGTCGTTTTCGCGGACCGCGGCGTCGAGCACGGCCTGCCGGGATTCGATGGCGGCCCGCTGTTTCTCGCGATATTCGCGCGCCACGGTGTTGAGGTCGGGCAGATCTCGCGCATGCAGCTCCGCCACGATCGGCGCCATGACTTCGGGCGGAAGTTTGCGTTCCAGGTCGAGGGTTGAGCCCCCGGCTGAAGCCAGTTCCGGGGGCAGGGCGATGGTGACCTCGTCGGGTACGTAGTCGACCGCGCGGTACTCGGTTGGGGTCACGATCCTGCCGTCGATGAGGATGAAGTGGCCAATTCCCTCGCCATTGAGCGGGCGAGAGAGGAACACGGCCCAGCCTTCGTCACGCAGATGGAAGACCGATCCCGCGTACGCGCTTTTTATCACGCGGCGGACGGCCTGGCGTCCTGGTTCCGTCCATGGGGTGCCCTGGCTGGCGTGCATGAACAGGTCGGTGAGTTCCTGGTCGATCTTCCGGCGCTCGGAGCGGGCTGCCTGAAGTTGCCGGTCAAGGCCGCGGTATTCCTCGAAGGCTTCATCGGCGGCGGCGATCTCTTCCGGGAGATTGCCGACGAGACCGGCGAGTTCGCTTTCGATGTCCAGAATGTCCTGCTCGATCAGCCGGATGCGCTGGCTCGTCTGGTACTGGGCGAGGCTGCGCCGGAGCATCTGGCGAACACGCTCGCC
>CAZUPA010000345.1:0-1739 GCA_964622205.1 uncultured Sphaerobacteraceae bacterium
TGCAACTCGCCCATCAGGTGACCGGTGCATTCGGTGACGAACACCGCCGCGATGCTGGCCGAAACCGTCTCGGTGACGGTGTAGAGGCCAGGGTCGAGATCGCCGAAGTACGCGACTCCGGGCATCACGTCGCCGGTGGTGGAGGTGGCGCTAACGGGGCCATCAAGCGTGAACTCCACGCCGTTGGCGACCTCCGGGCAGTCGACGCCGGGATCGGCGCCGGCGGCCTGCGGATCGTACCCGGCCGGACAGGTGTGCTTGATGATGGTGATGTCGCCGGAGCCCCCAGGAATGTTGAACCAATGGCAGGCCACGGTTCCGCCCGGCGCCAGGTCGCGGCTGACGAACCCGGTGGGCGCCGGGAACCGCATCGGCGATCCGTCCACGATGCAGAGGACGACCGGCTCGCCGTAGCCGTCCGGAATCGTCTCCTGGATGCCAACCTGGCCGGTTGGGACGCCCGTGAAGATGACCTTGCCGCTGGACGTTGCCTGCGACTGGTTCCCATTGGCCGCGGAGAGGATGAAGGTGACGCCATCTTGGGCTTCCACGCAGTTCTGCGCGTACCAATCGTTCGATTCGGTGAGCGTAGTTCCATCGGGGCATCGCCACTTGGCGACCTGGACCTCGCCGTCATCCCCGGGGGTGTCGCCGGGGAGGTTGAACCACCAGCAGTCGAAGTGGCCACCCAGCGGCATTTCCGCCGTGAACGTTCCGTTGGCGGTGGCGAATGGCTGCATCGGCTGGCTGTTGTCCACACCGCCGTAATGGGCTCGGATTTCGCAGAAGACGATCGGTTCCCCATAGCCGTCCGGAATGGTCTCCTGGATGGTGAACTGCCCGGCCGGGATCGGCGAGATGACGACCACCCCACCAAAGTTCGTGACATCGGAGATCGTTCCCTGAGTGGTGGTGACATCGAACGTCACGTTCGGCATTTCCAGGGTGCATTCGGCCTTGTAGTGATCGAGCGATCCGCCATACAGTACTTCGTCCGGGCAGATACGCTTGTAGACCCGGATCGTATTCGGACCGATGTCGATGTTGAACCAGTGGCAGGTGTAGGCGGAGCCCGGCACGCCAAAGGAGGCTTCGACCAGGCCGTTGGCGGAGAGAACCTGCACCATGGGGCCGCCGCCATTGGGGATGGAAATGCCGCAGAAGACGACCGGGTGGTCGTAATTGTCCGGAATCGTTTCCTGGACCGAGAAGGCGCCCTCGGGCGCACCCGTCCACTCGACCATGCCGTTCGCCGTGGTTTGCGTCGACATGCCGTTCGGCGCGGTGAGCGTGAACTCGACGTCGTTCATGACCTCATCGCAAGTGGCGAGCAGGTCGTCGAGCGGCCAGACCGGGTCGAGTCCGATGTCCTCGACGTTGCAGCGCCACTTGTGGATGGTGATCACGTTGTCGCCAACAGGCGGGGCACCGGTGGGGATGTTGAACCAGATGCAGACGAGCCGGGAATCGGGAGCGTAGTCCCAGGCGATGGCGTCGCCGTCGACTAGCGGCTGGCTGGCAAGGTTGACCGCGCCGCCCTCGTGGAATTCGTCCGTACACCACACAGCCATCGGCTCGTACCCGGCGGGAACGGTTTCGGCGATCGAGATGGGGCCAGCCGGGACGTTGTCGAAATAGGCGATCGGCAGGTCGGGGCCAACCGTCGTCCGGGTGTCGGAAAAGGCTCCCCCATCGGAGACGGTGAAATCGACGAGGCCAGGGAACTTGGCGCAGTCATC
>CAZUPA010000346.1:0-1736 GCA_964622205.1 uncultured Sphaerobacteraceae bacterium
GGAATCCTACCATGAGGCTGACTTGTCGCCATTCGCGGCGGATTGCTTCCCGCATTGAAGAAAGGTTCGTCCTGGCCATGCCGGTCGCGTGGTGCTGGCGCGCGGGATTGCTGGATGGCGAAAGACGCGGAAGAGATCGATTGGCACAATCCGGCGATTTGCGTTGACGCGGCCTCCGGTCACGCCCTATACTTCGGTCCGCCGTAGGGAACACCTGCCCAGGTGGCGGAATCGGCAGACGCGCTAGCTTGAGGGGCTAGTGCCCGTTTAGGGCGTGGAGGTTCAAATCCTCTCCTGGGCACCGCGAATGACTACGGGTCTGGGCGATTAGCTCAGTTGGAAGAGCGCCACGTTTACACCGTGGATGTCAGAGGTTCGAGCCCTCTATCGCCCACCGATTCGAGGGTCGTTCGGCGCGCCACGATATTTGCCAAGGTAGCTCAGTTGGTAGAGCTCACGACTGAAAATCGTGCGGTCCGCGGTTCGAGTCCGCGCCTTGGCACCAGGCCCCTGCTTCGCCCCTGTCCAGCCGGACAGGGGCTTCCGCATGTACGACGCGTTGAACCCTCCAGGTCCCGTTCAGCCTTTGGCCCACAGATCCTGGTTGCCTTCCACCGGGAGATCGTCACGCTCGCCCCACTCGTTCCACGATCCGTCGTAGTTGCTGATATCGGATGCTCCGGCCCGGTGAAGACCGAACAGCACCGCGGTTGCCGTCACTCCGCCATTGCAATAAGCGGTGACGTGAGCATCGGGATCGAGTCCCGCGTCGATCGCCGACTGACGAATGTCAACGGGTGACTTCCAACGCCCATCCTCCCGAAGAAAACTGGACGCCGGAAGATTGATGGCCGTGGGTATGTGCCCACCACGCCGGGCCCGCTGGAGGCCGCCGCTGAAGGTCTTCGAGTCGCGGGCATCGACGATCTGACGATCCGGTGACTCGATGAGCTTGAGCATGTCTTCCGCGCCGCTCAAGAGCGAGGATTGGAGTCGCGGCGAAAACGAGGCGGGCTCAGGTTGAACGATGGCGGAAGTGACGGGCAAGCCCAGCGCCGTCCACCTGGTGAAGCCGCCATCCAGAATGGACACGCGCTCGTGGCCGTGGTACATGAGCGCCCACCACAGCCGCGTGGCCAAATGTCCGCCCGCCTGATCGACGACGACGACATCGGTGAGATCTCCGATGCCCGCGGCAGACATCGCCTTGGCGAATCGGTCCGGTGACGCGATCTGGGCTTTCACGCCGGCATCGGGGTCAACGATGTCGGAGGTCCAATCAATGAACACCGCCCCCGGTATGTGCCCCTCGTCATACTCCGGCCGCGCGCTCTCATATGAGGCGGATTGCCGCCCACCGCCGTGATCGGTCGCGCGGACGTAGCCGCGGATATCCACCACGCGCAACGCCGGATGATCGAGATGTTTGGCCAGCCATTCCGCTGAAACGAGTGAATCCGGAAGAATCGATGGTTGAGCATTCATGTTGTCGCTCCTTGTTGCGCTTCAAACCTGCCATAGCGGGAAGCCTATCAAACTGCCTGCCGGACCGAATACCGAACAACAGGCGCCCGCGCCAAATGGCCTGTTGTCCAGCGATCCGCGATTCGCCGAACAGTCCAGATTTCCTTGACAGGCAAGCGGCGGGCGGCCTAGAATCCCTCCTGCTGGCGATTGTCATGCGGAAGTGGCTCAGTGGTAGAGCATCTCCTTGCCAAGGAGAAGGTCGCGGGTTC
>CAZUPA010000347.1:0-1734 GCA_964622205.1 uncultured Sphaerobacteraceae bacterium
ACGCAGTCGACCGCGCGCGAGGTAACGCCCGAGATTTACGAGCGGATGATTACGGAATACCTCTCGTTGAGGGACATGCCGGCGGTCGATGGAACCGGGGCCATCCTCAAGTCCGCTCCACCTGTGGCGGATACCGTGTCACCGGCGGCGATAGCCGGGCCGCTTCCACCGGAGCGAATGGATGCCTATCTCGACCAGATTGGCGCGGCGCTGGGATTCATCGACAAGCCCGTTGCGCAATTGCCATCGGCCCGCGCCTGGAACATGGGCACGGCCTACCTGGAAGTCCAGAGCCGGCTCGACTACGCGCGCGACTCCTTGATCGCGCACGAGTGCGACAAGGCATCGCTCATGGCGCACGCCTACAGCCTGGATATGCGCCTGGCCGGGTCGCACTTCTCCGAATCCGTCAAGATCGCCCTGAAGCAACAACTGGACGCCGCGAAGGCGAAGATTTCGGACGACTCCAGTAAGAACAAGGAACCGGCCTACAGCCTCTATACCATCGCCTCGGCCCTCTCGTCCTATTCCTACGACCGGCAGCGGTCGTTGCTCCGGCTCCGCAACCAGCAGCATTGGCTGGTTGTGGTGGTGCAGTTCATCGGGGCATTCCTGCTGGCGGCGGCGGTACTGGCGGGCGCGACGACCGAGGCCATAGCCGCCGCCATCGTGTTTTCGCTGGTGGGGTCGGCATCTGGCATTCTTTCCCTGTTGCAGGTGCGGCAGACTGGAGCGAGCCCGGATTTGGGGGAGGATTACGGGCTCTTTCGAGTGGAACTCGCACGTGCGTTCACGCTATCCGGAATGGCCGCCGTGATGGCGGTGTTCCTGATCGCCAACCTCTCCATACTGGCGGAAATGGATGTCTTCGATCCATCCACCCCGCCCGCCGGGGATGGCGTCCAGACGTCCGATGACGGGACTCCCGCCACGAATGGTGAAGTCGCCCAACCCCTGCTCCCGTTCGATGGGCCAGGAATGCCCATCGCGCTGGCGCAGGACCAACCGGCGGAGGAGCCCGCGGAGGCGAGCGGGACAGGGGCTGCCACGGAACCCAGTGACGAGGATGCGACGGGAGAGTCCCAGTGGCGGGCGCTGGAGGATATCTACAGCTTCGCCAATCTGGGCGGGTTGCTTGTCGCCCTTGTCGCGGGATGGGTGCCAGAGCGGTTGTTCCGCCAGTTGACCGATTACGGCAGCCGGTTGCGGCTCGACATCCAGAGCGTCTCGAAGATGGACATGTGATCGCGCCGCACCATGATGAATGTTCCGGCTCCACCAGTGCGCGGTTCAGGAAAACTGATTCTGCCTCGCATCGCCTGGCCGCGACTATTGAAACACTTGGTACACTTGGCTTGTATCCATGAAGGGCAGGCAACCATGGCCAAATCGAGCGCTATCATTCAAAACCCAAAAGCCAAGCCCTCAAGCTCCAGGAATGATGTCTCCCCTCAGGTAAAGACTGCCTCTGGAGATCATTTGAAGAGGAATGAACTCACGGGCTCGTTTGTGCTGCCTCCGGGTCCTTCGAACTATATCGTGCGCACCCCATATACCCCTTGGCCCCTTCGAAGGACGACCAGCCCTCAAAAAAGAGTTGAGATCGCGGCGACCGACAGGACCAGTCCCTCGATATAGAGGGCTGTGATTGCCCACCCAACCCAGCGCCCCTTGCGCGCCTATTGGGGCTGGTTGAACTTTGTGGACGCCACGTACTCCGAGGCCACCCAGCGT
>CAZUPA010000348.1:0-1712 GCA_964622205.1 uncultured Sphaerobacteraceae bacterium
TCCTTCGGCGCGATCTGGAAGTAGGGAACCCGCGTTCCATCCTTCGACGTGGCGAAATGCTGTTCGACCGTGAACGCATCCTCATCGAAGAACGATGGCGATGTCTTGATCGTGCGCGCTTCCCCATCGCCGACGGTTCCGATCTGGAGCGTTGTTGGCCGCAGGTACCCCGACACCGTCAGCCAGTAGTCGTCGTTCTCGTTGTCGTCCACGCCCGAGGCCTGGACCGTTTGCAGCGGTTCGATCGTGCCCAGTTCCCATCGCGACCACCCATCGGGCCCTGGCGTCAGCACTTCCACCCGCGACGCGACATCGCGCAGTTCGGTCAGCAGCAGGTGGTTGCGCGTCCAGCTCCAGTGTTCCAGCGAGGTGTGCTCGTCGGGGGCGAACAGCGTTTCCAACTCTCGCTTGCCCGCCAGGTAGTTATCGGCGCTGGCGGCCAGCAGCGAACCCGCCGGGTAGGTGGTCTCACCCACGGTCCAGTCGGTCCGGGGCCGCACGAGCAGCCATTCGCGGTGGAACCGCGCGTAGGCATCATCCGGGACATCGACCTCGACCAGCTCGTCTCCTTGGAGCAGCCACGTCTTCGAAGTGTAGAAGTCGACCATGTCCGTCAGGATGTCGCGCTCGAAACCCGGACTATGTTCGTGCTGGGCGAACAGCCCCATGTGGTCGACCGGCGCCTCATGCACGATCGGCGCGTCGGTCACGGCCTGGCCGCGTTTCCAGCGGCGGACCTGGCGAGGGTAGCTGGATGTTGTCAGCGAGTCCGGCCCCGTCTCGGTCGAAATCAGCACGGTATCGATGTCGACCCAGGTCAGGCTGGTTTTCGCCACCGGCAGCGTGAAGCCATTCTCCACGAACTCCCGGCGCTCGATGTCGAATTCGCGAACCACGCTTGCATCCCCGCCGTCAGGCGAAAGTTCCACCAGGGCGCGGGTGTAGTCCGGAAACAGCATCTGGGCATCCTTGAAAACCCATTGCTGCCCGTCTTTCCGTCCGAGTTCGTCAACATCCAGCAGCACGGCCCACTCGGGATCCGGCGTCTCGTAACTCTCGGGCGTCGTGCGCCGCAGGAGGCCGCGCGGATGTTCGGCGTCCTGCCAGAAGTTGTACAGGTACGGACCGCGCCTGGTGACCATGGGGATGCGCTCGGTGGAATCGAGCACTTCCAGGACCCTGGACGCGGTTTCCTCTCGCCGCGCGGCATCGATCCGCTGGCTCGTGCGCTCGTTCTGCTCATCGACCCAGGCCAACGCCTTTTCGGCGGAAATCTCCTCCAGCCACACGAATTCATCCCTGGTCGCGTCGCGGTCAGGGAAGTGGGGTGTCTCGGTCATGCGGGTTCTCCCGGGTGGCGCTCAAACCAACGCTCGTCTCAAGTCGATCGGACCGGTCTCATCGTGGCCTTCCAACGGGAAGTGCCACCGCGAGCCCGGCCTGGAACCTGATTGTAGCGATTCACGCTGCCCGCCGCGCGCACCCGGCCCGCCCTTCACCGCGGGCACCTCGCCGGTGAGCGCGACGGTACAGGCGGGCTACTCCAGACGAAAGCCCTTCGGTGGCTCCATTCCCATCAGGTGTCGCACGTAGTAGTCCCACTGCCTGCGATCGACATACCCGGCGTGACGGGAGAAGACGTGATCGTCTCCCGGGACAACCAGCAGGTCGTAGTCGCGGTTGGCGGCGATCAGCCGGTCGATCACCCGGTA
>CAZUPA010000349.1:0-1709 GCA_964622205.1 uncultured Sphaerobacteraceae bacterium
TTGGGAACGACCCTTTGGCTCGTGGTGGCCTTCGCCATGCCGGGCGGTCGTGTGCCGGGTTCCCTGGGCGATCTCGTTCAGCAGGGCGTCGAGGGCGTCAGCGCCGGATTCCCGGGCGTCGGTCCCGCGTCCTGGCGGGAGATCGTTCTGGTTGGGATCGAATGGGTGGTTGGTGCTCACGAGGCGGCTCCTTCAGCCAGCGACACAAGCTCGCGCAAGCGACGATAGGCACGATGCTGGGATGACTTGACGGCGGATTCGGACATGGAGAGCGTGGACTGGATTTCCCGGGTGGAGAGGCCCGCCAGGCGGAGTTCGACGACCGCGCGCTGGTTGTTGGGCAGCTCGCTCAGGAGCTGGCTAACGGCGATGGCTTCCTCGCGCTCGATGGCGAGGTGTTCCGGGCCGCGATCGGCGTCGACCAGGATGCCGGCGACGGGTTCGATACCGGTGGTGGGGCGATGGCGTCGCCAGCCGTCGGTGATGGTGTTGCGGGCGATGGTGAACAGCCAGGAGCGGAACGTTGCGTTCTTGCGTGGGGCGTAGCGGTGGATGCGTTCGATGGCCTTGACGAAGACCTGGGCTGTGAGGTCGTTTGCCTGGTCGGGATCGCCGACCTTGCGGTAGCAGAATCGGTAGATGGCGGGGGCGTACCGTTCGTAGAGCGGGGCGAAGGCGCGCGGGTCGTGCCGGGCGGCCTCGATCCATGCCTGTTCGGCCGGGTCTTCGCCGCTGGTGCATTCGTCGCCGCTCGCTTGTTCCCGCCCTGATTGTGGAAGTCGCAATACAGCCACCTGTGCCGATCCCCGTCGCGTTCCGGTGCTGGCTCGATCATCGCGCCTACTCCCGGTAACGCGGAAGGGGCCGGAAAGGTCGCGCTGGCCGATGGGGAAGACGACACATCGGCATGACTCTCAGGGGAAGACCACACACCGGCACGCCGTCCATGGGATGCGGTCGTTGGATGCCGGTTGGGTCTTCCGTACTGGTGAATGGCCTGGCGCGGTGGGGCGTGGACGGGTTGGACAGCCGGACCATGAGCGAACCGGCGAGCCTGTGCTGAGCGTCAGCGAAGTAAGTGGTCTTTCCCATCCCCAGGCGTTGGCCTCGCTAACCGGCGGTCATCGCGCCATCACCCCGGATGCCCTCCGCGATCGCTCTCCGCGATCGCTCTCCGCGTGTCCGCTCCGCCACGAATGTCACTCCATGTGGCGGACTTTTCCCGTTTCGATGCGTTCACTGGAGAGACGATGCGTGTGTAATCCCCACGCGCTCGCCTCCGCTCGATCACCCGTGATCCAGGTAGTGACAGGTCTTGTGCCTGTCACCGGTGGATGTTCCAGCGCTCATCCCACGAAAGGACCACCCATCTTGCACGTCTCGTCCACAGGAACATGGTGTGTGGCCGCGTTAAGTCGCGGTAATTCCGCACTAATTCGCCAGCCAAAATGCCCGTCGTTCCGGGCAAAATCGCCTCGAAACGGAATTACTGAATTTATGAATTATCGCGGGCGAAACACCAGGTCCGCCCGTGGTCGACCGCTGGACCGACCAGCGCTCGACCCTGAAATCCGGACGACATTACTGAGCGTCGCGTCGCTCCCGGGCCTCGACCCTGTCGATCCCTGAGCAATGTCCGGATCTGGGTGGCGGGAGTTGACCGATCGGGCCCAGGCGAATACACTCGTGGTCAGCATATATGAACCCAA
>CAZUPA010000350.1:0-1682 GCA_964622205.1 uncultured Sphaerobacteraceae bacterium
CCCGGTCGCGATGTCGTGGGTCCATGTTCGCCTGGATCTTGAAGACGAAACCGGAGAAGGTCGGATCGTCGGGTTCCATCGCCTGTTCGTTGGTCGCGCGGGACTGGGGAATCGGGGCGTGCTCCACGAAGCGGTCGAGGAACAATTGCACGCCAAAGTTCGTCAATGCCGAGCCGAAACAGACTGGCGTCAGCGTGCCCGCGTGGACCGCCTCCAGATCGAATTCGGTTCCAGCCAGGTCCAGTAGCTCGAGTTCCTCGCGTAGCGTGTTCGCCAGGTGGGAGCCGATTCGCTCGTCGAGCAGTGGATCATCCAGATCTGTCATTTGCACAGGCGCCTGTCGCGCGCCGTGCTGGGTTCGTTCGAAGAGATGCACTGTCCGCGTCGTCCGGTCGAACACGCCCCGGAAATCCGGGCCGTCGCCAATCGGCCAATTGAGCGGATATGTCTCCATTCCGAGCGTCTTCTCGATCTCGTCCATAAGCTCCAGCGGGTGCTGGGCCGGCCGGTCGATCTTGTTGATGAAGGTGAAGATCGGCGTGTGCTGGGCACGGCACACATCGAACAGCTTCAGCGTCTGCGCCTCGATGCCGCGCGAGCCGTCCAGCACCATCACCGCGCTGTCCACCGCCGTCAGCGTCCTGTACGTGTCTTCCGAGAAGTCCTGGTGGCCAGGGGTGTCGAGCAGGTTGATCTGGTACCCACTGTAGGGGAACGCCAGCACGGTGGAAGTAATGGAGATGCCGCGCTGTTGCTCCATCTCCATCCAGTCCGACGCCGCGTGGCGCTGGGTCTTGCGCGCGGTCACCGACCCGGCGAGTTGCACCGCGCCGCCGTAGAGAAGGAGCTTCTCGGTGAGCGTGGTCTTGCCGGCGTCGGGGTGGGAGATGATGGCGAAGGTGCGCCGCCTGGCCACCTCGGAACTCAAGGTGGCGTCGCCGCGGAATTCGGTGAGTTCGGTCGATGTCGCGTCGATGTCTATCGTGGATATGTCGGTCATGGTGAGGAAACCTGTTTCAGGTGGGAGGACGAAGGGAATGGGGACGGGCGTGCCGCCGCCAACCGGAACTGGCGGTGGGCGGCCTGGCGTGGGTGAAGGCGTGGCTAATGCGAGCCGGGATCGTGCGGCGGTTCTGGTTCGGAGCGGATCAGGGGCTTCACGTAGAGCAGGCTTTCGTTCATCCCAACCTTCAGTATCCGGGTAATGGTGTACTTGGCCTGGCCCTGGATATCGCGCCAGTTGCCGCCAACCCGGAACTGCCCAACGCGCATGTCACGCGCGGTGCGGGAGACGATCTCGTAGGTTACCCGGTCGCAGGCGCCGCACCGGAGATACTGGTTCCGGTCGTCGGTTGGGCCGACGAAACCGCGCTGCACCCGTACCGTGTTCCGGCTACCGCACCATGGGCAGCGAGGATTCTCGCCGCGAGGCGGGCGACCTGGCTCGGGCTGACGGTCCTCCATCTCGCGGTTGGTGGCGTGATTGAGATCCCGGCGATTCCGCACGATGTTGATTCTCCAGGGGCCCGGATGGGCAGGGGCCACACGATCCGGACACCTGTCCGGACCAGTACGGTTCACCTTCAATGGTACATCAGGAGCCCGCTCTCCAATCCCGGTTTCTCACCTAAGGACTGTCCGCGCGAAGACGATCCCGCGGCGAGTTCCTCCCCATCCGGGTG
>CAZUPA010000351.1:0-1647 GCA_964622205.1 uncultured Sphaerobacteraceae bacterium
TCGAAATGAGGGTGGAACCACGTTGGCCCGGCGTCCCTTTGGATTGCCGGGCCGTATTGTTTCCGCTCGACCGGGCGCGGCCGCGCCACCGGTCACAAGGGAGGACCCCATGTCCACTGAAGTTGAAGTCATCGAGGAAATGGATATCGCCGTCGATCCGGGCGACCGGCACGCCTACGAACTCGCCCGCATGCGGCACTCGGCCGCCCATCTCATGGCGGAAGCCGTGCAGGAAATGTTCACGGACGCGAAGTTCGGGATCGGACCGGCCATCGAGAACGGATTCTACTACGATTTCGAGCTTCCTCGCCCTCTTACACCCGATGATTTGAAGCAGATCGAAAAGCGCATGCTCGCCCACCGGAAGAAGAAGGAAATATTCGAGCGCAAGGAAATCTCGCGCGAGGAGGCGCTCGAAATCTTCGGCGACAATCCCTACAAGGTCGAGTTGATTGAAGGCTTCCCCGAGGGAGAGACGATCACGACATACCAGCAGGGTGACTTCCTCGATCTTTGCCGCGGGCCACACGTCGACCACACGGGCGAGATCGGCCCGTTCAAGCTCCAGTCAATCGCCGGCGCCTACTGGCGTGGCGACGAAAAGCGCCCGATGCTCCAGCGCATCTATGGCACTGCCTGGCCCACGAAGGACGAACTTGCCGACTATCTGCACAAGCTGGAGGAAGCCCAGAAGCGCGACCATCGCCGCCTCGGCAAGGAACTGGACCTCTTCTCGGTCAACGACGAGATCGGCCCTGGCCTGATCCTCTGGCACCCCAAGGGCGCGATGATCCGCTACCTGGTCGAGCAGTTCGAGCAGCAGGAGCAACTCGACCGCGGCTACGATCTCGTGTACACGCCGCACATCGCTTCCGAGAAGATCTACCGCACGTCGGGGCACCTCGAGACGTATCACGAGAACATGTACTCGCCAATGTCGATCGAAGAAGTCGACTACTATCTCAAGCCGATGAACTGCCCCGGCCACATCATGATCTACAAGGACTCGATCCACTCATACCGCGAGCTGCCAATCCGCTTCGCCGAACTGGGCACTGTCTACCGCTACGAGCGGTCCGGCACGCTCCACGGCATGCTACGCGTCCGCGGGTTCACGCAGGATGACTCGCACATCTTCTGTACCCACGACCAGGTGGTGGAAGAGGTCGCCGGAGTCATCGATCTCGCGATTCTCATGGCCGATGTCTTCGGTTACCGGTTCGAGGTCTATCTCGGCACCCGCCCGGAAAAGGCCATCGGTGCGGACGAGGTTTGGGACGAGGCCATCGACAAGCTCAAGCAGGCGCTGGACAGCCGCAACCTCTCCTATAGGCTGGATGAAGGCGAGGGCGCATTCTACGGGCCCAAGATCGACATCAAGTGGCTGGATGCCCTCGGACGGGCCTGGACCGGCCCCACGATCCAGGTCGATTTCAACCTGCCCGAACGCTTCGACGTGAACTACATCGGCGAAGACGGGGAGCGCCACCGGATCGCGATGATCCACCGCACGCTGCTCGGGTCGATGGAGCGGTTCGTGGGCGGACTCGTCGAGCACTATGCGGGAGCATTCCCGGCCTGGCTGGCGCCGCAACAGGCGTCGATCATCACCATCACCGACGAGCAAAACGAGTTCGCGGAGTCCGT
>CAZUPA010000352.1:0-1618 GCA_964622205.1 uncultured Sphaerobacteraceae bacterium
CTCTGCTTCAACGAGGTATAGCCACTCGCTCGCGGGAACCGGGAGCATGCGTGCTTCCGGTTCCCGCCCACCCCGGTAGGTACCCATGCCCCAGAACACCCGACGAGTTCTCATCTTCGGAGCCGACGGGCTGCGACCCGACCAGGTAGACCCCGCCGTTATGCCGAATCTTCGCGGGCTGGCTGACGGCGGCGTTCGCTTCGCCGATCATCATGCCGCCTACCCGTCACATACCCGGGTGAACAGCAGCACGTTCTCGACCGGCCGGTCGCCGGGCCGGCACGGCATCGTGGCGAACACGATGCTTGTGCCGGACGCGCGGCCGGATCACATCATCGACACCGGCAGCTACGAGCACCTGGACGCCCTGGGCGCCGCCGATCCGCGCGGGACGCAACTGGTGGAATCGCTGAGCGACATCCTGGTTCGCAATGGCGCCAGGGTCGCGGTGGCGGGCACCGGGTCGTCGGGCTCGAATGTGCTGTGGACCTTCGGCGACCGGGGCCGGTTGGTGAACCCAAACTCGGCGTTCGGCATCGCCGACCTGTACGACCTGCGGGACAAACTGGGCGAGCTGCCTGAGAAGGCCGTCCCCGCCGTGGCGTCCAATGCCTACGCGACCAGCGCGGTGACCGATATCTACCTGAACGACGAATCGGCGCGGGTGATTACCCTGTGGCTGGCCGAGCCAGATTCCTCGCTGCACTACACGGGTATCGGTTCGCCGGAGACCACGGCCGCACTAGCCAGCGTGGACGACTGCCTGGGCCAGGTGCTGGATGCGATGGAAACGCGCGGCATTCGCGATCAGTTCGACATCCTGTTCCTCTCCGACCATGGGCATTCGACCGTGCGAGCCCATCGCACGCTGCGCGAGTACCTGGGCGATGCTCGCAAGGACATTGGTGACACGCTTCCCGAACTGGCGACGGCGAGCGACTACATCTACGCGAAACCGGGCGATGCCGATCCGGATACAGCCGCGCTCGCGCCGCTGGTCGAGTGGCTGCACGCCCAGGAGTGGGTCGATGTCGTGCTGGGTGGAAGCGTGGATGTCGAACGGCTTCCAGGCGTGATTCCGATGGCGGAGTTGTGGAACGGGCACACCAATTCCCGGCAACCGTTGCTGGGCGTCTCGCCGGTGTGGACGAACGAAACCAACGACTTCGGCGTACCGGGAACGGTGGCCTCGCTCACCACGCAGTCGGCGTTGAAGTCCTCCCACGGATCGCTTTCCCCCTACGACATGCATGCGACGTTCGTGGCGAACGGACCATCCTTTCGCGAGGGGGTGATCTCAACCGTTCCGACCGGCGCGGTGGACATTATGCCGACGGTGCTTTCGCTGCTGGGGATCGACGTGCCCGAGGGGCTCGATGGCCGGGTGCTGGGCGAGGGCCTGCGCGATGGACGGGAGCCGGAAACCGTCTCCACCGGAGACGCGCACGCGCCGGTGCCGGGTGGGCGGGAGCGCGTGGTGGTGATTCACCGCGTCGATAATGCCAGCTACGTGCATGGCACGCCGACGGGCGGCGACTTCGTCCCCGCGATCCCCGCCGGGTAGGACGGCGGGAAGAAGCGCCGTCGAGGGAAGTCCATGCGGCAACCAGGTCGAGCA
>CAZUPA010000353.1:0-1613 GCA_964622205.1 uncultured Sphaerobacteraceae bacterium
GGTGCGAACGCATGTCCTAAACATGGGGTATCATATGTCGATCTCTTGCGTGTTCGTACACCGGGTCGAGTGTATCACGGCCCGATAATCGTTCCGCCACTTCGCCCAATGGTCCCGCCCATGCGTCCACGCTCGGAACAATTCACCATGGTGCAAAATCCCTCGCCAGACGTTCGCTACGACGCCCTGTGCGATCGCGCGCTGGAGTTTATCCGCGCCAACGGCGGCTCCGTGCATGAAGACCGGCTCATCGGCCATGTCTTCGGCAACAGTGGCTCCACGGCGATCTGGAAGCCGCTCCTGCGGGGCATTCTCGCCAACGAGGCCAATCAGGTCGTGCTGGTCAACGATCATTGGGCGCTTGTCCGGGAAGCCGCGGTCAATGGCGAGACCATCCTTGACGACTTCGTGGCGATCGATGTCGAGACCACCGGCCTGAAACCGGTTCGCAACCGGATCATCGAAATCGCACTCTACCGCTACCAGGCGGGCCGGCTATCCGAGCGCTACGAGACGCTCGTCAATCCGGGCCGGGAACTTCCGCGCTTCATCGTCGACCTCACCGGCATCCGCGACGAAGACCTGGAGTACGCGCCGCCGTTCGACCAGGTCGCGGAGCAGGTAATGGAGTTCATCGGAGACGCGACACTAGTCGGCCACAATATCCGATTCGACCTCTCCTTCATCAATACAGAGCTGAAGCGCGCAGGGCAGGAGCAGCTCGTTAACGAGCGGATCGATACGCTTACCCTGGCGATGCGCTATCTCAAGCAGGTGCGGAAACCGAGCCTCGACCGGGTCGCCTCGGCGGTCGGTCTGCGACCGCGTGACACTCACCGCGCCGGCCGCGACGCCGAGCTGACGGCCGAGGTCGCGTTGCGCCTGGTCGAGATCGCCTCGAAAACGGGGGTGTCATCGCTGGACGACCTCAAGGCGGGTGGCGCGCCCGCCGTCGATCGCCCGCGCGACCACGTGGGCCGGGCCCGCTCGGTGCTGGACCGCGCCTGGCTGAAGGATGTGCCGAGGAAGCCTGGCGTCTACATCATGCATGGGCAGCGGGACGAGATCATTTACGTCGGCAAGGCCAAGAACCTGCGCGAGCGGCTCTCGTCCTACTACTCCGAACCGCTTGGGTACACGCGCAAAATGGATGGGCTCGTCGAGACCATGTCGCGCATCGAAACCGTGGTGGTCGGCACGGAACTCCAGGCCCTGATCCTGGAATCGCAACTGATCCACCGGTACCAGCCTCGCTACAACACCGCCCTGCGCTCGTTCGAGCACTACCCCTACATTCGCGTCGATATCGCCAACCCCTGGCCACGTGTCTCACTGGTCAAGGAGCGCAAGGACGATGGAGCACGCTACTATGGTCCGTACCGGAGCAGGCAGGGCGCCCGCCGGACCATCGACGTCATCAATGACGCCGTACCGCTGCGAACCTGCACGCGATCGTTCAAGACAGCTCGCAGCTACGGGAAGCCCTGCCTCAAACTGGATTTGGGAACCTGCCTCGGACCATGTGTGGGCCAGTCGATTCGCGACGAGTACCAAGCCCACGTGCATGACGTGGTCGATTTCCTGGATGGCAGGGAAGATGGGTTGAAGGAGCG
>CAZUPA010000354.1:0-1607 GCA_964622205.1 uncultured Sphaerobacteraceae bacterium
GGCGTCGTACCACTCCTGTGACCCGATGATGTGCCCGTTATCGTCGTACTCGATGTCGAACCAGACACTGGCGTCGATGATGGCGATGTCGCCGAATCGCGGCGCCGTGGCCGTGATGATGCTCATGTGATGTCCTCTCAGGCTGGGAGCCGGTGGCGGGGAGTGATCTCACCCGAGGCGAGTTGCCGATCCCACGCGGCTCCGATGTCAAAGTCGTACAGGGCCCGGTCCCGGTAGCGGCGGTACACCGTGGCGAACCGCTCCGCGTCCTTCGCCGGGCTGGTGGAAACGCGCAGGGCGTTCAGCCCGCCCATGGCCTCCACCGTCAGCCGGATCGCCTCCGGGGCGTTCCAGGCGGGCGCCGGGTGGCCGAGATACGTGGCCCTCATGCGGTCGATCACGACCGACCAGGCGTCGTCGGGTTCCGGCAGGCCGGTCAGCGCGTTGACCAGGATGTCCCGGAACTCCGCCGGCATCGGGAACCACTTGTGATGCTTGAGCCAGTGCGCCGCGGCGGCCTGGGCGGCGTCGTAGGGGATGTCGTCCATCACCATCTCCCAGGCGTCCATCGTGGCCGGCGTGATCGTTCCGGACCGGTCGTTGGTGGCCAGGATGGCGATGATCCTGGCGCATTCGGATTTGTTCATGTCAGCGTCCTTGCGCTTCGAGTTCGAGCGCGTATGCCGCGATTTCTTCCGGGGTCATGCCTCCACCGCGTCCTGGCGACGCCCGGCCGGTGGCTGGGATGCGAGGCGAGGCGCGTTTCGGCCGGCCCTGCCCCACCCAGCGGCCGTAGCCCTGGATCACCTGCGGGATCGACGGCGGGTCGTCCCGCCAGCTCTGGCTGGCCAGGTAGCGGGTGCAGGCGCCGAACTCGTCCGGCGTGGGCACCGGCTCGGCGACGATCGGCTTCAGGTGCCGGAACGCGATGTCCCGGCCCACCCTCGCCTCCTCGCCCTCGGCGTCGATCCCCACGCCCTCGCACCACGCCCCGTAGAGCGCCAACCGCCGTTCGAACACGGCGTCACTGGCCCGTTGTTTCTCGGTTCGTGGCTTTGACTCCTCGGGCTGGGGTTCGACGGCCGGCGGCATCTGCCGCCCCGCGCCAGCGGGAAGGTCGTCAATCAATCCGGTATCAGAGAATCCGGTATCAGTGTTAAGGGAATCAGGGCGAAGCGCTTGCAACCTTGGTTCGCCGCCCTGCTCACCATGGTGCGCCGTCCGGGCAATTTCCCCGGAATGGCGGGCGTTTTCTGGCGATGCCGCCGTGCTTTCGGCGTCAGGCGGTGGGATCGTCGACTTCGCCTCGTTGCTATGTGGGCGCTGGTGCTTGGCGAAGTTGATGACCTGGATGAACCGCCCTTCGCCCTTTGGATACCTAAGGATGAAACCGCTGCTCACCAAGGTGGAAAGCGCTTCGTCCACATCGATCTCGTCGGCGGGGAAGACCTCCATCTTGATCTTGCGGGGGCGATCCTCGAGGCGCCCGTCACGGTCGGCCAGGGTCCAGAGCCCGATGAAGAGGAGGCGGGTGGCCATCGGCAACTCGACCAGCTCGTCATTGGTGAAGAACCCTGGCTTGATGTTTCGGGCGCGCGCCATGGTTA
>CAZUPA010000355.1:0-1604 GCA_964622205.1 uncultured Sphaerobacteraceae bacterium
GGCGTGAACACGCTCGGCCTCCCGCTCGCGACAGATGGCACCCCGCTACAGGGCCTGTTCTTCGCCGTTCCGTCCAACATGGTCGCCATCATCGCCGAGCAACTCATCGCGGACGGCCGCATCTCCGCTCCGTATCTCGGCATCACGCAACAGTTCATCGACCGCGGCACCTTCGCCGCCAACAATCTCGAATATGAAGGTGGTGCCCTGATCCGCAGGGTGATAGCCGATTCCCCGGCCGACGATGCCGGACTCCAGGTCGAAGACGTCATCCTCACCATCGATGGCCGTCCGATAACCGCCCAGGATGGTCTCCCCCATATCCTGCTCGACTACCAGCCGGGCGACGAAGTGGTCCTGACCGTGCTCCGCAATGGGCGGGAAGTGGGGATCGACCTCGTATTCGGCAATGTACCGGATGAGGTGCTGGAAGCCTGTGCCCTCGAACAACCCGCGAGTAGGCCATAGGGGACGACAACGGGGCAGGGAACTACTCCCCTGCCCCGTTGTCTTGCCGGCGCCCTCGTCAACTACGCGGGAGCATTCACCGGATAGTTGTTGGCGATGCGCCCCGGCGCCGCGTCGAACATTCGGGTCGACTTGAACGGCTCGAACTCCGCTCCGTCGGCCTTCGACGCGCTCCTCGCCAGGAGGGCGGCCCGCTCTTCGTCACCGAGTGGCACGAAGTCGTTCGCCACCGCGATGTTCCGGCGCAGCACGTCGAGCGAGTCCATTCCCGAGACCACCGTCGAGACCGGCGCCGGCAGGCTCATCGAATACCGGAGCGCGTCTTCCGGGGAGATATCCACGCCCGCGTCTTGCAGGTGCCCACCGGCGTTCGACTTCATGCCGATCACGCCAATTCCCTGCTCCAGGCAGAGCGGCAGGATCTCGCGTTCAAAGCTCTCGTAGTGGTAGTCCAGCACGTTCAGCGGAAGTTGCACTGTATCCCACGGGAAGCCTTGCGAGAGCATCTTCCGGTGAATCTCCGGCGACTTGTGGCCGGTGAACCCAATGAATCGTACCTTCCCCTGCTCCTTTGCCTTAAGTAGCGCCTCGGCCGATCCCCCCGGCGCGAAGATCCGGTCCGGGTCGGCGTCCCACACCACCTCATGCAACTGCCACAGGTCCAGGTAATCCGTCTGGAGCGACTTCAGGCTCTCCTCAAGAATCTCCATCGAGTGGGACGCCACTCGGTCGTGCGCGCAGTCCTTGGTCATCAGGAATGCCCTGGCCCGGTAGCCGCCCTGGGCCAGGGCGATGCCCATCCGGCGCTCGCTCTCCCGCCCGGCGTACTCCCACGCATTGTCCATGAAGGTCACGCCGGCATCGATCGCCTCGTGGATGATCCTGATGCCCTCCTCTTCCGATGGTTTGCCACCAATATGCGCGCCCCCCAGGCCGAGAAGCGAGACCTGTTCCCCCGTCGTGCCGAGCGGTCGTACCGGTATGGCCATCAATGCACTCCTTCTTTGCTGGCGCGCCGTGCCTTCGAACCATTGGGTCAGCGCATTCCAATCCGAACCCGTTCGCCTGTAAGGTCCCCATCTTCGCACGGTGGCTCGCTCCGGACCATCTCGCCCTTGGCTGGACAACCCCGGGCC
>CAZUPA010000356.1:0-1601 GCA_964622205.1 uncultured Sphaerobacteraceae bacterium
ATCGTAGTCGGCCCACGGGAAGCTTGCCGGGCGAGACGGCGGCTGCCAGATCGTGGTCGCGATCACCTCGCGGTCGATCAGGTGGGACATGACCCAGCGGCCTTCAGGCGTCGCAAACAGCCCGCTCGGGGAGTCGACGTTGAAGTAGAAGCCGCGTGTACACGGATCCGGGAAGTCGAACCGGGCCGTCTGGTCGTACTGGCTCTCGATGACCTGCTGGTTGAGGTAGTCGATGCTGCCGATGTCAACGTTCCCGGCGAGGAATGCCTGGACCGAGGCATCGACTTCGCTGGCCTGCCGGTACATCACGTACGGCGGGGCGGGATCGAAGTTGGCCGAGTTCCAGTAGTTCGGGTTCTTTTCCCAGAGGTAGTAGAGCAGGGTGGCGGAGGCTTCCTTCAGCACGTACGGACCGGTCTGCACCGGCGGGTTGAACTTGAAGGTGCCCGGGTCTTCGCCTTCCCAGATGTGCTGCGGCACCACGCGGACACCGTCGGCGATGATGCCGGCGATGAAGCGGTAGTGGAAGCGTGGGTTGGCGCTGGTGAGGTCCCAGACGACCGTGAGGTCATCGGGCGCCGACACGGCGGTGACATCGCGGATGACGGTGGATGCGCCGTTGAGCTGGGGGTTATCCAGCAACATTTGCTGCGTGAAGACGACGTCACCGGCGGTGCGCGGTTCGCCGTCGCTCCAGGTCACGCCATCCTTCAGGTGCAGCGTGCACTGGGTGAAATCGGCGTTGTATTCGTAGGATTCGGCCGTCCAGGGAGTAATCTCGCCCGTCAGGAAGTTGGAATAGAAGAAGTACTCGCGGCAGAAGATGGCGAGTCCGTAGTTGTAGGCTTCGCCGTTCGGGATGAACGGGTTGAAGCTGTCCCAGACGTTGTTCGGCGACTGCTCGATGACGACCGTTTCCTCACGCGCGGTGGGGAGATTGGAATCCTGGAACTGGTGGCTCGTGACCGCGTGTTGGGAACCGCCACCGCTGGCAAGGCCCGCCTTGGACAGGGCGAGCGTCGACGCCCCGGCAGCGGTGGTGGCGACAAGGGAACGACGGGAAAGCTGGTTCCGGGTGAGTTCGTCCATGTCCTGCTCCTGTAGCTGCGCGGCACTCGCCGCGCACCATTTCCTGTGCACATCCCGAAGGCTTGCGGTGCGTCGTTCGACGCACGGATGCGGTCCCTGTGTTCCCCCTTTCGCCTGAGCGATGCAGTCGAAAACCATCTCGGTTGGAGTGCTGCATCATTGTGGCGCACGGCAAATCATCTGTCCATACAACGGGGTCGTGCATTGTGGAACGGCTGACAGGCACATGCCAGCCGGTGATTCCGCCAGAAGCACGCGCGGGATCGAACCCCGCGTACGTACGCGGATACCCCGCAGGCGTTCATGGGCGGACAGTTCCGCCAGAACGTGTCGTCATGTCGAGCGAAGCCCAGTCCGAGGCACGGTGCCCCCTTCCAGGTTGGACGCTCACAGGGGGAGGTATGGCGCATTGTCGCCGGTCAGCCGTGCTTCGTGGGGGCCGATCGGCCCGAGCGTCAGCGAGGGTCTGCCGGCCCGCCAGGTCGTGCCTGGTGACGCGGGCCGACAGACCT
>CAZUPA010000357.1:0-1595 GCA_964622205.1 uncultured Sphaerobacteraceae bacterium
CGAGCGCGAGGCTGCTGATGGAGGTCAGTCGGATCATCGTTCGGCTCCCCTGGGGCCACTTGGCCCGGTAAGTGGCGTCGTCGGCTGGCGCCAAGCTACATCGCGACGGCACGGGTCATCTGCCCATTTCGCGCCACTCACGTCTTTTCTTGATCCGGTCTCCGGCCGGCGCGCCGGTAGGCGCGCGGCGTGAGCCCGGCCCATCGGGCGAAGGCGCGGGCAAAGCCGCTGGGCGTGCTGTAGCCGGTCCGGGCCGAAATCTCTTGCACGCTCAGATCGGTCTTGCACAGCAGAACCCGGGCGATCTCGAGCCGGCTGTCCTCGACGATCGCGCGCAGGCTGACGCCCTGATCCGCCAGGTGGCGTTGCAGCGTCCTGGAGCTCGTGCCGAGGCGTCTGGCGATCCGCCCGACGGTCAGCGGACCCGTGAGGGCAAGCTCCGCCGCCACGGCCCTGACCTGTGAGGGATAGGAAGGAGAGTCTGTTTCACCGGATGTCATGCGTGCTACACCATAACGAGGCGCACATATCCTGGCGTGTTTTTGTGACCGCATCTGCCCATCTTGCGCCACCGCAAGAGGCACGCAGTCTTAATCCGGCCGTTCTCGAGCTGTCGTGGAGATCTGGGTGAGGGAAATTGCGATCGTCAGGGCGGCGCATCTGCATGTCTATCTCGACGAACTGCGGGAGATGGGCGTTCCGATCGAGCGCGCCTTGGAAGGTTCCCGCCTTCCCTCCTGGATCCAGGAGACGCCGGACGCCTACGTCAGCGTTCCATTGTCCTTCGACTGGATCGCGCGATGCGGCCGCGACGTCGAACTCATGGACCTCGGCTTTCGGGCGGCGCGGCGCGCGACATTGGCTTCGGTAAGCGCGCCGCTCCGGCAGGCGCTCCTCGATGCGCCGACCGGCTTCGCTCGGATTCGGGCGGTTCTTCGCCTGGCGGCCTTGGACGACAGCGTGCTGGCGCCCCGGATGCGGTTGAAGGGCGATCAGGTTCGGGTGATCTGCGACCTGCAGGGGCTCGGCGACGACCCCTCCGTCTGCCTCGGCGAATGGCTGAACCTCCAGGCCCTGATCTCGATCGTCCGGAGCGTGGCCGGTCCGAGCTGGGACCCGCTGGAGCTGACGTTCGTCGCGCGCCAGCGCCCGTCGCCGGCGGCGCAAGAGGCCTTCCAGAACACGCGCATCCTGGTCGGCCAGCCGCACACCTCAATCCTCGTGGGCCGTGACGTGCTCGCGCGGCCGGGCGCGGCGGACCAAGGCGGCGCGTCCGAAGAATCTCGCCTGGACGACGGGGCCGCAATCTGGAGCTTCCCCGCCGCGCTTCGCTCGGCGATCCGGCCCTACCTCGCCGACGGGTGCCCCGATCTTCCCCTCATGGCCGAGGTCGTGGGCCTGAGCGGCCGAACGCTCCAGCGCCGCCTCCAGAAGTGCTGCCGGACCTACTCAGATGTCGTACGGGAGGCGCGCTTCGATCTCGCGCGCGAACTGCTCGTCGACCCTGCGGCGAGGGTCATCGACGTCGCTATGGCCGCAGGATACGAGAATCCTCAGCACTTCTCCCGAGCGTTCCGCCGGCTGGCGGGCGTGTC
>CAZUPA010000358.1:0-1581 GCA_964622205.1 uncultured Sphaerobacteraceae bacterium
CTGGAGTCGATGGTGACGCATACCGTGTCGCTGGAGGACTCGCTCGAAATCTTCCCCGCCTTCGATCTCGGCGAAACCGGCAAGGTCATCATCACCCCCTGATCGCATCGCGCCCGCGGAACGTTACGGATGCCGGACTGGTTCATCGCTAGTCCGGCATCCGGGCATGAAGCCGACCGCATGGAGGTTGCTCCCGGTGGGGTCCGCCTCGGGCTCATCCAGCCACTATTCAGTTCCTGAAGGAAACGATGGTGTATTTGTAGCTGGCGCCACATCGCCTGTAAAGATTAGGAAAATCTTCACAAGTCTTGGCCCATTGTGACCCGAATTTGAGCATGTTCCGGGGTTTGCAATCACTATATCGCGATTATGCGCGGAGCGAGATATCCTTGAAACCGTCGTTCCGGCCCCGTTCGCTCGCCTTTTGCCTGGAATTCGGCGATCGACCCGATCCTCCATATGCATGGAGCGTCATCGATCCAGCGTGGGCCCTGTCGCACTTCGCCAACCTCTGGTACCGTGTCCACCACAGATCACGAGGGTGACCAGTCGCATCGAAGGGCCACGTCGCTATCACACGGAACGTGACCGGAAGATAAGGGAAACGAGTAGAGGCCATGCGTGTCAATCATGTTCGGAAGCGTCTCAAGGCCGGTGAGCCTTCGATCGGTACGTGGCTCTCGCTGCCCTCGCCCGAAGCCGCCGAGTATATCAGCAAGATTGGGTTCGACTGGCTCGTCGTCGATGCCGAGCACAATCCGGTGGATATCCGGACGCTTGCCCAGATGTTCGCCTCCATGACCGCCGCCGGCATCGCGCCGATGGTTCGCATTCCCTGGAACACGGCCGAGAATTTCAAGCGCGTGCTCGACGCGGGCGCCTGGGGCGTCGTCGTGCCGATGGTCAACACCCGCGAGGAAGCTGAGCGCGCCGTGCAGGCCGCACGCTACTACCCGGATGGCAATCGCAGCGTTGGCGGCGGGCGGCACGCGCTGAGCTGGGACTCTTCCGGCGCCGAGTACTTCCGCGCCGCGAACGATCAGGTGCTCGTCGTCCTGCAGATTGAGCACATCGAAGGCGTTCGCAACGCTGACGAGATCCTCTCCGTCCCCGGAGTCGATGCCTGCTTCATCGGCCCCAACGACCTGGCCGCTTCAATGGGGCTTGGCCTCGGTGTCCCGCTGGAAAGCGACATCCCCGAACTGGTCGACGCGATCATGACCATCCGCGATACCTGCAAGAAGCACGGTGTGGCCACGGGTATCCACACCTCCGGCGCCGAGGGCGTGAACTTCCGCATCGGTCAGGGCTTTCAGTTCTGCGCCATGGCCAGCGAACTCCGCTACATGGTCGGCAAGCTCGGCGAAGACCTCGCCACCATCGACTGGACCGCGTCGCCGCGCTTCCAGCAACTTGAAACCGAATCCGCCGAAGCCGGAACCACCGTCCGCTACTAGATACCGCGCGGGAACGAAGCCCACCCGGCTCCCGCCGGGTGGGCTTCGTTCCCGCGCCGATCTGGTGGCGGACGGTTCTGTATCAGCCTGGCGGATGTGTTCCCTGAGGCGGCTACTGAAACAA
>CAZUPA010000359.1:0-1577 GCA_964622205.1 uncultured Sphaerobacteraceae bacterium
GCGCCCTGGAAGTCGTTCTCGCGGGCGCGGAGGATGACCACCACGTTGGAGTCGCCAACGTCGTAGGCCTGGAGCAGGTAGTTCTGGCTGCCAGAGGTGGCTTCGACTGAGGGAACGTCGGCTTCGAGGTCGCTGGCGATGATTTCGGCGCTGTCGCCAAGGAGGTCCTCGACCGTGGTCTCGAGGTATTCGGCGGGGGTTGGGCCGGTTTCCTCTCCAATGACCTGAACGAGGCCATCGTTGTTGGAGAGGACGATGCGGTCGATGCCGCCAGGCTCGGAGACGGTGTCGTTTTCGCGGGCGGCCCAGTCGCTGGACCATTCGACGGCGTAGCCGAATTGCGGGCTCTGGTACGAGGGGCCATCGACCTGCCCGGCGAACGCGGGTGGGCTGGCGGCGACCAATGTGGCGGGTGTGGGCAGCATCGCGGCGAGCATGAGGATCGCGACGAGAACGCCTGGCAACTGGTGGAATCGTCGGCGCATTGAAGGTCCTTCTTTCCCTCTGGCGAAGTGTGGCCTGGGCGAATGCGTGTACCGGTGAGCCTCATTGTACCCGCCACGAGCGCGCATTTGGCCGGTTCCGGGGATGAGTATGGGAAGCAGGTCAGAGGTTGGAGGGCAGGACAACCGGCGTGGATGGGATGGCGTTCTGGAGGATGGGTTCGAGGAAGTCGACGAGGCCCTCGGGGTAGAAGACGCTGGCGGACTGGCGGATGGCGGCAAGGGACCACCAGCGGCTCTGCTGGTAGACGGCGCGTTCGTAGTCGAGCTGGTTGCCGGAGTGGATGGTGATTTGGGAGACGCGGACGAGGAAATAGCGCTCGACGTGGCGCATGGTCTGGCCGTACATCGGGCTGATCTTCTCGCGGCTCCAGATCCAGGGGCCGAGGGGGACACCTTCGATGCCGGTTTCCTCCCAGAGTTCGCGGAGCGCGGCCTGTTCCCAGGTTTCGCCGGGGTCGACGCCGCCGCCGGGGGTGACCCAGTAGCGACGAAGGATGGGATTCGCGGGGTCGACTGGCTTTTGGTCCTGATGGTGGAAGAGGAAGAGTTCGTTCCGCTCGTTGAGGATGACGAGGCGAGCGGATTCGCGGACGGGGAGTGACGACACGAGGCGGATTCTCCGGTATGGGCGAATGGATGTTCAGCGGTTGGGGCCGTTACGGTAATTGTTCCACGCCTGCCACGCCATCACGAGAGCGAGGATGACGGCGAGGGCGGTGATCCACCAGAGTTGCTGGTAGATGGTCCAGGCGATGAGGGCGATGTTGACCAGGAAGCCGGCGCCGACCACGTTGATGAGGCTGCTGGCTCGTTCGACCAGGGAGGGTTCGTTGCGGTTGTCGTTGTCGGCCATGATGGCGCACCTCGTGGCGATGTGAGGCCGGGAGAGGGATGTGCTGGTTTCCACCCTATCACCTTCGGGGGCGGAGGTGGGGCGTGGGTGGTTCGCGGACGGCCAGGTTGATCATCGTACCGGTTAGCGTGGGGAAGCCCACACGCCGGCAAGGAGCATATGGGATGACCGTTTTGGATGCCTAACCGGCATCGACGCAAGCGTTACCATCCGCGAAC
>CAZUPA010000360.1:0-1573 GCA_964622205.1 uncultured Sphaerobacteraceae bacterium
CCCTGGTCGTTGAACTGGGTGAAGCTCCGCACCTCGCCGTTTGCGAGACTGAAGATGTAGACCCATGAACTCGAACCGGCCTTGCCCGTCGCCCGCACGCGAAAGCTGACCTCACCCGTCGCGACGACCGTGTCGCCCTGCGCGACCACGGCGTTCACCGGGTGGTCCACAACCTCCACCGAGCCTCCAAGCGCCTGGAAGTACCGGAGCACATTGTCCTTGCCCACGAATTCGCCGGCCCACGGGACAGTCGGGTCCAGGTGGCTCACGAAGCGAGCGTCGTCCGCTAGCTGCCCAAGGATGAACGCAATGTCCCCGCGCTCAAAGGCGTCGAAAATGGTCTTGACTTGCTCCGTGTTCTCGCTCACGTTCATAGTGGTTCTCCTCACGGTCGTTCACAAAATGGCACACATTACCCGGGTAGTGTTCCCCGGATTTCCAGACCGCCGCGTCCGGCGGCGGCCATCAGCGCTTCGATGTCCGGTGGCCCCGCCGGCGGCCCGGCGGTGCTCAATTGGGTGACGACCCCCTCGACCCCACCGGGGCTGGCAATGAGCAGGCACTGAGACGGCGCCTCGCCCTCGGTCCGAAAGCCATGGGGGATCCCGCGGGGGAGGAACGCAAAGCCGTTCGCCCCGAGCATCCAGGAACGTCCTTCACAGAAGACACGGATCGCCCCATCGAGCACGTACAGGGCCACGTCCTCGTACAGGTGGACATGGAACGGCGTGACCGTTCCGGGCGGGACGAGGAGTTCGATCAGGCCAAGGGCGCCGCCGGTGTGCGCGGATTCGGCCCGAAGCCAGACGCGGCAACCGGAAAGCCAGCGCGCCGGGGTGGCGTCCAGCTCGCTCACGTACGGCGGGATGATCGAGCGATCGGATTGGCTGGTGGTTTCGATGGAAGCATCGACGTTCATCGTTCGGCCCTCCGTGCGCGCGCTTCCGATGTTCTCGCCTGCCACTCGACCATCGGTTTGTCCAAAGTCTGGTTCGTGGCCTCTCCTCCTCGCTCGGTGGTTCCTTACCGTCTCGGGCCCCGGTTACAGGGGGTGTCGACCGGGTGCAGGCCCATGTTGCACCCGGGCCGACGCCTTCGCCATGAGCAACCCACGCAACGATCCACGCAAGTTGATCGCGCATCGCCCCGCGACTGTTCCGAAGTGGGTTTGATACCATGGTCCCGGGACCATCCGGGAGACACTTCGAGCCTGCACAAATCAAGGGGACAACGCGTGAACGAGCGGCGATCCTCATCGACCACGACGTCCTCCGCTCAACCTGCGTTTGGCGACTTGCTGCGACGCCATCGGGTTGCCGCGGGCTTGACGCAGGAAGCGCTTGCCGCGCGAGCGGGCCTGAGCACGCGCGGCATTAGCGATCTGGAGCGGGGCGCCCGCACCGCCCCGCAGGCAAACACCCTGGAATTCCTGACCGCGGCGTTGCGGTTGGATTCCGAGGAATCCGCGGTCTTCGCGGCGGCGGCCCAGCGGCGCCCACGGGCGGCAAACCTCCGCGACGCCTCCCGCCCGTCCCGGCTTCCCATCCCGCCAACGCCGCTGATCGGCCGCGAG
>CAZUPA010000361.1:0-1566 GCA_964622205.1 uncultured Sphaerobacteraceae bacterium
CTGTCACGCCGGACTGGACCTTCTCGTCGATGGCCGATTTCGCCAACGCCGCCGAAAAATAGGGTCATCGTCCCTGGCAACAACGGCTTCACGGTCATATCGGAGCTGAGCAAACGAAGGGTGTCATACGGAATCCGGAAAGAGACAGGGCAGCCACACAGCCGGCAGGATACGGGACATCGAGACAGGCGTCGTTTCACGTCGATCCACCCGGATTCCGTATGACAGACCTGCCGCGCGGGCCGTGACACCGTACCTTCCCGGACCTTGTTCGAGTTCACGCATCGCGGCGCGTCCCACCGCATATCGTCCTCTCTCTGCCGTCGAGCCGGACCCTGCTCCAGTACGGCAACCCTAACCGGCAACCAACTACCCTATCCCATTTAGGCGAGTGCCGGTGTATGGGTTGCCCCAATTCGCATACGCCCAAGGGTCGGTATCACCCCGCCCGGAGGACAAGCACCCAATCATCGGGGCGGTCGCCCACTTGCGGTTCGGGCGGGCTGAACGATAGCTGACCGGACACCTCCATCGCCTGATCCAGCACGCCATTCCGCGGATCGAACCAGATGGCCATGCCGAATCCATCGCCCCCGCCCACCATAACCTCGCCGCCGACCGGCAGGTACACCACCGCCAGGTCACCGTCTGGCGACGCCAGCGCCAGCGGCGCATGCCCTCGCCGCGCGTCCGAACTCGACGCCAGATTCGGGGTGGGCTTCAGCTCATGGAACGCCACGATTTCGTCGAAAAACCGGCGAAGATGCAGTAGGTGGAACAGCCCTTCCTGGTCCTCGTCCAGTTCCATGAACGGCCCCCACGAGTTCTCGAACCCATGGATGATCCCCACGCCACTCATTACGCCCCGCCACGCCCCGCGCCGCGTGTGATCTGCGTCGCACCAGCGATGCCCCAGCATCATCGGCGGCAAATCGGGGTTGAATTCGTACCCCCACTCGGAGAGCACCGCCGACCCGGGCCAGTCGTGCAGGCTCTCCCGAATCCGCTCCTCGATTCCCGCCGCCAGCCAGCCGTGTTCCTCACTCGTGGTTCCCCAGGTCTGGAACATCACCGTATCGATCACCGTGGGGTCGCTGGCGAACCGCTTGCCGAATGACGGCAACTCCGGGCCATTGTGGATCGCCACCACATGCCCGTGCGGCGCGTGCCGCCGCACCAGGTGCGCCATCCGGATCGCCCACCGGTCCGCCACGCCGTTGCGCGCATAGTGCCAGTCGCCATTCGGGTAATACTCGTACTCGTTGTGCAGTTGCCAGAACCAGACCGCGTTGTAGGCGTCGTACCGGGCCAGGATGTACCGGACCCACAGTTCTTCCCACTCGGCCACGAAAATGCTCCGGCTGTTGAACGGGAACTCGTCGCCCCAGCCTTCCAGGATCATCTCGATCCCGATGCCGAGCGATTCCGCCTGCTCCATCACCCAGTCGACGGTCCGGAAATAATCCAGGTTGAACTGGTCGAAACGGGGATTCTGGGGGCTGCCGCGCCAGGGCCACAGGCTACGCGTCTGCCACCCGCTGTAGCCGTCCACCTGGTGGAAGTCGC
>CAZUPA010000362.1:0-1565 GCA_964622205.1 uncultured Sphaerobacteraceae bacterium
TGTGTCGTGGCGGTTCGTGTCTCATCCCGTGATATCCAATCAGATCAGTCGCCCTCCGGGGCCGGGCCGTGGTTGCGGCCGGACTGGCCCGTGCTGAAAACGTATCGTGGGCGGCAACTGGACAGGGTGGCCCTGCCCATTGGGGGGATTGGCTCCGGAACGGTCTCGCTCGGGGGGCGAGGCGATCTGCGCGACTGGGAGATCGTCAACCGGCCCGCGAAGGGGTTTTCGCCGCGCCAGGCGTTCTTCGCGGTTCGCGCGGCGGGAGTGGGTTCGGAGCCAGTGGCGCGCTGCCTGGAAGGACCGCTCACGTCGGGATACGAGGGGTGGTCTGGCTCGCCGGTTCCGCACGCCGGGTTGCCGCGATTCACGGATGCGACGTTCCACACGGCCTATCCCCTCGCCCAGGTGGCGCTGTCGGAAGCGGGATTGCCGTTCGACGCGCGGATCGAGGCGTGGAACCCGCTCATCCCGGCCGACGCCGACCGGAGTGGGCATCCGGCCGCGATGCTGCGGTTCGTGGTTCGGAACACCAGTAGTACGCCGCTGGAGATCTCGGTGGCTGGCGTGCTCGAGAACTTCGTTGGCCGTGATGGGTTGAAAGGCGAATCGGCTGGCAACGTCAACGACCTGGTGGCATCGGAATCGCTGCGCGGCGTGCTGTTGCGCTCCGAGGGCGTACCCGCGGAGGCCGAGCAGTGGGGGTCGATGGCGCTGGCGACATCGGCGTTGGAGGGCTCGACCATCACGCGGCGGCGGGACTGGACCAACACGTCGTGGGCCGGGCCGTTGCTCGACTTCTGGGACGACTTCATTGAAGACGGCGATCTCGATGACCGGGCGCCGAACGGCGAGATCACGCCGATCGCGAGCGTGTGCCATCGCCGGACGGTCGCGCCGGGCGAGGAGGCGGTCTTCGCCTTCCAGGTGACCTGGCACTTTCCGAATCGCCAGAACTGGGAACGCGGGTTGACCAGCCTTGACGCCGTTCCCCAGCAGACTGTGGGCAACTGGTACACCACACAATCGGAGGATGCCTGGGACGCCGCGACACGGATCGCCGCCCACGCGGACGACCTCGAGGCGGCGACGGTCGAGTTCGTGTCGGCGTTTTGCGCCTCGCCCCTGCCGGAAGTCGTGCGGGAGGCCGCGCTGTTCAACATCAGCACATTGCGCAGCCAGACGGTGTTCCGGACGCCGGACGGGAAGATGTTCGGCTGGGAAGGCATACAGGATCACGTGGGCTCCTGCCATGGCAGTTGCACGCATGTGTGGAACTACGAGCAGGCGACGGCGTACCTGTTCGGGTCGCTGGCGCGGTCGATGCGGGAGGTCGAGTTCCTCCACGCCACCGACGAGAACGGCCTGATGAGCTTCCGGGCCAATCTGCCGCTCGAATATGCGACCACCTGGAACCTGGCCGCCGCTGATGGCCAGATGGGCTGCATCATGAAGCTCTACCGGGAGTGGAAGCTGAATGGCGACGACCAGTGGCTGCGCAATATCTGGCCGCACGCCCGGAAGGCGCTCGAGTTCTGCTGGATTCCGGGCGGGTGGGACGCCGA
>CAZUPA010000363.1:0-1516 GCA_964622205.1 uncultured Sphaerobacteraceae bacterium
GGAGGTTTCGCTCGTTCACGCGATACTCACGAGTCACGAGGGCGTCGCCACCATAAGGGCGACACGTCAGGGATGGCTGGCTGGATCGAATGGATCCGTGCCAGATGCGTTCTCCACGCCGTCTCCGGCGCCATCGCCATCCGTATCGAACAGGTTGGGGTCGGTGCCGGTGGTGAACAACTCGTAGGTGTCCGTGAGCTGGTCCTCATCGGAATCCGGGTTATCCGGATTCGTGCCGTAGTAGAGTTCCAGCCCATCCCCCAGGAAATCACCGTCGCGATCGTTGAACACCAACGGATCGCGATTGGCGGCGATTTCCGCGCCGTCCCCCTCGCCATCCACATCGGTGTCAGACATCACTGGGTTGGTGTGGTGGAGGAACAGTTCGTCTCCGTCGCTGAGCCCATCGTAGTCACTGTCGGCGTTCGTCGGCGAAATGGCTCCATATTGCCCGAACGCCTCGTCACCGTCCGTGACTCCATCGCCGTCGGTGTCGAGCGCCTTCGGGTCCGTGCCGTAATCGTTCACCTCCTGGCCATCGCTGAGCCCATCCTCATCCGTATCCGGCCGGGATGGATTCGTGCCCAGTTTGGCCTCCTCGTCCGCGGTCAGCCCGTCGCCATCCGCGTCACTCGTGTCCGGAGCGGCCTCGGTTGGCTCTTCCGTTGGCGGGGAACTGGCGCCTGGATCCTCGTTGCCGGTATCGCCCGCGGAGGGACTGGCTGGAACCTCGCCCTGCCCATTCCCCGTGCCACCCGCTCCCGTCGTGCTTTCTCCACCACCGAGCGTCGCCGGATCGATCGACGGGCTCATCGAGACGTAGCCGATCACCGCCGGGCCATCGCCCGCGCTCACGTCAACCGGTGTGCCGGAAGTGGAACGAGTCACCACCCGTCCCTCGGACACCGTCGATCCGTCCCCCAGCACCCCCTCGCCGGCCAGCGCCACAACCAGCGGCGCCGTCCAACCCTCGTCTCCCAGCGTGGCGAATGCTCCCGGCTCGAATGCCGCGAGCCGTAATTCGATTGCCCGCACCGCGTCCGGACCAGCGGCTTGATCCGCCTCGCCAATGGTCGAAAGTGGGCGGGACACGCCTTCTCCCTCGGAAAGTGGCGCCCCAGCATCGGCGGACGTCACGGCGACGCGCCAGAAGGATGCTTCTCCTGAGAGGGCGGTGAAGGTCATCCCCGGCGTCGCGGGCACGAACAGCGCGCTTCCCGCCTGGAGCAACGCCACGCCATTCGCTTGCGCGTTGGCAACGGCAACGGTCCCCCTGATGACAAGCAGGAACCCTTCCGTGCCCGCCGCCGGGTCCGGCGCCTCCGCTCCTGGCTGAACGCTCACCGCAGCGGCGTACCAGGCCGGAGCGTCCCGCCCCATCGTCACCATCCCCGATGCGACGGTAAAGAACACCGGCCCCTGATCCTGGGCCCGGACGCGCGGAAAGGTCCCGGCGATCACCGCGATCACCAGCAGGCATACGGCCGTCGCGTGGACCAACACTCGAAACGAAACG
>CAZUPA010000364.1:0-1508 GCA_964622205.1 uncultured Sphaerobacteraceae bacterium
TTCCGCGCGAGCTTCTATCATCTGAACTCGGAGCACCGCGACTTCATTCGTCTCTCGCTCAAGTAGTCCAAGCGCCGCATCGACAATCTCGCTCTCGGTTGAAAACGAGCCGGAATCGACAAGTCGCCTGACGAACGCATCGAGCTCCGGGGTCAGTGAGATTTCCACGTCACACACTCATTGAAGTCAGCCGAGACGCAAATCCCCGACAGCCTTCGCCCGCACGCGGGTCGCGTTCCCTGGCAGGTAGGCCAACGGAACATCCTCAAGGTCCACGATCTCGATGGTCGCCGGGTCGGCTCCGGCGGCGATTGCCCGCTCCGTCGCCTCCGCTTTCGCGATCTCCAGTGCTCCCTCCCGGGTGAGATGATCGGACCCGCCGAGCGCGAACACACGGTCTGTCTCGCCCGAAATCTGGGCGATCGCCGCGCCAACCGCGTTGGCCGCCTCGAAGTGGTCGGGCCGGATCAGTTCGGAGACGCCTGCCACCTCACGCACCAGGATCGATCCGCCGCCGACCACGATCAGCGGTACGGGATCGGCGCTCGTCTTCATCCGATCCACCCCGGCGTCCACCATCTCCCGCATCGCCGCCACCGCCCAGGCCACAAAGGTTGGATCCAGCCCGGACACCCGGTGTGGATCGCCGAGCGCCATCCAACCCGCCGCCACGGCGATGTCGGTGGCCGTCACCGTGTCGCCGCCGAACACCAGCGCCTCGTCCGTCAGGCGGTAGCCGACGCTTCGCGGTCCGACCTGCACGTTACCCTGGGCATCCTCGATCACGACCGATCCGCCGCCCAGGCCGAACGAATGCACGTCCGGCATCCGGAAGTTCGTGCGCACACCTCCCACCCGCACCGCGATCGATGCCTTGCGCGGAAACCCATCGACCAGCACGCCCAGGTCGCAGGTGGTGCCGCCCACGTCCAGCACGAGCGCATCGCGCAGGCCAGTGAGGAAGGCCGCGCCCCGCACCGAATTGGATGGTCCCGATGCGACCGTCAGGACCGGGGACCGCTCCGCGAAATCGGCCTGCATCAGCGTGCCGTCGTTCTGGGTGAGATAGAGCGGCGCGGCGATGTCCATCCCGGCGACCGCCTCCCGGAAGGCCACTATCGTCCTCGCGGCCAATGGTCGAAGCGCCGCGTTGAGGATCGCCGCGTTTTCCCGTTCCAGCAGTCCCAGTTGCCCGATCTCGTGCGAGAGCGTTATCCGCGCCCCTGGAATCCTCTCTCGCAGGATGTCCGCCGCGCGCAGTTCCATATCCGGATTCACCAGCGCGAACGGCGCCGAAATCGCTATCGCGGTGATCCCGCGCTCAAGCATGGCGTCCGCCACCGCGTGCAGTTCGTCCGGGTCGAGCGGGCTGATTTCGCGGCCGTCGAACTCGTTGCCGCCATGCGCCATCCAGGTGTGGTGACCGAGCGCGTCGCGGATGTCCGCGGGCCAGTCGGTCATCGGCGGAATGTCGAGCCCGGCCGGAAGGCACACCCGCAGGATGCCGG